>DATJAI010000139.1:0-43915 GCA_035516415.1 Binatia bacterium | reverse complement strand
AACGGAACGCGCCGAAGGGCATAAGGTGCGGATCTTCACCGTGAACGAAGAGCTGCCGTTTGCGGGGCATCCGACCCTGGGTACAGCGTGGTACTTGCAGCAACAGTCGCGCGCCAGCGAAGTTGTGCTGGACCTCAAAGTTGGGAAGATTCCAGTACATTTCGAGCAGCGCGATGGGCTGCTCTTTGGCGAGATGCGACAGGCCGAGCCACAGTTCGGCCCCACGCGTCCGCATGATGTTGTCGCCGGCGTGCTCGGCATTCCGGTGTCGCAACTCGACGAGAGCCTTCCGATTCAAACCGTCTCGACGGGGATGGCGTTCACGATCGTTCCCTTCCGCTCTCTGGAGGCACTGCACAAGCTGAGCATCGGCTGGAACCAGATGGCGCCCTATCTTGCGACCATCGGCAGTCCGGCGTTCTTCTACTTTGTCTGTCGCGAGACCGTTAACTCGAACGCGACGCTGCACGCGCGCATGATCTTCTACAACGGCGAGGACCCTGCGACCGGTTCGGCGGCGGGATGCTGCACGGCTTGGGCGGTAAAGCACGGCGTACTCGCGCCGGATGAGCAAGGCCTGATCGAGCAAGGCATCGAGACGCGACGTCCGAGTTTCCTTCATGTCCGCGCTTCCAGGTCCGACGACACGATCAGCAATGTGCGCGTCGGAGGTAACGTGGTGCAGGTGATTAACGGAGAAGTTACGATGTGACAATTCTGAGGATATCCTGTGCGCGTGGAAAAGCCGCCTCCAGCCTGCGTTTTGCAGCGACCCCCGAAAGAAACATCACCATGGGATGTGCGGTTCCGGATGCGGCTCGCGTCAAAAAATATTTTTTGCATTTGACCTTCGCAATACTTGTTTCACGCGCCCCAGGGTCGTACTATCCGGAACGCGCTACTCTCTGGCGTACCAAGAAAAACTAATTCGCTGACACCGCCCGCCTCCGGTTTTCCTGGTTTGCCCGGATGCGGCTGCGCAGCCCTTCCAGAGAAAGCTCGGTGGAGGTAAATGAAACCGAAACGTACCATTCTCTGTGTCGACGACGACGAACGCTCTCTCTCCGTTCGTAAAGTCCTACTCGAGACACGCGGCTATCGCGTGCTCACTTGCTCCGACCCCGAATGTGCCATTGAAGTGATGAAACATGGAGGCATCGACCTGGTGCTTTCCGACCTGATGATGCCCAAACTCAGTGGCGCAAAACTCATTGACCAACTGAAAACCATTTCCCCCGGAACGCCCGCGCTGCTGTTTTCCGGATGCGTGAACTGCTGCACCGAGGAGCACCTTGCCGACGTCTGGCTGCCCAAAGGCGAACTGGCTCCTATGGAGCTGCTGGAGCGCATTCGCGTGCTGCTGATACGCAAGCGCGGGCCAAAAGCCCGCGATCGGCGCGTCACGCCCGCCTGCATCGCGAGCGGCAATCTTCCCGGCTGTGAACCGGCCCCGCAGCCGGTGATGCCGCAGGTGCAGGCGTAGCCCGGATTTGCCGGCTCTCCGCCGGGTCTTCGTTCACATTGTCGCAACTAGTGTCCCTCGTCCCCTGGGGAACATGCGCCTCCGGCCAGCCTTTTGCCGTTGAGCTTGTGCCGGGGCGACACAGTGGCGCTGCGGGATTAGAATTCCTGCATTCCCCCAGAGGCCTGTAAGGAGCACGCAATGAAATCCGCTACTCGCGCCAGCGTACGTATTGTGCTGCTGGGCATCGCGCTGGCCACCAGTGCGTGGGCCCAGTGGTCCTCCGATCCTTCGCAGAACCTCGCTCTGTCCAACATTCCCGGCGCCGATCAGGTGCAGCCCAAGCTGCTGCCCCTGCCGAACAACTCCTGGTATGTGAGCTGGTTCAACAACAATCCCAACGATCCCCCGCCGCAGGGCTACGACGTTTACTATCAGCTCCTGAACGCCAACGGTGTGGAGCAGTTTCCGCACGACGGGGTGCAGGTCGCGCGGCTCACCCTCAGCTCCACCGAAGACTACGGCCTTGCCATCGATGGCCAGGGCAACGCCTTGCTGGCGTTCCTTGACGACCGCGTCTATCCCGACAATCCGCAGGTGACCGCCGCCAAAATGAATGCCTCGGGACAGCCGCTCTGGGGGCCCAATGGCGTGGCGCTCACCCACGATCCCGGCTCGCACTTTGCGCCCAAAATCACCGTCACCAGCGACGGCTACGTCGTTGTCGCATGGTCCACCGACAACGGCGTTGTCCTGCAGAAGCTCACTCCCGACGGCAAGCCGGTGTGGATCGGCACGAACGCCTTCCAGTACGGCATCACCCTGCAGGAGTCCGGCTACACCTACCTGCTGGCCGATCTGCACGCGGCGGATAACGGATCGGTGATCGTCTCCTGGGTGCGCAATCACGGCTTCGGCAGCAACAACTATCTTTACGCCAACAAAATTTCTCCCACGGGCCAGTTGATGTGGGGCTCGGGACACGTGCATGTCTTCGACGGCGGCTCGCTGCAGTTCGGCGAGTTCCCCTACTTCACTCCTGACGGCAGCGGCGGCGCGGTGTTCTCGTGGTACAGCAACAGCCCCAGCCTGCAGGTCTATGCCCAGCACATCCTGGCGGACGGCACCGAAGCCTTCGGCCACAACGGCTCCGTGGGATCGCTCAACAGCTCCCGTGTGCGCGTCAGCCCGTCAGTCTCGTGGAATCCTTCGACGCAGGAGACCTTCCTCTTCTGGACGGAGCAGAATTCGCTGCAGAGCGAGGCCGGCGTGTGGGGACAGAAGTTCAATTCCGCCGGCGTGCGCCAGTGGACCGACACTGGCCTGACTATCGTGCCGCTGGGCCCCGATTCCGAAATCTGGGTGGAGAACGTGCAGATCGGCACCGGCGCCCTGGTCTTCTGGGTCGATTCGCCGGGCTTCGGACAAGGGACCATCCAGGCCATCAAGCTGGATGGAAACGGCGGCGCGGTATGCGCGCAGTTTCCGGTGTCAACGGCTTCCGCCGACAAGTCGCGCCTCGCCGCCGGACTGGCGTCGTCCGGACTGGCAGCGCTCACATGGGAAGACGATCGCAACGGCGAGAACGACATCTTCATCCAGAACGTCAACCCCGACTGCACACTGGGGATCGAAGACGCGCTGATGGTGAGGAAGTAGGCAGTCGCCGGCAGCCATGCAGGCAGCGGGCCAGCATTAGCGTTCTGCAATGCCGCTTTGAAAGGGCACGGCTTCAGCCGTGCCGCAAACGGCCTCATCAAACAGCTTCGGCCAAACAAAACAGGCGGCTCGCAGCCGCCTGTACCGTTCAAAGTCCGCGTACGGCATTACCCCGGTACTACTGCGGGTTTGGATTCGTGGTTTCCGTGCCGTTGCCGCTGGAGCTGGTGTTGCCGTTCTGCTTCTGGTGCTTTTTCTTGCTGTGGTTGACCGAGCCGGTGTCATGCGAGGGAGCGCCGCCGCTTTCAGATGTGGCGATTCCACTCGGTTGGTTGCCGTAACGGTCTGACCTGCTCGTCGTGTTCGCCGATGAGTTGCCCGACTGCGCTGAGTTGTCAGGGTTTTGCGAGTTGCCCGACTGCATCGAGCTGTTGCCACTCTGCGACTGGCCTGAGTTCGTCGCACCGGTGTCCTGTGACGGCGCGCCGCCACTCTGCGCCGCCGCCATTCCACTCGGCTGGCTGTTGCTCTGTGTCGAGCTGCTGGACTGCGCCAGAAGAACGCCGGCGCTCAGGACCAGCATCGCCGCCAATATCAGAAGTCTCTTCATAGCCTAAGGTTCCCTTTCGGTTTGCGCTGGATTGACCATGCTGTGCTCGCGTGGCTGCAAACCACCCTTCCTCATTCCCTTAATTTGTTGAAGATTGGGTGCAAGGCGTTGTCAGCGGGACTTATGTATCTGGCAAAAAATAGCGTATGTGAGCTGCTGGATACCGAGAAGCTCGGCGGCGCCGGGCTCTTTGAAGCTTTCTTCTACTCCGCCTTCCACTGATACGCTCCTGCCTGCGGCAGGCCCACATGCGCCAGCACGCGGTTGACGAATTCGCGCGCGATATCGTCCGTCGATGCCGGATGAAAATAGAACGCCGGAATCACGGGGAAGATGGTCGCGCCCGCTTCCACCGCCAGCGTCATGTTGCGCAGATGGATGCGGTTGAACGGCGTCTCGCGCACGCACAGCACCAGCGGCCGGCTCTCCTTCAGGCAAACGTCGGCGGCACGCTCGATCAGGTGGATAGCCATGCCATGCGCGATCCGCGCCAGCGTCCCCACACTGCACGGCAGCACGATCATGGCCTCGGTTATGTACGATCCGCTGGCCACGTTAGCGCCGATGTCGTTGTTATTCTGCTGCTGGATCTTGACTGGCGGGCGCCCCAGCAGCTTGCTTACCAGCTCGCTCCGGCCCGTGAGACCCAGCTCCTCGGCCATCACTCTAAGCCCGCCGTCGGAGACGATAAGGTTGACCGTTTCCACCCGCTCATCCCGCTCCAGCGCATCCAGCAGGTGCTTGGGAAGGATCGAGCCGCTCGCCCCGGTGATGGCGACCGTCAGCCGGCGGGGAGCCACGTTGGTCAAAGCAGTCATCTAAGCTATATGCGCCGCCGCCGCCCCCCCGGCGAGAGTAGCTGAATTCGGCTTCCTGCAGATCGATCGGGAATGGCCACAACAACCACACTGCGCTTCCGGCGAAGTGCCGCTCAACTCGATGCCCTGGTGAAGGTGGAACGCGAGATTCGCGCCACTGATCGCAATCGCCGTCCCAGATATCTGCGGGAGTTCAGCGAAGCCTATCCATCGTACCACTCGGTGCTGGGCGCTTCGCAGTTGCAGCAGGCGCTCGCTACGGCCGACATCCTTCTGGTTGGCGACTATCACGCCCTGGCGAGCTGCCAGCGTTTTTGCGCTCGCCTCATCGCCGGCCGGTCCGCTGACGGAGGCCGGCCGCTGGCGCTGGGCGTCGAGGCGGTGTTTGCCCGCGACCAGCAGATCCTGGACGAATGGCTCCGCGGCGAAATCGACGAGCAGGAGCTGCGCGAGCGCATCCGCTACGACCTCGACTGGCAGTACGACTGGACGCCGTTTTACGAGCTTCTGCAAAGCGCGCGCGCCCATGCCGCGCCGGTCTACGCTCTCGACTGCATGCCTCGTGAGGACATGCGAAGAATTTCCGTGCGCGACCGTCATGCCGCGCGGAAAATTGCCGGCATTCGGGCGCGGCATCCCGAGGCGCAGATCGTGGTTCTGTTCGGCGAGTCCCACCTGGCGCCTTCGCACCTGCCGGCCGAGCTCACGTCGGTGTTGCCGCGCGAACGCGTGCTCACGGTCCTGCAGAACCTCGACCAGCTCTACTGGAAGGCTGCCGGCGAACGTAAGGCTCCGGTGGAGGCGGTCCCTGTGGAGGAGAACGCCATCTGCGTCTTCAATGCGACGCCGTTGGAAAAATATGAGAGCTACCGCCTCTATCTGGAACGCTGGCGTTGCGAGCGTGCCACCCCTGACGATCTTGCCCCGGTCTTTTACAACCTCATCGACGCGCTGCTCCGCTTCCTCGGCATCGACAAGTACAGGGCGGCCGGCCGTTCAGGAGAGGCCATTGTGGACCTGTTGCCGGAGATTTACAGCCGGCGCTCTGAGCAGAGCTTCCGCAAACTGCTGGTGTGTAAAGGTGCGCAGCCCAGAGAAGTGGATTGCACGCTGGAGGACCTTTGCGAACACGGCTGCTGCTACGTACCCGCGTTACACGCGATTCTTGCCGCGCGCCTGAACATGCGCCGCAGCGCGGAGTTGGCGTCGCAATTCGTTCTCCTAGCCTGCCAGGGACGCCTTCGGGTAGCACAGTGCGCGCGGGCGGCAGCCAACGAGGCCGATCTCTTCTATTCTCGCGTGCTGGACGAAGCCCTGCTGTATCTGGGATCGCGCCTGCTCTACCCCGCGCGCCCGCCGGTGCGCGAGGCCGATTACTACTCGCTCTATTCCGAACCCCCTGAACTTGTGGAGTATTGCAGCCTTTATACCTACCGCGAATACCTTGAGATGATTGACTTTCTTCTGCTGCACAAGGATTACGAACTGCACCGCGACCAGTACGGGCCGGCGCCTCGCCTGATCGAAAACGCGCTGCACTACAGCGGCCCTCGCTTCGCCTTTGTCACCCGGGAGCTCGGCCTGATGCTGGGCACTGAACTCTACGATGCATACATCTCGGGGCGGCTCACCAGGCGCACATTGCGATCGCTGTTCCGCAGGCCGCCCCAGCCGGCCGAGGCTGCGAAGCTATACTTTGGACTGGTGCAGCGTATCGCCAGCCGCGGCGGCTGCTGGTGGCGTAATTCCCCGGCTCTCCCACTCCCGGCCCTTGCCTGCGGCTCAGCCGCACCCTGACTGCCCAAATGGACGCGAGGAAGCTGAAAAAACTGTTCGATGAAGTGAGGCGCGGCAAGCTTTCCTCCGAGGAAGCGGTGCAGAAGCTGCGGCATCTTCCCTTCGAGGACCTCGGCTTCGCCAACGTGGACCATCATCGTACGCTGCGCGTGGGCCTGCCGGAAGTTGTCTTCGGTCCAGGCAAGGCCCCGGAACAGCTGGCGCAGATATTCACCCGCCTCGCCCGGCGCGGCAACAACGTGCTGGCCACGCGCGTTTCGCCCGGGCAGGTCCGCGCCGTCAGGCGCAAGTTCCGCAAAGCTGAATTTCACGAGCTGGCCCGTGCCATCACTCTGACTGTGGACGAAAACGTTTATGGCAAAGGCACGATTGCCGTGGTCTCGGCCGGCACCAGCGACATCCCGGTTGCCGAGGAGGCGCTTGTGACCGCGCAGATCATGGGCAACGAAGTGCAGCATGTTTACGATGTCGGCGTGGCGGGCATACATCGCCTGTTCGCCCGCCGCGATCTGCTCGCCCGGGCCCGCGTCATCATTGTCTGCGCGGGAATGGAAGGCGCTCTGCCCAGTGTGGTTGGAGGCCTGGTTGGGGTGCCCGTCATCGCCGTGCCCACCAGCGTAGGCTATGGCGCCTCCTACAACGGCATCGCCGCCCTGCTGGGCATGCTGAACTCCTGCGCCTCCAACGTTACCGTGGTCAACATCGATAACGGCTTCGGTGCGGGATATGTCGCCTCCATCATCAACCGGCTGGAATGACCGATTCTTATTACAGGCTGGGGTCACTGAATACTGCCTGCCACGCCTGCGGCACGTAACGCGATAAAGCTTCGATTCCGAGAGCGGTCCTGCCGCCAGGGAGGGCGACCCTCCGGATGATGTCCTCCGGCTTCATGTTGGCGTCTGTCATGAGCCGCAATGTGGCCGTGGCCGTTTCCTGTATGAGGCTGAGAGCCAGATCGGGCGGACAGTCGGGATTGCTGCGTGCGGCTGCCTCCGCCATCGACTGCAGCAGGTAAGCCACAAACGCGGGACCGCCGGAAGCCAGTCCGATGGCCGGCCGGGACAGCGACTCTTCAATCACGATGGGATGACTGATGCGTCCCAGCAGGCCCTCAAGCAGCTTGTGATCATCGGCAGTGGTACGAGAGCCGCACATCAGCAAAGCGACCCCTGCACCGATCTCCTGTGTGGTGGAGGGGATGAGCTTGGCCACGCGGCAGGGCACGCGATCCTCGAGAGCCCGGAGTGGAATCTGGCTGGCCGTCGTGACCAGCAACTGTCCGGGATGAAGCTCGACGGGCATCTCGGCCAGCACGTCGCTTGCATCTCCGGGCTTGAGGCAGAGAACAATCAGATTGCAATTGGCGGCAAGCTCGCGTACCCCCGCGACATGGACGCCGGGAAATTCGGCGGCCAGCGCTTTCAGCTTGTCCTGGGAGCGATTCGCTGCCCAAACGTTCCCGGGTGCAAGCGCGCCGGAGCGCAACAGCGCCCGCACCAGCATGCCTCCCATGCTGCCAATGCCAACAAAGCCGGCGTTCATAGCTACCGAGAGCCTGCTACAACAGCGCCTCGTTCCAGCCCTCCAGGAATTTCTTTACTTCGGCCATGAACTGGTCGGCGACGGCGCCGTCGACGACCCGGTGATCGTAGCCGATGCTCAGGTGCACCATCGAGCGCACGGCGATGGAATCGTTGCCGTCGCGGTCGGTCACCACTACCGGCTTCTTCGTGATTCCCCCGACCCCCATGATCGCCACCTGCGGCTGGTTGATAATCGGCAGCCCGAACTGGGCGCCGAAGGTGCCGGGATTGGTGATAGTAAACGTACCGCCCTGCACCTCCTCGGGCTTCAGCTTCTTGGTGCGGGCGCGCTCGCCCAGGTCGCTGATGGCGCGCTGCAGGCCAACGAAGCTGCGCTCCTCGGCGTTCTTCACCACCGGAACAATCAGCCCCCAATCCAGCGCGACAGCGATCCCAAGATTGATGGTCGGATGATAGTGGATGTTCTCCCCTTCCACCGACGAATTGATGATGGGCCACTTGCGGATGGCGTGAATCACCGCGCGCGCGAAGAAGGGCGTGTAGGTGAGCTTGTTTCCGGTGGCCTGCTCGAACCTGCCCTTCATGCTCTCACGCAAACGCACGATCCGCGTCACGTCCACTTCAAAGACGCCGTGCACATGAGCGCTGGTGCGCTTCGAGAGCACCATGTGCTCGGCAATTTTCTTGCGCATTACCGACATGGGCACGACATCGCCGGGCGTCACGCCGCCGACCGGCTGCAATGGCGTGGTGACCGGGGGCATCGCCGGAGCAGCAGCTTCGGAAGGCGCAGCCGGAGCCGCCGGCGCAGATGGAGCCCAGGACGGAGCTGGAGCGGCGGAAGGAGCCGCGGCGGGCGCGCCTGCTCCATGCTTCGCAATGAAGGCCTCGATGTCATCTTTGGTGATGCGTCCGCCGAGACCCGTGCCTGAGACCTTGGTCAGATCGACATTGTTTTCTCTGGCCATGCGGCGGACGAGCGGACTGGAACGAATGCGCTCCTGCTCGCCGGCCTCGGTAAATTCGGCGACCTTGCCCTGTTGCTGTCTCCGCAGGCCTTCCTTCTCATCAGCCGAAAGACCGGCGGAAACTGCCTGGGGCTGCTTTGGCTCTTCTCCGCTGGGAGGTTGCGCAGCTTGCGTCTGGGTGGCACCGGCGCCATCCCCTCCGGCCTTCGCCGGCTGGGCAGGCGCAGCAGGTGCGGCGGTCTTCGACGGCTGCGCCGTGGCTACGGAAGGCGCAGCGCTGGCCGCTTCACCTTCGGCGGCGATAGTGCCGACCACGGTGTTCACCTGCACTGTCGCACCGGCCTGCACCTTGATGTCCTGCAACGTGCCCGAGGCGGGCGCGGGAATCTCGGCGTCAACTTTGTCGGTGGAAATTTCGAACAGCGGCTCGTCGCGCTGCACCTTCTCGCCCGGCTTCTTCAACCATTTGGTGATCGTTCCTTCGAAAATCGATTCCCCCATCTGGGGCATGACGACATCGGTCGGCATATCTTCCTTCCACAGAGCTTCTGCTCAGAACTGGACGCTGCTGCAAAACTTCCTATTATATCGCGGCAAGATCACTGACACGTCCGCACTCAATGTGCTCTCAGTCGAACACGATCACCGCCCGGAATCCGCTACCCGGACGTAGGAGCTCGCAGGACAATCCTGTATCTTGTTAGCTGATCATGCCAGCCACGGCCCAGACCATCTCGATCGCGGTGTTTGTGCTGGCCTGCGTGGTGGCGTTCTACGCGCTGTTCGGCTATCCCCTGCTGCTCGACTGGCTGGCCCGGCGCGCCAGCAATCCGGTGCGCAAGGACGGCAAACTGCGCACGGTGTCGTTCGTCATCGCGGTTTACAACGGCGAAAAATTTCTGGAACGCAAACTGAGGACCATCTTCGCCCAGAACTATCCCCGCGAGCTGATGGAAATCCTCGTGATCTCTGACGGTTCGACGGACTGCACGGAGGAGATCGCGCGCAGCTTTGCCGGGCAAGGTGTGAAGTTCCTGCGCGTCCCGCGCGGTGGCAAGGCGGCTGCGCTGAACGCAGGCGTGCCACTGATCTCCGGCGAAATCCTCGTGCTCAACGACGTCCGCCAGACGCTCGATCCCGACTGCCTGCGCAATGTCATCGCCTGCTTTGGCGATCCCAGGGTTGGCGCCGTCAGCCCGCAGACCATCATCGTGCGGGGAGAGACCCTGGAAGAAGCGACCACCAGCCTCTACTGGCGATACGAGCACTGGATTCGTCTGCGCCTGACGCGCATCGACTCGACCTTCGGCACCAGCGGCGCCTTCACCGCCATGCGGCGCTCGCTCTGGGTTCCGCTTCCGCCGGGCACCCTGCTGGACGACGTTTATGTCCCGCTGAAGGCCTTCTTTCAGGGCTATCGCATCCTCTACGAGCCTACTGCCACAATGTATGACTTCCCCACCGCGCTGCACTCCGAGTTCCGGCGCAAGGTGCGCCTGCAGGCCGGTCTGTACCAGATGCTGAAGATCATGCCCGAGCTGCTGAGCTCCAGGAACCGCATGCGGCTGCACTTCCTCTCCGCCAAGTACGGGCGCATCGTCATACCCTATTGCATGATCGCGGTGGCGCTGGCGACGATTGGCCTGCCACCGTACTGGCGGGCGGCGGCAGCGTGGGGACAGGGCCTGTTCTATGGCCTGGCGGCACTGGACGCCGTCGTGCCCGATGGCTCAACCCTGAAGCGGCTTACTTCTCCCGTCCGCACCTTTGTCGTGCTCATGGCCGCCTCGCTGGCCGCCGTGCGCGTCTACTTTGTGCCGCCCACCAGTCTGTGGAAGGAAGCCTTTTATCGCGCCTCCATCGCCGAGAAGTCGCATCCTTCGGAACCGAAGGTGCCTACCGGGACTGGAGTGTAAATACATCCATCCCGCGCCCGCTCCCGGGGCGCCCTCGTTACTGGTAGACAGCGGAGTCCTGGATCCAGTGAAATCCGCGGCTGTTGAGGAGAAATTTCGATTCGTCTTCTCGGTGCAGCCTGATGTCCACCGGATGATGGTCCATGATTCCGCTCAGCAGCAGCAGGCCGGGAACGGAATCGTTGTAGTGGAATGCGCCAATCACGGTACCGCCGCGGCTGATCGCGAGTACCCTGGTTTGCGGGTTAACCTGCGCCGGGAAGTATTGCAGGTCGCCTGTCATCTGCTGCACAACGGCATCGTGCGCCGAATCAATAACAAGCCGCCGCCAGCGTAGTTGATCGCTGAGCAATGGCGGCCTGACCTGTGCATCGAACTGGAACTGGTCCACCGACCAGATGCCCCTTAACGGGATATTTTTCCCTGACTCTAGCATCTCCGTCTTCTGGTAAGCGCGATGGAAGTTGTAGGTCAGCAGCATCAGTCCGAAGATAATCTGCACCGCAAAGGCGGCCCGCTCCAGCCAGGGGCGGCGGTTGAAAAGCGGCTGCATCGGCGTCAATCGGGTTGTGCGATGCCGGACGAAGAAGTCCAGCATCCTTCCCGCATCAGGCAAAAGGATGAAGCCAGTCATGAGCAAAAGGTGCATTGAGCCGAGCTTGACCGTAACGTCGTAGCTGAGGTTCAACACGAAGACGTTGGTCATTACGGCGAGGCAGACCAGCGCCCCCAGCGTGGCCAGTTGCGGCACTACCAGCAGGACTCCGGCCAGTAATTCGGTCGCTCCGCCAAACATGCTGTAGGCCCGCGAGTATCCCATGTACGTCCACATCAGCCCGGCGGGGGAAGAGTCGCCATACGTCTGCAGCAGCTTCGCAAGCGAGAGAGGCTGGAACTGCACGGGAAGGAGCTTGAGCATACCGTAGGGAATCATGGTAGCTGCCAGCACGAAACGCAGATAAACCACCAGCCACTTGTGTAGCCACTGGTAATTGGAGCGGCGCCGGTCGAGCAGCGACCATATCACCGTCGCCACCATCGCCAGCACCAGGTCGCACAAGGCTTCAACCCAGATGAACGTCGTGTCCTTGCTGTCTCCGCTGGCGTTCAGGTAATCGGTGGAGAAGTCGTGCGTCAGATGCAGGACCCGCTGGCTCATCAGGTGAACGCTTCGGCTTGACAGCCGGTCATGCAGGGCGCTGATCTGCCGGAATGGCGGGAAGGGCAGTACGTGCAGCGGAACATATGCGCTGTACAGCAGGATATAGGCGAAGAAGAAGCGGAAGGCGATCTTCGTTGCAGGCTTCCAGCGTGCCTGCACGGCTACGGGAGCTGCCGCGGAGGCGGAACAATCTTCCAGGCGCATTTCTGGCTGCATAGGGGTCCCCGATGAGGTTCGGCTGGGAAACCAGGCGCTGGAATTCTCTCGCCGATTGCCATCGGGCGCAAGGAATTTTAGGGGATTCCGGCCGCAGTGTCGTGCAGGGAAGGTCAGCCCGCCTGGCTGCCGCCCCTTCTCGCCTGCCGTTTCTTATGCTGCGCCACGCGCTTTCGCAGCAGGACCTTTGCCTTTTCCAGTTCCGCCCGGCGGGTCGCGCTCAGGTTATGTCCGGCGCGGTTGATGTAGAAGGTCAGCATGCGCATTCCGGATCCCGGCCCCTTCGGCGAGACTTTCTTCGAAGCGAGCGTCCGTGCGATGGTGGCCGCGCTTCTGTTGAACAATCCTTCGGGGGGATAGGTGGAAGCAGTGCTGACGGAAGCCGACCATCGTCTGGTCTTGCCTCGCTTCGCGGCTTTGGCGCGCGGCATACGGCCCTCGGGATCCCAGTCCCTCTGGATGAGTAGAGGCAGATCCGGGATGTCCGGCAGAGGCGGAGCACGGTTCGCCGCCGGGCGTATCATTTTCGCCAGCGGTCGATCAGCTCCCACCACAGCAGCTTCTGCCACTCCATGAGGAAAGTCTTCGCCCACTCGCGGTTTTTCCACCAGGGCTGGCCAAAAAAGAAGGTATTGTGAGCGGCGGCGGCGGTCCAGCGATATTGCGGCAGCTCCTTACGGAAGATGGAGAGCGCGCGCCGGGTGTGATAGTCGTCGGTGGCCACGATCACGGAGCGGGGCGGCGGTTCGAGACGCTGCAGGCAGCTGTTCACCTGCTGCGCCTCGTCCTTCGTCGAATCCCCTGCGACCGGACAGACGCTCACCTGCGATGCCTCCTGTCCGGCCGTCCGCGCCACAAACTCCGCGGCAAGATCGGCATAGGAGTGGCCATAGGTGATTCCCATCGTGGCATCGACCAGAACATGTTGTGCGTAGCCGGCGCGAAGCAGCTCCAGGCCCCGCCAGTACCGCGCATCGGCCGCATCGCCCGCCAGCACCACAATCGCGTCGGACTTCTCCGGACTGTTGACCACCAGATACCCGCCCGGATTAAGGAACAGGAAGGCGCCGACCAGCAGGACAATGACGACGGCAACAGCAATGGCAGCTTTCATCACGCGTGTGGATCAACGCTAGCATACGGGCCGGGAGACGCGCTCACTCCCGCCGCGGCAGGGACTCCGGCCACTGCACCACGATCATCCGTCCATCGGGTTCCCGCTCCAGCACGGGCGCGTACAGCCCGATCAGCTCCCGCCTCCACCACATCCCGGTGGCCCGTTTTTCCGGCCGGCTGGTAAACCAGTATTGCCACAGGACCGCCCTGACCTGCTTCGGCGGCGCGTGCGGAAAAGGATTTCCCGCAAACAGCGCCAGTACATCCGGCGCTCCCGCCAGCAGGCGCTCCTCGGTGCTGGGCACAAGCAGGTTCTCGCGCCACGATCCCAGGGACGCAAACCACAGGTTCCAGTCGAAGCGCGGCTGATAGGGCGCGTAGATGCGCGGTCTTTGCCGGAGATCCTGCGGCTTGTAGCGGAAGGGATAGGCAACCCAGTTCTCTCCGTCCTCGGAGCCCTGAAACTCGACTTCATAGCGGCCCCGCGTCATCACGGCGAACAGACCATAGCGGTTGGCGATGCGGAACGGTTCCAGCGCGGCCACCGGTGAACGGGGTAAGGGAAACCCGGGAACGAGCATCCAGATCAGCTGGGCGGTCGTGGCATAAAAAATCCACAACAGCACCACGCTGGTCAGGGCAAGCCTGAATGCCGCAACCGGGTGCGGCGGGGGAGCTGGGGTTGCGCCCTCGTCGGCCGGACTTTGCGGCTCGCTTCCTGGCTTTTCGGCCGGAGCCGCCGGCTCCCTCAGCACATGCCTCCATCCTCCCGGCACCACCCGCGCCAGGAACGCATCATCGAGCAGCAGAAATCCCAGCACCAGAACCAGATAGTTCAGGAAAGTATAATTGGCGGTCAGAATCACCGGGATCTGCCAAAGCGTCGCGATGAAGAAGCACGCAATGCGCCAGCGGCGCGGCAGAAACATCATGAAAACCAGGCTCAGTTCCAGCACCAGCGTGGCGCCGGTGGTGACGGCGTGAAACCAGTGCGGCAGGTGCTGGACGTACCAGCCAATCCACGTGGGCAGCGGGCCGTTCTGGTAGTACTCATCCATGGCGGTGAAGTTACGCCACTCGGGATCTCCACTGGCAAGCTTCACCACTCCCGACCCGAAATAGATGCGAAACCACTCCCACAGCAGGAGGAAGAGGCTGGCGTGGGAAGGCGGGCTGGCTCGGCCGAGGCCCGGCCACAGGCCCGCCGGCGCAAAGAACAGGGAAATGAATCCAGCCTCCAGCAACATGCCATCGGATTGATAGCCGGAGAAATCCTGGGCTGCAGCTACGAACGATAGAAAGCACACCAGGCACACGAGCAGCGTTGCTCGCGGCCACACATTCAGGACGACGAGCAGCGACGCGATCATTCCCGCCCAGCAGAGGCCGGTGAGCATGTGTCCGCCGCTGGACAGCCAGAGAAGGGTCGGAGCGAACCAGAAACGGCTGCCACCGAACTGGCGCGCGACCGCCTCGAGGTATTCGCGGGCCGGAAGGATTCCGTCAGGGCCGATCAATCCGCAGATCTGAAACAGGAGCGCGTAAAAGGCGGAAAAGTAGATGAGGCCGAGGCAGCGCAGGAAAATCCAGCGCGGTAGAAGGCGGTCGGAGACGCCGGCCTCGGAACTGAACAGCCAGCGTATTACGGAAGCAGGAGTCCGGCTCATGGCAATCCGCCTGGGGCCAGGGCGTGTATTCTGCCGCGCTTGCCCTGCAGGACCCGGTCAATGCCGCGTCCGGCAGGCGGAACACGGCTCCTCAGAATCCCATGATGTTGTACCCGCAATCCACGTAAAGGGTCTCGCCGGTGATCCCGGCTGCGGCATCGCTGGCGAGGAAGACTGCCGTTGCCGCCACTTCGTTCACGTCGACATTGCGCTTCAGCGGCGCCCGTTCCGCCTGCTGCTTCAGCATTTCGCCGAAACCGGAGATGCCGCGGGCGGCCAGCGTCTTGATCGGTCCGGCGGAGATCGCGTTCACCCGGATCCTGTTCCTGCCCAGATCGTAAGCAAGATAGCGGACACTTGCCTCCAGCGCGGCCTTGGCAATCCCCATCACGTTGTACCTGGGCACGACCTTTTCCGCACCGTAGTAGGTCAGGGTGAGGATGCTGCCGCCCTCGCTCATCAGCGGGCGTGCGGCGCGGGCCACCGCCACCAGCGAATACACGCTCACATCCAGCGCGATCCGGAAACCCTCGCGGGTGGTGTCCACGAACTCGCCCTTCAGCTCCTCTGCAGGGGCGTATGCCACGCTGTGTACCAGCGCGTCGAGCTTGCCGTAACGCTCCTTCAGTTGCTGGAAGAGCTGGCCGATCTCCTGGTCGTGGGATACGTCGCACTGAAATGCCTGCGAGTTGGGCAACGCGGCGATCAGCTCATCGGCTTCCTGCTTCAGGCGCTCGTTCTGATAGGTGATGGCAAGGCGTGCCCCAGCCTGCTGCATCTGCTGCGCGATCGCCCAGGCGATGCTGCGCCGGTTGGCCACGCCAAAAACCACCACGGTACGGCCCTGTAAGTCACTCGCCATTCGCCGGTCCTCAGGCTCCGGAGTCTGACGTCCTCAGCCCCGGAGTCAGACGATTGAGAATAGCAGCCGCGGCATTGCCCTGTCTTCCCAGGCCCAGGCATAGCCCGGAGCGGCCGAAGCAGCCGGTTTCCGGTACAACTTTCTGCAACCCCGGCACGCAATTCCGCTTCCCATTTCTGGAGGCTTGGGACTATACTCGCCTCCGTTCCTCGCTCCCGGGCAGGGTTGCGTGCTGCAGCCGCCGGCTGGGTACGGGAGATCCACGGATCGCCCTGACGGGCGATGGCTGCGCCCCTTCAGTTCAGCAACGACAGGAGGACCTATGGCGACTATCCGGGATCTCATCAGCAATCGCACCATTCACTACGTGCAGCCCACGCAGACAGTATTTGAAGCCGCCAGCTATATGGTGGACCGCAACGTGGGCGCCGTGCCGGTGCTGGAGGATACCAGGCTGGTCGGCATCTTCTCCGAGCGCGACATCATGCGAAGGGTGGTCACGGAAGGCCGTGACCCGCTCACCACCCGCATCGCCGACGTGATGAGCACCGATATCCGCACCGTAGGTCCGGGCGCCAGCTCGGAAGAGGCCATGTGCCTCATGCAGGACCATGGTGTCCGCCACCTGCCGGTTTGCGAAGGCCACACCCTGGTTGGCTTTCTTTCGCTGCGCGACCTGCTTCATTGCCACCTGGACGAGAAGTCGGGCGAAGCGGAGATGATGCGCGCTTACATTCAGACCTCAACCTAGGCGGTTGGCTGCTGACCCGCTCCGCGCCCCGGCCGGAGCGCCGCCGCTGGTCGGATAATAGGCTAGGGGCGCCGTCCTTCCCTGGTGCTAAACTGGCGCAATACTTTCATGAGCCTGCCAGCCGTCATCAGCGACCTACGCAGGATTGCCGGGCACGACGCCGTTCTCGATCGTCCGGAAGACCTCATGCTGTACGAGTATGACGGCGGCGTCCGCAAGAGCACGCCCGGCGCCGTGGTCTTTCCGCAAACCGCCCAGCACGTTTCCCGCATCATGCGCGCGGCTTCGGCGGCGCGCATCCCTGTGGTGGCGAGGGGCGCGGGGACGGGTCTGAGCGGCGGCGCCATCTCCCAGGCGGGCGGTATCGTCATCGCCTTCTCGCGCATGAATCGCATCCTGGAGGTCGACGTCGAAAACCTGCGCGCGGTGGTGCAGCCCGGCGTTGTCAACCTGCAGCTCTCCGAGTATGTCTCGCATCTCGGCCTCTATTTCGCCCCCGATCCTTCCAGCCAGAAGGCCTGCACCATCGGCGGCAATGTTGCGGAGAACTCCGGCGGCCCGCACACGTTGCTGCACGGCGTCACGGTCAACCACGTGACGGGAGTCGAAGTGGTGCTGCCGAACGGCGAGATCGTACACTTCGGCGGCAAGGCTGCCGAATCCGCAGGCTACGACCTCACTGGCTTTTTCGTCGGCTCGGAAGGCACCATCGGCATCGCCACCGCAATCACCGTCAGGCTCCTGCGCAAGCCGGAGCAGGTGGCGACACTGCTGGGCATCTTTGAGTCGGTGGACGACGCCGCACGCACCGTTTCCGCCATTACCTCCGTGGGCATTACTCCGGCGGCGCTGGAGATGCTCGATGGCTGGACCCTGCGTACCATTGAGGCCTTCTGCCATGCCGGTTATCCGCTCGATGCCGGCGCGGTCTTGCTGATCGAGGTGGAAGGACTGCGCGAGGCGGTCGAAGAGCAGGCGATCGCCGTGCGCGAGGTCTGCCTTGCGCAGAAAGCCCGCGACGTGAGGCGGGCCCGGAATGAAGAAGAGCGCGCGCTGCTCTGGAAGGGCCGCAAGATGGCCTTTGCCGCGCTGGGGCGCGTCAGCCCCTCCTATTACACGCAGGACGGCGTAGTGCCGCGCAGCAAGATTCCTGCCGTACTCCAGCACATCGGAGATGTGGGCCGCAAGTACGACCTCGTCATCGGCAACGTCTTCCATGCGGGCGACGGCAACCTGCATCCTCTTATCCTGTTTGACATGCGCGATGCCGGACAATTCCAGCGTGTGCTGGCCGCCAGCGAGGACATCCTTCAGTACTGCATCAATGTCGGGGGTTCCATCACCGGCGAACATGGGGTTGGCATGGAAAAGCGCGACATGATGCCGCACCTGTTCAGCGACGAGGAGCTTGACGTCATGATCGGCCTGCGCAACGTTTTCAACGGCAACCAGATACTCAATCCGGAGAAGATGCTGCCCGTGCCGCGTATGTGCCGCGAAATCTCCGGCCCGTCACGCAATGCCGTGCTGGCGCAGGAGGGTATGTGAGCACGGCCGGCACGGCGGTGCGCTTTGCGCGCGAGCTGCGCGATATCTGCGGTGCCGGGCACGTTGTTGAGGATGCGGCCAGACTGGAAGGCGCGCGCATCTTCGGCGTAATTCCTGCGCTGGCGGTTGAGCCGGCCTCCAGCGAAGAGATCGCCGCCATCCTCCGCTTTGCCAATGAGCACGGCCTGAATGTCGTTCCCACCGGAGGATTTACCTGGCAGCAAACCGGCAGCGCTCCCGAATCCGTCGACGTGCTGCTGTACACCTCGCGACTCGCCGAAGTTGAGCATTACGATCCGGGAGACCTCACCGTCGGTGTCGGCGCGGGCTGCACCGTCGCGCAACTCGCGTCGATGGTCCGCAGAGACGGGCTGCTCTACGCCGCAGATCCGCAGCTTCCCGAACGTACAACCGTGGGTGGACTGCTGGCGACGGGGGTGACAGGGCCGCTGCGCCACGCCTACGGTGGCCTTCGCGATTACTGCATCGGGATCAGGTTCGTGACCGGCGATGGCCGCCGGGGCAAGGGCGGTGGCCGCGTGGTGAAGAACGTCGCCGGCTACGACATGATGAAGCTGCTCATCGGCAGCTGGGGGACGCTGGCAATCATCACCGGAGCCAGCTTCAAACTGTTCCCGGCGCCGCGGCAGACGAAGACCTTCATTGCCGGCTTCGCTACGTCGGCTGAAGCCATCAGCTATCGCAACCTGGTGCTGCGTTCGCCACTTTCGCCAATATGCCTGGAGCTGGTGTCACCCGAAGCTGCGGCAGCCCTGTCGGGCAGCAACGCCGCCGGGGCATGGTCGCTCCATGTCCGCGCCACTGGCAGCGACGCGGTGCTGGCACGCTACCGCTCCGAGCTCGGATCGGCGATTTCGCAGGAGCTGGAGGGGACGGCTGAGGACGAGCGGTGGCGGGCAGTCGCAGATTTCCCGCACACCGTATCGCAGCAGCATCCGGATTGCCTGCTCGTGGCGCTGTGGCTTGCGCTGGCCGATGTGCAGCCGGTGCTGGAAGATTTGCAATCCGTCGCGGCAGGGAACCAGCTGGCCGTTGCCGCCGTCGGACGAGTGGGGGTTGGCCATCTGCTGGCTGCCCTGTGGCCGGCCTCCCCGCGGGCTGAGCTGGTAGCTGCCGCTTCCGCTCTCTGTGAGCGCCTGCCGGCCGATTCCAGCATGGCCGTCCTGCGGCGTCCTGGGGACGCGGCCCGTGCCTGCGTCCGGCGAACGCCCACAGATGTGGATAGCATGCGGGCGGTCAAGCAGGCCCTCGATCCGAAGGACATCCTGAATCGCGGGAGGTTCTCGCTCTGAGCTTCGCCACCCCCACCGTAGAAAATCCGGTCTCGAACTTCGCTCCCGGCGAGAAGCCCGGCTGGGATCTGTACTCCAAATGTGTGCACTGCGGTCTGTGCCTGGACCAGTGCCCCACCTATCGTGCGCTGGGCACGGAGATGGACTCGCCGCGCGGCCGCATTTACCAGATGCTGCAGGTGGATGAGGGGCGGCTGGCGCTGGGCGACTCCTTCGTCACCCACATCGATCGTTGCCTGGGCTGCCTCAACTGCCAGACCGCCTGTCCCTCCGGGGTGCAGTACGGAGCCTTGCTGGAGAGCACGCGCGCGCAGATCGAGCAGAACTACCGCCGGCCATGGCTGCACCGCGGCCTGCGCCGGCATTTCTATGCGCGTGTGCTGCCGTCTTTCGCCAGGTTGTCACGCTCGGCGAAGCTGGTGCGCTTCTACCAGCGCTCGGGATTGCAGGCTCTGGCACGGGCCGCAGGACTGCTGAAGCTGCTCGGGCTCGCCGAATTGGACGCCCTCTCACCACGCATCGAAAGCGAATTCTCCTTCCGCGATCTCGGACAGGTCTTTCCGGCCGAGGGTGAGCGCCGCGGGCGCGTGGCGCTGCTGATCGGCTGTATCGGTAGCGTGGCCTTCGCCGAGCTGAACCGCGCCACCATCCGCGTGCTCACGAAGAACGGCATTGAGGTTTGCGTTCCCGAGGGGCAGGGCTGCTGCGGCGCCCTGCACGCTCATGCCGGATTTCTGGAGCAGGCGCGCGCCCAGGCCCGCCGCAACATCGATGCCATGCTCAGTCCAGGCTTCGACGCCATTGTCACCAATGCCGCCGGTTGCGGCGCAACCATGAAGGAATATGCCGCGCTGCTGGAGCACGATTCGGACTACGCGGAGCGGGCGCGGCAGTTCACCGCCAAAGTTCGCGACGTCACGGAGTACCTCGCCGACGTGGGTCTGCGGGAGCCTCGGCGCAGGCTGGCAGGCCGCATCACCTACTCCGATCCCTGTCACCTGGCCCATGCCCAGGGCGTGCGCAAACCCCCGCGTGAGTTGCTCAAAGCCGTGGGCGCCGAACTGATTGAGATGCCGCGCGCCGACTCCTGCTGCGGCAGTGCCGGCGTCTATAACGTGGTGCAGAACGAAATCTCGATGAAGATCCTCGACGAGAAGATGGAGTACGTCGCCATCGTTGAGCCGGAGATCATAGCCACGGCGAATGTCGGCTGCATGCTGCAGCTTGCAGCCGGTGCGAAGCGCCGGGGCCTGAACGCCGAGGTAAAGCACGTGATCGAGTTGCTGGATCGCGCCTGGTAACAGCGGGAATTCTCAGCGCTCCGCCCGTTTCCGCAGGAATGCCGGGATTTCCAGATCGTCGGCATCGTATTGGATATCGGCGCTACTGCTCACCGTATCCATTACTTCCGGGGCGGCGCTCTGCCGCTGTAGGGTCTGCTCCAGCGGTTCGGCATGCCGCACGATTTCCGAATCAGTTTCGTCAAGCTCATCCGGAACATAAGGCGTAGCGTGGTCCCCTTCCGGCATCGAAGATCGCTGCTCCACGACATGGCCGGCTTCAGCCCTGGCTGCCTGCTGTGTCTCCCGCATGGACGATATTTCGTAGGTGCCATGCACGCCGGCAGAAGCCGCACGCGCGCCGTGCAGCGCCGCCGCTTCCGAACGATCGCGCTGCGGCCGTACTTCCCTGAACCCGGTCGCGATGACGGTGATCTTCACCTCGTCCTTCATCTTTTCGTCCAGTACGGCGCCGAAAATGATGTTCGCGTCCTCATGCGCGGCGCTCTGGATGATGGTCGAGGCCTCGTTCACCTCGGCCAGCCGCAGTGAACTCGATCCGGTGATGTTGATGAGAATGCCGCGCGCTCCGTCGATGGCGCCCGCCTCCAGCAGGGGAGAAGCGATGGCCGCCTGCGCAGCCGCGGTAGCCCTGCTGTCGCCTTTCGCCGTGGCCGTTCCCATCACCGCGTAACCCATTCCCGCCATGATCGTCTTCACATCCGCGAAGTCCCGGTTGATGATCCCGGGAATGGTGATGATGTCGGAGATGCCCTGCACGCCCTGGCGCAGGATGTCGTCGGCGACGCGGAACGACTCGAAGAAGCCGGCGTCCTTGGCCACGGCCAGCAGCTTCTCGTTGGGAATCACGACGGTCGTGTCCACCGAATCGATCAGCTCCTGCAGGCCGCGCTCCGCCTGGTTCTGGCGGCGCTTGCCCTCGAAGGCGAAGGGCTTGGTGACGACGGCCACCGTCAGCGCGCCCATCTCGCTGGCCAGCGAGGCGATGATGGGTGCCGCACCGGTGCCGGTCCCGCCGCCCAGTCCGGTGGTGATGAAGACCATGTCCGCGCCTTCCAGCGCCTCGATGATCTTGTCCGCATCCTCCAGGGCTGCCTTGCGTCCGACTTCCGGATTGGCCCCCGCTCCCAGTCCGTTCGTCAGCTTTACCCCGAGCTGGATCTTCACCGGCGCGCGCGAGCCCTTCAGCGCCTGCAGATCGGTGTTGGCCACCACGAACTCCACGCCTTCCAGTCGCGACTCGATCATGCGGTTGACGGCATTGCCGCCGCCGCCGCCCACGCCAATCACCTTGATCTTGGCGCTGTTCAGCAGCTCTTCGTTGAAGTGAATGCGGATATCGCCTTCCGGCTGGCCCTTGTCGTTGAAATCTTCAATCATCGGGATACTCCAGTGAGCAACCGCATACGCGATCGCACGAGTTGAGTTCAGCTCCTTGATAACGCTGAATAAGTAGTTGTCTAACCCGTCTTTCTCGCCGCGTGTACCCGAGCGCCCGCTCCCGCCAGGGAAGAAAGCGACATCTCGAAGGACTTGCTGGCGATCACCTGCCTGTTGGTACCTACCTCGCGTGGCTGAAAGCTGATCAGCAGCCGCGAGCCGGTAGCTTTGGCCAGTCGTTCAAGGGTGCGCAGCGACGGACGGGTAGTCCCACTTTCCAGCCGAGCAACGGCAGGTTGGGTCGTGCCCATCTTTCGCGCTAATTGCTGCTGGGTCAGGCCAGCGCGCTTCCGGGCCTCAATTACCGCTCCGGCCAAAGCGAATTCTTTCTGCAGCGCAGCGTAGGCATTGCGGTACTTCGGGTCCTTCAACCATCTCTTATGCATGTCCGATACACGGGTCATTGCTGCTACTCCCTCATTAAATCGACTTCGCCCGCGCAAGCGCCAGTTCAATTTCACGCCGCGGCGTCTTTTCCGTCTTCTTCACAAAAACTCGGACGATAACCGCGCGACGTTGGCCGGCTGTGACATAGAAAGCACGAGCGATTCCAGCGCCGCCTTTACAGGCGCATCTCCCATATCGGCCCCTCGATATGCCGTACGTGCGGTTGTCCCACAAATTCAAGTCCCTTCGTCTCGATGAGCTGCGCAATCGCTGCGAGTCTCGCCCGCATGTCTGCGGGCAGGGACCCGATTTCATTGTCGACCGTTTCATTCAGGGTTTCTACAACCCATCCGACAGCCATTACTATACCAAAAAAGATATATCGGGCATCTGCTCACGAATCTGCTTTACGCCCCTTGCCTGGCGAACAGCGCCCTGATTTTCGCTCCCAGGCCCCGGTCAAGATTCATGCGTGCCTGCCGTGCCCGATGTCCGTACAGCACCATGCCAATCGCGGTTCCGAACTCCGGCTCCAGCAGCTCCGAAGGCAGTTTGGCGATCGGTACCGGGTATCCCTGGCGGACCACCCGGCGGAGGATGTCTTCGCCCACTTCGAGCAGCCCGTTCAGCCGCGACCCTCCGCCGGTGAATACCACCCCGGCGCCCAGCAGATCGAAGACTCCCGCCTGCCGCAGGTGATCGCGCAGCAGCTCCATCAGTTCCCGGGCGCGCGGCTCCAGAATCTCTCCCAGCATGCGTTGCTGCATCAGCCGCGAGGGCCGGTCGCCGACAGAAGGCACCTCGATTTCGTTGACCTCGGGAATCCGGGTCACGATGGCGCAGCCGAACATCTTCTTGATGTTCTCGGCATCGGGCACCGGTGTCCGGAAGCCTACGCCCACGTCATTGGTGAAGTGGTCGCCGCCCACCGGGATGGCGCCGGTGTGAATGACGACGCCTTCGTAGTAGACGATGAGATCGGTCGAGCCTGCTCCGATGTCCACCAGGCAGACCCCAAGTTCGCGCTCGTCGGTCTGCAGCACCGAATCGGCGCAGGCCAGAGCTTCGAAAATGGTGTCGTCCACGTGGATGCCCGCGCGGTTCAGCGCGGTCACGACGTTCTGGGTCGCCGTCGCGCTGGCGGTTACCATGTGCACCCGCGCTTCCAGCCTTCGTCCCATCAGTCCGGCAGGATCACGCACCCCGCCCTGGCCATCGAGAATGAACTCCTGCGGCAGCAGATGCAGCGCCTCGCGATCTTCCGGCATGGCGATGCTGCGCGCCTTCTCCACCGCCAGGCGCACGTCCTCGCGACTGATCTCCCGCGACTGCGGGCCCAGGCTGATGCCTCCATGGCTGTTCACGCCGCGAATATGCGCTCCGGCCACCCCGACCATGGCGTGCTCCACCGGGGCCTGCGCCATGTTCTCGGCCTCCTCCACTGCTTTCCCGATGGAATCCACCGCGCGGTCCAGGTCGGCAACCACGCCCTTCCGCATGCCGCGCGAATCCGATATCCCATGCCCGCGATAGCGCAGGGCATAGTCATTCACCTCGGCCACAATCACGCAGGTCTTGGCGCTGCCGACATCAATTACCGTGAGCAGGTTCTCTGTTTGGCTTGCCATGGTTACGTATGCTTTTTCGTTCTGCGTACCGGCCTGCTGTGCGCCGCTGGCCTGGGCTCCGGGGCAGCTCCGGCCGCCGCATGCGACCCGGCTGCCTGCTCGTCTCCCGGCGGCTCGGGATTTACGATCACCTGGTGGTCAAAACGCAGGTTCACCGATTCCAGCCTCTGGAATTGCGTCCGCCACTCCTGCACGTGGGCAACGTAGATCTGGAAATGTTGCCGGAAGTTCGACGAGCCCAGGTGCACCAGTACCGCTCCCTGCGGGTCAGCCACCGTGACCTTCACGTCGTCGGGATCGTCCAGATCGACGTCGCTGATGTCGGCCGAATAGCGGGCCCCGCCCGAGTCCAGCTCGGTCATGAACTGCATGTAGATCTTCATGCGCGCCGCCCGCGTGGAAAGCGGATCGCTCTCCGACATGCCCACGATCACCGGAAACGAATACCTCGCCGCTGAGCCGGGAGGAGTTTCCATGATTACGCCGCCGGCATCGATCAGCCCTATATGCGAGTCGATCTCCACGAAGGCCACCGGAGTGCGTTCCCGGATGACGACTTTCAGGCGGCTGGGCAACAGGCGGATGACCGATGCCGACTGCACCCAGGGAATCTGCTCCAGTTCCTTCTTCCGCTGCTCCAGCGGGACGAAGAAGATGTTGCGATCGATGTCGCCGGCAAGCACCTCCAGTACCTGGGAGCGGGAAACATTGTGAGTGCCGGAAACACTGATGTTGTCGCTGGACTGCAGGCGAAAGCGCCATGAGCGCGTGGCGTAGCGCTCAACCGGAACCCATATCAGCGCGATCCCCACGGCTGTCAGCAGCAGGAGCAGTGCAATTCTGACGTGGTCCGCTGCTCTTCGGGGCAGCGCTCCCCGCCGCACCGGGACGCGCTTCTGCCCGCGCAGAAATGGCGACTCCGCCTCATCGTCGAGGTCGAGCATGCGCGCGTCCAGCGGCGAATCAGCGGCGCTTCTCGCGCGTGCGGCAATTTCGCTCGCGTCCTCCTCAAGCTCCTCGTCCGATGCTGCGGTTGAGTTTTTCCGCGCCATGAAAACCGGGTGACACGCCGGGAAGTTCGACGATTCGCCTCACTATAACTGTTTTCGATGGCTTGCGGAGTCGCTTTTGCCCGCAGATGATCGGGGGCGGGAGAACTTGAACCACAAAGGTAAACCTGGCGGTGCGCCTTGCCGGATGATGGGCCTGAATGCTTCCTCTCGCGCCGGTAATCGGGGGAATGCCTGTCCGATGTTCTACGTCACGCTCTTGGCCGCTCTGCTCTCCAGTTGCTCCAGCACCAGCGCTCCGAGCTGCCAGATGTTGCCCGCGCCCAGCGTGAGGATCATGTCTCCCGGCCTGGCTGCGCCTGCGGCCAGCTCCGCGGCTTCAGCGAACGATCGCACATACAGCGCCTCCTGGTCCCCGGCTTCGGTGATGCGATTGGCCAGCAGCTCTCCGCTGACGCCGGCTATGGGCGGTTCGCTGGCAGGATAGATGTCGAGCACCAGCACGGAGTCGGCATCGCGGAACGCGGTGGCGAAGTCGTCGAGCAGCAATTGCGTCCGCGAATAGCGATGTGGCTGAAAGATGACGTGGATTTTTTCGAAGCTGCACTGCCGCGCCGCCGCCAGGGTAGCCCGGATCTCCGTGGGATGATGTCCGTAGTCGTCAATCACCGTCACCCCATCGGCAACGCCAATCATCTGGAAGCGACGGTCCACGCCGTTGAACTGCGCCAGCGCCCGCCGGATCTCTTCCACCTGAACATCCAGCCCGATGCCCACGGCGATGGCTGCCGTGGCGTTGTCAACGTTGTGCGCTCCCGGAACTCGCAGAACGAACTCGCCAAGGTCCTGCTGCCGGTAATGTACCCGGAAACGCACTGGCGCCACGGTATCGCGGTTGCGGCCGCATTGCAGATCGGAAATGTGGAAGTCGGAGTCCTCGCGGGTGCCGTAGGTCAGCGTCCTGCGCCGCACCCCCGCGAGCACCCGGCGCAGATCATGGTTGTCGTTGCAGGCCACCACCATTCCATAGAAAGGCACGGAATTCATGAAGCGCAGAAAAGTCTCTTCCACGTCGGCCATATCGCGATAGCAATCCATGTGCTCGCGGTCGATGTTCGTAACCACCGCCAGAATGGGCGACAGTTTGAGAAACGAGCGGTCGCTCTCGTCGGCCTCGGCGACCAGATACTGCGACTTGCCCAGGCGTGCGTTCGACCCCATGGCGTCCACCCGGCCGCCGACCACTACCGTTGGATCGAGCCCGCCGGCGGCCAGCACCGCCGCCACCATCGAAGTCGTCGTCGTCTTGCCGTGCATGCCGGCAATGGCGATGCCATATTTCAGCCGCATCAGCTCGGCCAGCATCTCGGCCCGCTGGATCACGGGTATGTGGCGCTCATGGGCCGCCACAACCTCGGGATTGTCCTGCGCAATGGCCGAGCTGACGATCACCACCTCGGCCCCCACCACGTTCTCCGCCAGGTGTCCCGCGGAAATCGAAGCTCCCAGACTGATCAGCCGCGCGGTCACGGCGGAGTGCTTCAGGTCGGATCCGGAGACCCGGTAGCCAAGCGTCAGCAGCACCTCCGCGATGCCGCTCATGCCGATGCCGCCGATGCCGACGAAATGTACGCGCTGGATCTTCGCAAACATGGGAGACAGGCTTCCAGGCTCTATCGGGTACCGGCCCGCACGCCAGCCACGCGTGCGGCGAGACAGGCAATGTTAGCAGCCGCATCGGGATGGGCAAAGCTCCGCGCCGCCTCTGCCATCTTTCCCAGGCCAGGACGATCGCTGAGGAGCGCCACGATGGTCTGCACGAGCCGCTCCGTCGAAAGCTCGGCTTGCGGCAGCAGGCGTGCCGCCCCGGCGGCAACCAGGGTTGCGGCATTGTGCCGTTGATGGTCGTCAGCGGCCGTGGGCAGGGGAACGAAAATCGCCGGCCGGCCGGCCGCCGTCACCTCGGCCACGGTGCTGGCGCCCGAGCGGCACAGCAGCAGATCGGCGCGGGCAAACGCTGCCGGCATATCGTCGATAAAGGGCGATACCTCCGCCGGCAGCATGGCGCTTAGATAGGCGGCCTGCGCTTCGGCATAATCCTTTTCTCCGGTCTGGTGGATGATCTGGATCGTCGGGAGCGCCTCCATCAGCCGGGGTAACGCAGCCAGCACGGCCTGATTGAGAGCGTGGGCGCCCTGGCTGCCCCCGAACACCAGCAGCGTGGGACGCGCGTCGCCCAAACGCGGAGGGACCCGGAAAAACTCGCGGCGCACGGGAACGCCGGTGATCCGGCAGTTGCGAAAATAATGGCAGGTCCTCTCGAACTGCACCGCCGCGGCGCGCACCGTAGGCGCGAGAATACGATTGGCGAACCCGGGAACCACGTTGGGCTCGAACGCCAGCGTCGGCACATTCATGATGGCCGCCACCAGCATCGCCGGACCGGAGGCGTAGCCGCCGACGCCGATCATCACCTCGGGGCGAAACTCGCGTATCATGTCCGCCGAAGCCATCGCCGCGCGCGGCAGCTCGAGCAGCGTCTTCAACCGGGTGGCGCGGTCGACACGCTTCAGCGCCCCCACCTCGATCAGCCGCAGCTCAAAGCGGGCCGCCGGCACCAGCCGCGTCTCGATGCCACGGTGCGTGCCGATAAAGACCACTTCCGCCTGGTAGCGCGAGCGAAGTTCCTCGGCAATGGCAAGGGCGGGAATCACGTGTCCGCCGGTCCCGCCGCCAGCCACTATCACGCGCATGGCTATTCCGTCTGCTGGGAGATGTTGAGCAGGACGCCAACGCTGGCCAGCGTGATGAAAAGCGACGAGCCGCCGTAGGAAATGAAGGGCAGCGGAATGCCTTTCGCCGGCATCATGGCGAGCACCACGCTGATGTTGAACAGCGCCTGCACCACTACCATGGCGGTGATGCCGGTGGCGAGAAATTTCCCGAACATGTCTCTGGTACGCAGCGCCGTCCTGATACCGCGGTAGAGAAAGATGCCGAACAGCGAGACCACCAGCAGCGAACCCCACAGGCCAAGCTCCTCCGCCGTAACCGCAAAGATGAAGTCGGTGTGCGGCTCGGGCAGGTAAAACAGCTTCTGCTTGCCTTCCATCAAACCCAGACCGGCGAGCCCCCCGGTGCTGACCGCAATCATCGATTGAATGATGTGGAAGCCCTTGCCTTGCGGGTCCTTGAAGGGATCCAGAAAAGCCTGGACGCGCGCCCATCGCCAGGGCACACGCACCACCAGAAAGTACAGGGGCAGCAGTGAGGCCGCTAGGCCGTACCACAGATACTTCATGTTCATCCCGGCCACGAACAGTACAGCCGTGGATATCGCGATGCACGCGATCGCTGTTCCCAGATCAGGTTCCCTGACAATGAGTAGGGCAAATAGAAGTGTGGGGGCTGCCGCCGGAAGCAGGACATGCTTCACGTCGGCAATCTGCTGCCACCGTGACTCCAGGAAATACGCCAGGTAGAGGAGCAATGCGGGTTTGGCGACCTCGGAAGGCTGAAAGGAAAGACCGCCGAACTTTATCCAGCGATGCGTGTTGTGGGAGTCACGAAACAGAAACACCGCCACAAGCAGCAGCGACGTGATTCCCAGGAACGTGAACACCACCGGAGGGCGGCGGAAATTCCTGTAGTCCACATTCATGATGACGATCATGGCCGCAATACCCGCCGCGGCCCACGCCATCTGCCGCAGCAGGAAGCCATAGGGCGAGCCAAAGCGCTCTTTGGCCATTACCGCCGAGGCGCTGAAGACCATCACCAGCCCGATGAAGACCAGCACCAGGGTCACCACGAACAGCCACTTGTCGACGCTCACCCGCTTGGCCACTACCGGTTCCCTCCCCGAGCGCCGCTCTCCACCTGCTCGCGCTCCTTCCTTGCCGCAAGCTGGCGGACGAGCTCCTTGAAGAGGCGCCCGCGATGCTCATAGCTGTCAAACTGGTCGAAGCTGGCGCAGGCGGGCGCGAGCAGGACGATATCGCCGGCTTCGGCGGCCTCGCTGGCGCGCTTCAACGCCGATTCCAGGGTGCCGGCGTTGACGATTTCTGTTCCGCGCGCCTGGGATGCGATTTTTTCCGCCGCGGCGCCGATCGTGTATACGCGTTTCACCCGCTGCCGGAGCAGTTCGTTCAGCGCACTGTAGTCGCCGCCCTTGTCCTTGCCGCCCAGAATGAGGTGAAGTCGTCCGGAGAACGATTCCAGCGCCTTCATGGTGGCATCAACATTGGTCGCCTTGGAATCGTTGTAATACTCGACTCCCGCGACAGTGGCGACGTACTCCAGGCGATGTTCCACCGCCCGGAAGCGGGAGACGGCCCGCCGGATCTGCTCCGGTTCGACGCCCGCCAGCATTGCGACGCAGACACCGGCGAGCACGTTTTCCAGGTTGTGCGCGCCTTTCAGCAGAATTTCGTTGACCGGCATGATCTCCCGGGCTGAACCCTGGTCGCGCCAGACGATCTGATCGCCGCGCACGAAGGCCCCATTTGCCACCTCCTTCACCCGGCTGAACCAGCACACCTGCGCCCGGGTGGCCGGTGCCAGGGCAATGCAAGGCTGGTTGTCGGCGTTGAGAACCGCAAAGTCGCCGGCAGTCTGGTTTTCGAAGATGCGGCTCTTGGCGGCGACATAGTTCTCGAAGGTGTAATGCCGGTCGAGATGGTCGGGAGTGATATTGAGCACTACGGCGATATGCGGATGAAAGGTGGCGATGGTCTCCAGCTGAAAGCTGCTGATCTCCAGCACCAGCCAGGTGTCGTCGTCCGCGCGATCGACAAAAGTTATTGCCGGCGTCCCGATGTTGCCGCCGACCAGCGCCTTGCGGCCGCCCGCGCCGAGAATCTCCCCTGCCAGCGCAGTGGTTGTCGTCTTGCCGTTCGATCCGGTGATGGCGACAATGTGGCCCTTCAGAAAGCGCGCCGCAAGTTCCACTTCCCCGATCACCGGAATGCCGCGTTCGCGGGCGTGGATAAGTTGTGGAACATCGAAGGGGACCCCCGGACTGACGACGATAAGGTCCTGGTCGCGAAACGTGCGTTCCCCGTGCTGTCCGGTTTCCACGCTGATGCCGTGATCGAGCAGAGCCGGGATTTCCTCGCGAAGCTGCTCCTCGGATTTGGCGTCGGAAACGGCAACCCTGGCGCCGCGCTCCGCCAGAAACAGGGCGCTGGCCACGCCCGACTTGCCGAGCCCAACCACCAGCACGCGTTTACCGTGAACATCCATGACCGATTCAGACCAGCCTGCCCTGGCAGGGGCCGGGCGCACGTCCAGGACAGCTTCCGCACCCTCACCACGCCGCCTGCGCGCCGGATGGGTTAACCCGCCATTGTGCCACGTTCCCCGCGTGACTAGCGCAACTTCAGGGTGGTAAGAGCAAAGAGTGCAAACACCAGCGACGCAATCCAGAAGCGCACAATCACCTTCGACTCGCTCCAGCCCAGCAGCTCGAAATGGTGATGGATGGGAGCCATCTTGAAGATCCGCTTGCGCCGGAGCTTGTACGAACCGACCTGGAGGATGACCGAGAGCGCCTCAATCACGAATATTCCGCCGATGAACGGCAGCAACAGCTCCTGCTTGATGATGACGGCCACGGTGCCGATGGCCGCGCCCAGGGCGAGGGAGCCCACGTCGCCCATGAAGATCTCGGCGGGATGCGCGTTGTACCAGAGAAAGCCGATGGCCGAGCCCACCATGGAGCCGCAAAAGATCGTGACCTCGGAAACCTGGGGCATCTTGGACAGCTCAAGATAGTCGGCGAAAATCGCGTGCCCGCTGACGTAGGTCAGTACCGTGAGTGCCCCGGCGGCGATGACGGTACAGCCGATTGCCAGTCCGTCGAGCCCGTCCGTAAGGTTCACCGCGTTGCTGGAGCCCACGATGACCAGTGCGACGAACGCGATAAACGGCAGGAAGGCGAGCGGCGAGAGATAGCCGTGGTGCCATCGGGCGATGACCAGATCGGGCCGGAAATGCTTCAGAAACGGCACGATCAGCCGCGTCGAGTACAGGGCGTGGGTCTCCAGAGCGCTGAGGGTGGCTCCCACGGCGATTGCCGCAAGAAACTGGTATAGCAGTTTGGCGCGCGCGGTCAGGCCGAGGTTGCGGTGGTGGACAACTTTCAGGTAATCGTCGGCGAATCCGATGGCTCCGAACGCCAACGTCGCAACCACGGCGATCCAGACGAAGCGGTTCGCCAGATCAGCCCACAGCAGCGTTGGAACCAGCATGCCGACCACGATCAGCACACCACCCATGGTCGGCGTTCCGGCTTTCTGCTGGTGTGCCTTCGGCCCTTCCTCGCGGATGTACTGGCCGATCTGGAACTCACGAAGACGGCGAACCACGGCGGGGCCGATGATGAGCCCGATGAACAGCGCCGTCAGGCTGGCAAACGTGGTGCGGAATGTGAGATAGCGGAAGATTCGGAACGGGCCGATATGGAAGACGACGAATCCCTTCTGATACAGCAGCCAATAGAGCAAATTCTTCCTCGTTCCTGTTCAACCGGATTCGCTTTGGCCGGCTCCTGGATCTCAGCTGCGCTTTAGGAACTCACGAATTCACGGCGGAAGCAGGGCTGATTGCAGTAGAAGTCCCCGGCCGCGGCCGAATTCGAGACGTACAACAGCGCTACGGCGAGTTTCAGATGCGGTTCCCCGCTTCAATCGCCCGAATGTCAGCCGCAAGCGGTACCGGTCCACGCGTCCAGCGCGCCCTCCAGCCGCACGCCGCGTGACGCCTTCAGCAAAACGACATCGCCGGGCTGGACATTGCGCCGCAGCCACTCGGCGGCCTGCTGCGGCGTATTTACGAACTCCGCTTTCCCTCCGGCCTGTTTTGCCCCCTCGACTGTCGCCAGCGCCAGACCGCGGACGCCCAGCAGAAAATCAATTCCGTGCTGCGCCATCTGCCGGCCGGCTTCGCGGTGCATCTGTTCACCGGTCGGGCCCAGCTCCAGCATCTCACCGGCAACCACAATCCTTCGCCGCGCCGGCATCTGCGCCAGCGAGCGCACCATGCTGTCGAGGGCCTTCGGATTCGAATTGTAACAATCGTTGATGACGGTCGCGCCGCTGATGTGGAGGATTTCTCCGCGCTTTTGGCCGGGCGATAACGTCCCTAGTGCCCCGGCAGCGGCCTCCAGCGGCACGCCATACTGCAACGCGGCAGCCACGGCTGCCAAGGCGTTGTAAATGCTGTGCTCGCCCAGCAGAGGCAGAACCACCCGGGCGCGAGCTCCATCCGCAACGATATCGAACTCCGAACCCTCAGCGCCGCGCGATGCTATATTCTGCGCGGCAACATCCGCCGGCTTGCGAAGGCCGAAGGTCACGACCTTGCCATGAAAGTCGCGCCCGAACTGCGACACATATTCGTCATCGGCATTCAGCACCGCGATGCCGCCCGCGTGCAGCGACCCGATGAGCTCATACTTGGCGCGCGCAATCGCGGCCACGGAATCGAAGAACTCCAGATGCACGGGCGCAACCATGGTCACCACGCCGCAGTCCGGCCTGGCCAGCTCGGCCAGCGCCGTGATCTCGCCCGCATGAGACATGCCCATCTCGATGACGGCGATCTGGTGCTCGGGTCCCAGCTTCAGAAGTTGTAGCGGCATCCCGAAGTGGTTGTTCAGATTGCCCTCTGACTTCAGCACACGGTGCCGCGTGCCGAGCACGTGGGCAATCGCTTCTTTTGTGGTTGTCTTGCCGGCGGAGCCGGTCACGCCAATCAGCGGCTTTCCCCACAGCCGCCGCACCGCCGCCCCCAGGCGCTGCAGGGCCAGCAGCGGTTCGCTGACCACCAGCAGTTGCGACTTTGCGGCAAACCGCGCGGCCTGCCCACATTCCACCACCGCCGCCACCGCGCCTTTTGCCAGCGCCGCCTCCACATAGTCGTGGCCATCGAGCCGTTCCCCACGAACCGCGAAAAACAGATCTCCCGGCTGAAGGGTGCGTGAATCGATGGAGTAGCCGGCGGCAACGGCGGCCGGATTGAACTCGCCGGTGCCTGCCATGAACTCGGCGGCGCGAGAAAGCGTCAGCTTCATACTAGGCGGGCTGCGCCTCCACTGCTCCATATCCGGCAGCCTTCAGGGCCTCGCGGGCTTCCTCGATATCGTCGAACGGAACCGTGCTGCTGCCGGTGATCTGGACCTTCTCGTGACCTTTGCCGGCAATCAGCACAATGTCTCCCGCTGCGGCCTGCCGGATGGCCAGTGCGATCGCCTTGCGCCGGTCCGGTTCCAGGCGATAGGGCTTGCCGCTGCGCTGCAGACCGGGCAGAGCGTCGTTCATGATGTCCACAGGGTCCTCGCTGCGCGGATTATCGCTGGTCAGAATGACGAAGTCGCTGCCCGCACCCGCCGCTTCGCCCATCAGAGGGCGCTTGCTGCGATCGCGGTCCCCCCCACAGCCGAACAGCGTGATGATGCGGCCCGGACTCCCGCGTCCCGCGAGAAAGTCACGGGCGACCGCCGTGAGATTCCGAAGCGCATCGTCGGTGTGCGCATAGTCCACAATGACGGTAAACGGCTGACCTCTGTCCACGCGCTCGAAGCGTCCGGCGACCCGATCCAGCCGATAAACAGTGTCGGCGACCGCACGCGGCGCCACGGCGCGCGCGTACGCTGCCGCCGCCGCGGCAATGACGTTCGAGACATTCACTCGCCCCAGCAGCGGAGTCCAGAGGGCAAGATCGCCCCCAGGAGTGACGAGGCTGAAGCGCGTGCCATTGCGCTCGATCCGGAGCTCTTTTGCGTGGAAATCGCCGGCATCGACGCCGTAGGCAATCACTTCCTGTTTTCCCTTGCAAAGCCTGATGAGCTTCCTGCCGTATTCATCCTCGAGGTTGACGACCGCCACTCGCGGCGGCCCGGCGCCCGAGCCCTGAAAGAGCAGCGTTTTCGACCGGAAATACTCTTCCATTGTGCCGTGATAATCGAGGTGATCGCGCGTCAGGTTGGTGAAGACAGCGACATCGAAGGGCACCCCATAGACGCGCTGCTGCTCCAGGGCATGGGAGGACACCTCCATTACCGCTTCCGTGCAGCCGGCTTCGAGCGCGCGCGCGAAGAACTGGTTCAGCTCAAGAGCTTCCGGCGTGGTGTGCGGAGCGGGATAGACCTGCTCCTCGATGCGGTATTCCACGGTGCCGACCAGCGCGCTCCTTCGTCCGGCGCTGCGCAGCATCGCGTTCAGCAGGAACGACGTTGTCGTCTTTCCGTTCGTGCCGGTGATGCCGATAAGGAAGAGCTTCTCGGCGGGACGTTCGTAGAAATTCGAGCTCAGGCGCGCGAGTGCCCGGCGCCCATGCTGCACCTGCGCCCACGGCATGTCGCCACGCGGAGGCAGGGAATCGCTCACAATGGCGACGGCTCCTGCCCTGGACGCGGCATCAATGTAGCGGTTGCCGTCGGTGGTTTCGCCACGCATGGCCACGAAGCACCAGCCCGGCTTAACCCGCCGGCTGTCGTAGTCCAGCCCGGCAATTTGCGGATTGCCCTGCTGTGCAAGGCACTCCGCGCCGTCGAGGAGGTCGAGAAAATTCATAAATCCTGACATCAAGATTACCCCACTTGACACACGCTATTCGCTGGTATTACTTTTCTGGAAAAGTAAGGGCATCGATGGAGTCTGCGCTGACAAGCAAGGGTCAAATGACGGTCCCCAAAGCTATACGGGAACATCTGAATCTTAAGCCCGGCGATAGGGTGAGGTTCTTTGTGCATCCGGATGGGACGGTTGTCCTTCTGCCAAAATTACCCATCACGGCTCTCAAGGGCATGCTCAAGACAACCAGGCACGCCACTACTGAGGAGATGGATGAAGCCATCGCCGCCCGCGCCACCGCACGCTTTCGCCGCACTAAACGAAAATGACCGGGTTAGATACGTACATATTGGTCCGTTACATCCTTCGCGACGAACCCGTGCAGTCAGCAAAGGCGGAGAGACTGGTCGAGCAGTTCACGGAATCCGATCCCGGTTTTATCAGCGCTATTGCAGTCGTGGAGATCGCCTGGGTGCTGGAGAGTGTTTATGAGTTCAGGCGCAATGAAATCGCGGCGGCTATCCAGCGCATGCTGCAGATCGACGTCCTGATTGTGGAGCACCGCTTTGAGATCTATCTTGCCATCGCAGCATTCAAACAGCGGCGCGGCGACTTTGCTGACGCCCTGATTGGCGCGATAAACGCGCGGGCCGGCTGCGGGCGGACTGTGACCTTCGACCGCAAGGCGGCCCGGCTGCCACATTTCCAATTGCTCTGATCTTCCTGCGCTAATTCGGCAGCTGATGTGGTCCGACGTGCCTGAACTTTTCTTCAGTGCGCGAACCGCACGGTGATGTGCTGTCCCGAAGGCAGGCGGCTGCCGGGAGGCGGCCACTGATCGCGTGCAACGCCGCTGCCAATGGCATCGATCTCCAGGCCTGATTGCTGCGCGCTCTCCACCGCCGAACGCAGCGGTTTGCCAAGGAACGACGGCACCACCACCCCGCCGTCCACGTCCAGAATCACAGTGCCGCTCGCGGGAGCCGGTGCCTGTGCGGAAGCCGTGACCGCCGGGTCGGCTTGTGCAGGCGGCGGCTTCTCACCGGGAGCTTTGGAGTTGGCGGGAGCACCGGGCGCTCCCTGCGTCGCAGCCTGGGCAAGCCCGGCCGGCGAATTCGCCGCAGTTTCATCGTCCTGCAGGGGCGACCCCAGATGCTCCGACGACTCATCCACATCGCTGTCTCTTGCCGAGGCCAGCAGCGTCTGCCGTTGCGGGTTCTTCACGTCCAGATCATGCGGCATGTGCAGGTATTCCAGCACCTGCTGCGCGATGCGCCTGAAGACCGGGGCGCAGACCTGGCCGCCCTGGTGCAGCCCGATCGGCGAATCGAGGATCACCGAAACGGTTATGGCGGGGGTGTTTACCGGTGCGAAGCCGATGAACGAGGCGACATACTTCGTTCTGGAGTACGCGCCGGTGGCGGGATCCACCTTCTGCGCCGTGCCCGTCTTGCCGGCGATGGTGTACCCGTCGAGAATGGCGCGCCGCGCGGTGCCGAAGAGCACCACCCCTTCCATCATCTTTTTCATCTGCGCGGCGGTCAGGGTGGAGACGACGCGGTGTTGCCTGGCGGGATGGTAAACCAGCGGCAGCGCCTTGCTGTCCGGCGGCAACTCGCCGGCGACGATGCGCGGGGGCGTGTATACACCGTCATTCGCGATGGTCGATACCAGCGAGATGGTTTGCAGCGGGGTGACGCCGATCTCCTGACCCATGGAGATGGCGCCAATCGACACCTTCGACCAGCGATTCAACGGCCTGGAAAGCCCGCGCGTCTCACCCGGCAGCTCGATGCCGGTCTGCTGACCGAAGCCGTAATCGCGAATGTAGCGATACAGCCGCTGGTCGCCGAGCTTCATGCCTACCTTGATCGCCGCCACGTCGCTGGAGTGGGCCAAAGCCTCTGCGATGGTGACCACGCCCAGGCTCTCGTGATCGTGGATCCTCATGCCGAAGACGTCAATGGCGCCGTGCTGGCAATCGACGTGGTCGTCGGGCGTGATCAGGTGCTGGTCCAGGGCGGCAGAGTACGTAACAATCTTGAACACCGAGCCGGGCTCGTAGATGTCACTGACGGCACGGTCCTTCAGCGCGTCAACGGGAACGCTGTTGAAGACATTCGGATTGAACGTTGGGCGATTGGCTAATGCGAGAAGCTCGCCGGTGCGGGGATTTTCCACCACCACCGTGCCCGCAATCGCTCGGGTGTCCTGCATGCCCTGGTCCAGTTCCTTTTCGGCGATGTACTGGATGGTCTGATCGAGGGTCAGCACCAGGTTGCGGCCGGGATCGGGCGGCTTCTCGACCCGGCTGAACCATTTGCGCCGCGCGTCAATCGAGATCAACTCCTGGCCGGGAATGCCGCGCAGGTCGTCATCGAACTCGCGCTCCAGCCCACCCAGGCCTTCGTCATCCATGCCGACGTAGCCCAGCACCTGCGCCGCCAGTTCGCGCTTGGGATAAAAACGCTTCGGCTCCTTGCGGAAATAAATGCCATGCAGATTGAGCTGACGGACGCGGTCCGCGGTATCGGCATCGATCTTGCGTTTGAGGAACGCGAAATTGCGCGAGGATTGCAGCCGGGAGACGATCTCCTGCGGATCCATGTCGAGCACTTTGCCGAGGATAGCGGCGGTGGTCTCCGGATCGTGGACCTCGCTGGGCACAGCGAAAACGGAATCGACATCAATCGACATCGCAAGCGCGTAGCCGTTGCGGTCGTAAATATTGCCGCGGCGCGGTTCGACGGGGATGGTCCGGTTCTGCTGGCGCTGCGCCCGCTGCAGGAAATCGCCGTACTTGACAACCTGCAGGCGCACCAGGCGGAAGCAGATGGCGAGCATCCAGAGGGAGAGCAGCCCGGCAAAGATGTAAAGCCGTCGGCCTGGGGTGGTGGGTGCGCTCGCCCGCATTGCCCGCTTGCTCCGTTTACGTGCGGAAGGCAGTCCATTGCCGGACCGCCGCTGGAAACCTGCAATCTGGTTGCTGCGCGCTGCGATTTTCTACGGCACGGCTGAAACCACTGTGATCGGGTTCGCCCTGGCCATGACGGGCGTGGCCGGATCGGCGGTGCCGGCATCCATCGGCTGCCACTGTCCCTGCTCAGGCGGCTGCATTCCCAGCTCGCGCGCCAGGCGGTCGATACGGGCAGGGTCCTTCAGGCTTGCTTCCTCCAGGCTCAGGGCCCGGTTGGACTCGGCGATGGTGTCGCGTTCCGCCTTCAGCTGCTCGATCCTGTATCCGTACTCGATGGCGCTGAAATGCTGCCAGACATAGACCATAACCAGCAGAAACAGCATACCCAGAGTGATGCCGAAAGAAATCATCTCGCGGCGGCGCCTCGGGTCGGTGATCTGTACCACACGCGAGTTGTCGATGCGCTTGGTGAAGTAAATCTCGGGCGTGCCGAGAAACATGCCGCGCGGTTGCATCGCCGGCGGCTGGTTCCACGCATCAGCCTGCGCCATGGTGGGATAAAGAACTCCGGCTGCCATCAGATTCTCCTGTCGAACGGCTCATCCAGCCATCCGGAAGTCACAAAACTGGCCGACAAACGTCCGAACCTTCGGGGACGTGGCCTCATTTCCCGTGTCACAATCATTTCCGCAGCACTGCCGTCCCGGCGCGCCCACCCACCATCACTGGCGTAAATGCGGCACGCTGAAGCGGACCGGAAAGTCCGCACTACCCAACTCGCGCTTCACAAAACCATCACAGCCGCTCGGCGGCCCGCAGCTTCGCACTGCGCGAGCGCGGATTCAGGTCGATCTCCTCCTCGCCGGCCTTTACCGGTTTCCTGGTCAGCACGCGATACAGTGCCTCGCGCGCGCCATCCCGCAGGGCATCCTTCACGATGCGGTCTTCCAGCGAGTGAAAGCTGATGATGACCAGCCTGCCGCCCGGCCGGAGCACCTGCGCGGCGCCATCGCCCAGCAGCGCCCGCAGATCGTCAAGTTCGCGGTTCACCACAATCCGGATTGCCTGGAAAGTGCGCGTCGCGGGATGAATGCGCCGTTCGGCCTGATTCATTGGCCGGGCTGCGGCTGAAACCACCTCCGCCAGTTGTGCGGTAGTGTGGATCGGCCGCGCCCGAACAATGGCTCTGGCGATTCTCCGCGACCTCCTTTCCTCACCGAATTCGTAAATCGCGTCGGCAAGCTCGCGCTCGTCAAGGCGGTTTACCACCTGTTCGGCGGTCAGCCCGGAGTGCGGATCCATCCGCATATCCAGGGGGCCTTCCGCCTGAAAACTGAATCCCCGCGCGGCATCCTCCAGTTGCATGGAGCTGACGCCCAGGTCGGCGAGCAATCCGTCCGCCGATGCCGGCGCCACATGCTGCGCCACTGCGGCAAAGGAGGAATGCACCAGCTCAATGCCGGGCCAGTCCGCCGCCGCGTCGGCCGGCGGCTGTGCCAGCCGATCGTGTGCCCGCTGCAACGCTGCCGGGTCTTTGTCGAAGCCAATCAGGTGCCCGCGCCGGCCAAGCCGTCTGGCGATTTCCCAGCTGTGTCCGCCCAGGCCAACGGTTGCGTCGATGTAGGTTCCGCCGCGCCGCACGGCCAGAAATTCGATGGCTGGTTTTAAAAGAACCGGCACATGGCCCAGTGCCTTGCCGCCATGTGAGCGCCCCGGGGCGCCGTTCGCTTCTGAAGACTCGCTGCCCACCCAACCAACCGAAAACTGCAGAGAACCTAAATCCCCAGGCCGCCAAGAATGGTTTCATCCTCATCGGTGAAGGGTTCCGCAACCGATCTGCGGAGCTCTTCGGCATTGCGCACCACCAGGTGCTTCAGGTTTCCCATTACCGCGACCTCGCCCTTGAGGTTCGCGGTTTCCCGCAGGATTACCGGCATCAGCAGGCGGCCTTGTCCGTCGAACTCCACAACCTGCCCGTAATAACTGGTGCGCTCCAGGAATTTCTGCTTGGTCTTGTGCATCTCGGGCAGCGCCGCCAGCTTGCGCTCGATCTCTTCCCATGCCTGCATGGGATAAACTTTGGCACTTCTGCCGTCCCAACTGGTGATATAGAATTGCGCACTGTAGTTCTCGTCGATTTCGCGCTTGAATTCGGCGGGCATCTTCAGACGCCCCTTGTCGTCCAACCGGGTTAAATGAGTGCCGCGAAACATAGCGCCGGGCCTTGATGTCAAGTAGTAATGAGGAGGTGAACATTACAGAACCCCGAGGCAAGCAGCGATCCGGTTGCAGGGCAGGCTGAGCTCTCAAACCATTTCGCATCAATCGCATCCCGGAGGCTCGGGGTGATGTTCCACCGCCTCCCACTTTGTTCCACTTAGGATGTATCCTACTCCTAAGCTGTTGCCTGTCAAGAGGAAAATGGCCATTTTTGTGGCTTAGGCGGATGAGAACGACATCACGCAAGGGGTGGTAGATTTCGGCGCCCCTCTACCCAATAAAAAGCGTTTACTGAAAAGGTTCGTCCGGCACCGAGAGGGACGCGGGGAACAAACAACTCGCCAGGGCCGGCGGGCTGGTCGGGAAGCCTGTCGGCGATCGGCAAGTTTTGCGGAGCGGAGGACGTCGGCTCAGTCCGTGTTCGCGGGTTGTCACAGCGAAATCGGCGTCAATGACGGAAATCCGGAGGGGATGGAAACTACACAGGAAGTGTTGTTGTTCGCAGCTGCCCGTATGTCTTCGCGCTTCGGCAGCGACTGGAAATGTAGCGGAGGCGCCCGCCAGCGCCACAGCCGCTCAGTTCAGCTCACAACCGCCGTTCATCATGCAACAGTTTCCCTGACCGCAACCTGCCGCAGGTGGCCCACTGCTGCTCCTGCTGACCGCGAAGGTCGAGAGCTGCTGCTCGAGCTTTTCCGCGTGACACCTGGGACACTGCGGCGTCTGCGCCCCGAGAAGGATGGCTTCGAACCTGTGTCCACAACTTTCGCAACGGTATTCGAATATTGGCATCAATGGCTCCAGGGCTGACCAGCGGCTTTCGGAGCGCTGGCGGACGTGCTCGCGAAGGGCGCAAAAAATTATTATAGATGCAGGAGTCCGATCTCATCCCCGCGAACAACAAATCTGCAGCGAGCACGCCTGCGCCCTCCGGCGACAGTAGTGGCGAGGCTGCGCGGATGTCTGACTTCCTCGGCGAGCCGTTCCGTCCGCGGCGGCCCTTTATCAGCGGACACGCCCAGACCCTCGCCGGCAACTTCCTGCCTCGCCGCAACCTGCTGCCTCAGGCGGAGGAGCGGCTGTTCAGTGTCGAGCCCGAGGTGCAGGTGCTGTGCCACTGTCATTGGCAGCGGCATCGCGAAACGGCGATGACAGTTCTTATCGTGCATGGGCTTGAGGGCTCTGGCGGTTCACAGTACGTGATCGGCACTGGCGGCAAAGCCTGGGCTGCGGGCATGAATGTGGTCCGCATGAACATGCGCAATTGCGGCGATACCGAGCACCTTGGCCCGACGCTTTACAACTCCAGCATGTCAGGCGACGTGGGAGCCGTAGCGCGGGCATTGATTACCGGGGATGGGCTGCAGAGGCTGGCCTTCGTGGGATATTCGATGGGCGGCAATCTTGTTCTGAAGTTGCTGGGCGAATGGGGCTCCCAGGCGCCGCCGCAGGTGAAAGCCGGCGTGGGCATTTCTCCGGCCATCGACCTTGCCCCCTCGGCCGACGCCCTGCACGAACCTCGCAATCGCCTGTATGAATGGAGGTTCCTGCGCGGTCTGCGGCGGCGGCTGTTGCGCAAGGCTGCTCTGTATCCCGGCCGCTACGACGTCCGGTATCTGCGGACCATGCGCAGCCTGCGCGACTTCGACGATCAGATCACGGCGCGCTACTCGGAATTCCGCGACGCGCAGGACTATTACACGCGCGCGGCCGCGGCCCGCGTCGTCGACCGCATCGCCCTGCCGACGCTGGTGCTTCATGCCCTCGACGATCCGTTCATTCGTCTCATGCCGGAGACACGCGAAAAACTGTTGCGCAATCCACAGGTAACCTTCATTGAAACCAGGAATGGCGGACATTGCGCTTTTCTGGCCCCTGCCAACGGCTACGACGGGCGCTGGGCCGAACGCCAGACCATCGCTTTCATTCAGCGGAGCGAGCACTGCGAGTTCGCCCCGCCTGACCCCGCAGCTCGCCAGGACGCTGATCCGCCACGCCAGCGCAGAAGCAATCCCTCCCCAGGCCAGTGCCAGGAGGTTCAATGACCTCCCGCCAGCGCCCTCAGCCGCGGTCCCGATCCCGCGTCGCCTCCCCTCGGAACGTCGCCAAGGAGCTGGTTTTTCTGTTCGACGTCGACAACACGCTGCTCGACAACGACCGCATACAGAACGACCTGTTCGGTCACATCAGCCGCGAGTTCGGTCGGCAGGCGCGCCAACGTTACCTGGAAATTTTCGAAGAACTGCGTAGCCAGTTGGGCTATGCGGACTATCTGGGCGCCCTGGAGCGCTACCGCCTGGAGAAGCTGCACGATCCACGTTTTCTGTGCGTCTCCAACTGGCTGATCGAATATCCTTTCGCCAGGCGTCTGTATCCCGGCGCGCTGGCAGTCATCAAACAATGCAGGCGCTGGGGCCAGGCAGCGATTCTGTCGGATGGCGACGCGGTGTTCCAGCCGCGCAAGGTGGAACGCTCAGGATTGTGGAGAGCGTTTGCCGGAAATGTAATGATCTTCATTCACAAAGAGCAGGAACTGGAATGCGTGGAGCAGCTCTATCCGGTGAAACACTACGTGATGGTTGACGATAAGTTGCGCCTCCTCGAAGCCATCAGGAACATCTGGAAAGAGCGCGTAACTACAGTTTTTGTGCGGCAGGGTCATTATGCGCGCGACCGGAAAGCGATCGCGGATTATCGTCCCGCCGATATCAGCATCCGGCGAATCGCCGATCTGCTGCAGATGAAACGAACGGATTTCCTCGGCGCCCGGGCGGAGGTCCAATCATGAAAGCGACGCAACAACTGCATGATCTCGGCCAGAGTCTCTGGCTGGACAACATCACACGTGACATGCTGGACACCGGCACGCTGAAGCGCTACATCGATGAGCTATCGATCACGGGGCTCACGTCGAACCCCACCATCTTCGATCACGCCATGACTCATGGCAGCTCCTATGACGAGGAGATCGCCACGCTGATGTCGCGGGGCCACAGCCCCGAAGATGCCTTTTACGAGATGGCGCTGGAGGACTTGCGGCGCGCCGCGGACCTTTTCGCTCCCGTGCACCGGCGGACGGCGACGGTAGACGGCTGGGTCTCGCTGGAGGTCTCGCCGCTGCTTGCCTACGACGCCAAAACCAGCGTGGATGTGGCCAGCATGCTGCACCGCAAAGCGGAGCGGGCCAACGTCTTCATCAAGATCCCGGGAACGCCGGAAGGCAGGCTCGCGATCGAAGAGTCGATCTTTGCCGGCGTCACCATCAATGTAACGCTGCTTTTCAGCCGTGAGCATTACCTCGGCGCGGCTGACGCCTACATGCGTGGACTGGAGCGGCGCGTTCAGGCCGGTCTCGACCCCGATGTCCGTTCCGTAGCTTCGCTGTTCGTCAGCCGCTGGGACAAGGCGACAATGGACAAGGTGCCGGCCGAGCTGCGCGACAGGCTGGGTCCCGCCATCGGACATCAGACGTACAAGGCCTACCGCGACGTGCTCGATTCCGATCGCTGGCAGCGGCTGGAGGGTCTGGGCGCGCGTCCGCAGCGGCTTCTGTTTGCCAGCACCGGCACGAAAGATCCCAAAGCCTCCGACGTGCTCTACATCGGCGCACTGGCGGCTCCCAATACCATAAACACGATGCCGGAAGAGACCCTGCAGGCCTTCGCCGAGCACGGCACGCTGGGAGAAGTGATTCCTCGCGATGGCGGCGACTGCGAGCAGGTCCTCGCCGAATTCACCAAAGCCGGAATCGACCTGGAGAAGCTCGCGGGCGACCTGCAATCCCAGGGCGCGAAATCGTTCGATGACTCGTGGAGAGACCTGCTGAATTCCATCGAAAACAAAAGCAGGGCCCTGAAGTAAGGAGCACTCATGCCGCAGCCGAAGACCATGACCAGCCATCGGCCTGTCGACGCTCCAGCCTGGAACGCGTTACAGGCGCACTACGGCAAAATCAGCAGTGTTCATCTGCGCCAGTTGTTTGCCCAGGATCCTCAACGTGGAACCCGGCTCACTGCGGAAGGCCC
>DATJAI010000138.1:0-8472 GCA_035516415.1 Binatia bacterium | reverse complement strand
AAGGCCAGAGGAAAGTTGACGGCGAAGTAGCGAGGTAGTGCGGACCCCCTCGACTGGGCTGCTTCCAGGAAGCAACAAACGGGTGGTCCGCAGGTGCCAGCCCTTGTTAACTACGGTCCGCGCTCCGCCCGCTGCGGCGGGCTACAGGCTGGGCTAGGCTATGTCACGCCTCCTGGGGCGCCGAATTTTCGCCGGTCGGTCCACGGGAACAGGACCAAGCTCACCCCCCACATGACTACTGCGCCGGCGCCGACTGCTTCACGGTCAGCGAGCGGCTCAGCCGGAAGGTCACTACGGACTCCGCCGGGATCTGCAGATCCTTGTTGCCGGTGAAAGCAGCGCCCGCAGTTCCCGCACCCGCGCCGACCAGGCCGCCGATCAGCGCGCCCTTGCCGCCTCCGGCCAGACCGCCGATCAACGCGCCGCCACCTGCGCCGCCGCCGATCATTGCGCCCGTGCGCTTGCCTTTACCCTTCACGGTCTGCGTGTAGGTCGAGCTGTGAATCGTCATCGGCACGCCTCCCACATTGACGGCGGTCAGTGCGACCGACAGCACGCCCTCACCCTTGAACCGGCCGGGTGACTTGGAATCGACCACCGTGCCGGAAACCGCAGCGCCGGCGGGAATTGCGACCTCGCCTTTTACCGTGACCGCATGGGCCAGGGTTCCATTGAAAGCGTCGCCCGGATTTGCCGTCTTGGTATCAATCGTGCTTCCCATGCGCACCACCAGGCTCGCGCCCTGCGCAATCACCAGCGGCGGCGGGGGTGGTGGCGGCGGCGGCGGAGCCTGGGCCGCCTGCTGAGCCGGAGCTTGCGCCGCGCCAGGTGCGGCCTGTTGCTGCTGTTGCGGCGGCGCCGTCTTTGCCATGGACTGGTCCTGGCTCATGTTGCCCATCTGCTGGCCGCCCTGCGCGGACGAGGTCTCGCTGCTGGTCGCCGGCTGGTTCGGATTCTGATTCTGGGTCTCGTTCTTCTTGCTGCAGGCCACGAAGCTCATGGCCAGGATGAGGCTGAGCACGAGCGCTGACATTCGGTAACGCATGGTTTCTCCCTTTCGTTGTGGTTCCGGAATGAGGTTATCCGGCAAACGATTCGACCGTGCCGCCGAGAAACGTACAGACTTGTGCGCTGCCGGTCATAGTGACTTAGAACGCAGAAATTGTAGCGCGTTTGCCCAACTGCTGCGCGTGCTTAGTGTGAGTCGCCGACTGTGCCGGATGCCGCCGATTCGGCCGATCGCCTGCTCCGCGCACCATCGCGCAGCGCCAGATAGCCGAGTACCCCGGCCACCACCGAAGCCACCAGGACGGCGGCTTTGGCTTCCATCAGGTGAGCGGGATCGTCGAAGGCCAGCGAGCTGATAAAAATCGACACGGTAAAGCCGATACCGGCCAACATGCCGACCGCGCTGAGCTGCTTCCAGGTGACACCGTTCGGCACTCGCGCCAGACCCACTACCTGCGCCAGCTTGGCAAAGCCGATGATACCCAGGGGCTTGCCAATCACCAGCCCCAGCACGATGCCCCAGGCCACGCGGCTGACCAGCAGACCGCGCATGCTTCCGCTGGAGAAGGTCACACCGGCATTGGCCAGCGCGAAGAGCGGCAACACCAGAAACGATACCCAGTCGTTCAGCAATCGCGTCAGCCGCTCAGAAGCCGATTCGGTATTGTTCAGCAGCGCATCGAAACCTCCGAGCAGGTTCTTCGCCGTCTGCAAATTGCCGCTGGCCATGGCGTCGCGGAAGCTGCGCGACATCTCGGTTGCGATGTCCTGAAACTGCTCCAGCGAGAGACTGGCCGTGGTCGGCACCATGAATCCCAGGATCACGCCCGCGATGGTGGCATGGACCCCGGAGCGCAGCATTGCCACCCAGAAGCCCACGCCCAGCACAAAATAGACGACCGCGCGCGAAATGCCCAGCTTGAGCAGCGCAAGAATAATCGCGAGGATCACGATGCCGGCAAAGAGCGCGCCGCGATCCAGCGATCCGCTGTAGAAGACCGCAATCACGATAATGGCGCCGATATCGTCGGCGATGGCCAGCGAGAGCAGGAAAATCTTCAGGTCGGGTGGAATGCCTTTGACCATCCCGAGCACACCGAGCGAGAAGGCGATGTCCGTCGCCATCGGAACCCCCCAGCCGTGCTGGCCGGGCTGGCCGTGATTCAGTACCGCGAACAGAGCTGCGGGAATGATCATGCCGCCCAGGGCGCCGAAGATGGGCAGGGCTGCGCGGCGGATGTCCGACAGCTCGCCATGCACAATCTCGTGCTTGATCTCCATGCCGACGAGGAAGAAGAAGATCGCCATCAGCGCATCGTTGATCCAGGCGTGTACCGGCAGCTGCAGCCGGGAGAGCGACAGCTCCATCTCCCAGACGTGATGGTAGGACTCGTGCCAGGGCGAGTTGGCCCAGAGCAGCGCAATCACGGCGGCGGCCAGCAGAAAGACGCTGCTGATGCCCTGGATGTGAATGAACTCCTGGACGGGAACGACGAGAGCGCGCGTCACCAGCGATTCGCGCAGGCGAATCTGTAGCGCTCCGTAAGTGCGAGGCGGAATTCCCATGGATCGTGGCGAGCGGCTACTCTCAGTCCAGTTGCCAGTGTCCATTTCAACCTGCGGAGAGAACCGGCGTCAAACGATTCTGGGAGGTGGCGAACACTGTGGCGGACTATTTGGTAATCCGGAATTGCTGGGCTATGCTGGGTGGCCTACATGTACGCCATCATACGCAATGTGTTGCTGATTTTTGCCGCGCTGTTGCCTATCGTCAACCCGCTCGGCATGGCGCCGATCTTTGCCGAGATGACGCTGGGCTACCCGGACAACATCCGCCGCACGGTCGCCATGCGAGTTGCGGTCAATGGCGTCGCGCTGCTGGTCGCATCGCTGTTCGTGGGCGGCTACATTCTTCAGTTCTTCGGCGTCAGCCTGGCCGCCGTGCAGATCGGTGGCGGACTGGTCGTCGCGATTGCCGGATTCCGCATTCTGAACAAGAAGCCCGGCATCGACGACAAGCAGGTGGAATCGGCTCCCGACAGCCAGGAGATTCTCTCGCTGGCTTTTTACCCGCTCACCATGCCGCTGACCGTGGGCCCGGGCTCGATCGCCGTCGCGCTCACCCTGGGCAGCAACCTTCACGAAGAGACGCACCTGCAGCTGATTGTCAGCGCGCTGGCCGCGGTCGCCGGCATCGTGCTGATCGGTGTCACCATCTTCCTGTGCTACTGGCTTTCGGAAGGTCTGCAGCGGCTGCTGGGCCCGACGGGCACCAGCATTCTCATTCGCCTGTCGGCGTTTATCGTGCTCTGCATCGGCATACAGATCATGTTCAACGGACTGGAGGACTTCTATCACATTCTGCTCAGGGGAGCGATCGGGTAGAGGGCGTTGGGTAGAGCTGGCGTTCAGGCCAGCGTCAACCTGCGCATGGTTTGCGAACAGCGATCGTTGCCTCTGAAAACATTCTCTGCGCCTCTGTGGTAAAACTTCTGCAAGGAGCTTCCATGGCGGAATCCTACGATCCGGTTGCGCGACTCAACGAACTTATCCAGGACATTCCCTTCGCGATGTTCACGACGGTGCGGCCCGACAGCACGCTGCACAGCTGTCCCATGGCCACGCAGCCGGCCGACGGCAGCGGCGTGTTGTGGTTTCTCTCCGGCAGCAACACGGAAAAAGTTGAGGCTGTCCGCACTGTTCAGCGCGTCAATCTGGCGTACAGCGATGCGGTTTCGCAGCGCTACGTTTCGGTCAGCGGATTCTGTGAGCTGGTGCGCGATCATCTCCGGTCGAAGGCGATGTGGAATCCGCAGTACAGCGCATGGTTCCCCGGCGGAGTTGACGATCCCAACCTGATTCTGCTGAAGGTGAACGTGCAGCAGGTGGAATATTGGGACAAGGCGCAAGGCCGCATGGTGGAGCTGCTCGGCTTCGCCCGGCCGGCGATCGACTGAGGCTTGTGCAGAAAACTGTGGCTAATCCGCTGCCGTTCTGTAATGCTATGTGCCTTCCCTATTGGCCAGTCTCTCGCCAACACTGTGCGCTGAGCGTGTGCGCCATGGGGCATTTCGCACTTCACATCGGGAGATTGTCATGAAGGGAACCGGCGCCGTTAGGAACAGCAAACGAATCGTGTCCGCCACTCTCAGCCTGGTGATGCTGGTAGCCGTATCGCCGGCATTTACCGTCGCGCAGATGGGCGGCGGGGGCATGGACGCTGAGCTGCAGCAGAAGCTTGGCGCTCTGAAGCAGGCGGCCGCCGCCAACAAGCAGAAGCTGCATCATTACCAGTGGACCGAAACCTCGCAGATCACGCTGAAGGACGACGCCAAGCCGGAGCGCGTTTTCCAGTGCTCCTACGGGCCGAACGGTCAGGTGCAGAAGGTCCCCATGGGACAACAGCAGCAGCAACCGCAGCAGCGCGGCCGCTTGCGGGAGCGCATCGTCGAGAAGAAGACCGCGGAGATGAAGGACTACATGCAGGACGTGCAGAGCCTGCTGTCGCTCTACGTCCCGCCCAACGCGCAGCTGATGCAGGCCGCGTTTGCCAAGAAGAATGTCAGCCTGCAGAAGACGCCGGGCGCTCCGGGGGTGAACTTGGTATTCACGAACTATGCCAAGCAGGGCGACCAGATGACGATCACCTTCGATCCGGCGACCAAGAAGATGACCAACATCAGCGTCAACACCTACATGGACAATCCGCAGGATGCGGTGACGCTGGCGGTGCAGATGGCCAGCCTGCCCGACGGCGCCAACTACGCGCAGCAAACCACGCTGAACGCCACCGCGAAACAGCTCCAGGTCGTGACGGTCAGCAGCAACTACGTGAAGATTCAGTAGATCGCTATGGCATTTGTGTCAGGGCACGTCTTTACCGGCCGCTGAAACACTCGGATTTCCATCTCGTTCGGGTGGAGCTGGCCTTGAAGGCCAGCGGGCGTGGCCTGACCCAAAGCAAAATGCGTGAGCTAGTCACGGCATAATCACCGCCGCCCCGTCGATCGCGTCCCGCTTCACCGCCAGCAGCGCTTCATTCGCCTGATCCAGCGCGAACTGCGTCACCTTGGGCCGCAGATCGATCTCGGCGGCAATCTCCAGAAAATCGTGCGCATCCTGGCGCGTCATGTTGGCGACGCTGCGCAACTGGCGCTCGCCCCACAACAGCGAGTCGTAATCGAACTGCGGGATGCGATCGAGATGGATCGCGTTGATGGCCACCACGCCGCCCTTGCGCAGGCTGGCGAGCGCCGCCACCACCACATCGCCGCTCGGCGCAAACGTCAGCGCGCGGTCCAGTTCCACCGGCGGCTTGTCGGTCTCGGCGCCCACCCACTTCGCGCCCATCGACTGCGCCAGCTTGCGATGCGATTCCCCGCGCGTCGAGACGTACACGTCGCACTTCCACGCGTGCAGTACCTCGATGGCGAGATGCGCCGAGGCGCCGAATCCGAAGAGCCCGACGCGCTCGCCTTTTTCCACCCCGGCCACGCGCAGGCTGCGAAATCCGATGATGCCGGCGCACAGCAGCGGCGCCGCGTGCAGATCGTCGAGTTCAGGCGGCAGCGGAAAGACAAAATCGGCGCGGGCCAGCGCGTACTCGGCATAGCCGCCGTTCACGCTGTAGCCGGTGAAGGTGGGCGCGTCGCACAGGTTCTCCATCGCGTGCTTGCAGAACCAGCAGGTGCCGTCAGTGCCGCCGATCCATGAGACGCCGACCCGCGTGCCGCGCGGCAGCTCCGCGGTTGCGCCGTCGACCACGTCGCCGACGATCTGGTGTCCGGGGATGACGTGGTCAAGCCGCGGCGGCAGCTCGCCTTCGGTGATGTGAAGATCGGTACGGCAGACGCCGCAGGCGCGGACTTCCAGCAGCACCTGGCCGGGGCGGAGCGTCGGCTGCGGGACGTCGGCGATGCGCAGCGGCCGCTGATCAATGGGCGCCGGAGCGGTGAGGGTTGCGGCTTTCATGGTTCACCATCCATGGCAGTGATTCTATCGCCGCGACTCCAGATGCCGCCCCAATTCATGGCTAAAGAACAGAAGAGGCATTTAGGCCGCGCACTGCCACGGTCATGGCCAAGCGGAGCATCTAGCAAGTTTGGACGTGCACTGTAACCCGCAGAATCAAGCGCCGTTGCTCCTGCCCATCTCTGTGCGCTGCGTGCCCTCTGTGGTGCAATCTCCTCACACCGCCGGATTGCGGAAGAACAAAATCAGCCTCAGCCCCACGCCGTTGAACTCGCGTATTGGCTCGACGATCGTCGTCCGCCGCCGGTAATAGCTCTCGATCTCCGTCCGCGAGTTCACCCGGAAGATGGAGCCGAAGGTGTAGTTGTACTGAGTCCACATGCCGGTCTTGCAATCGTAGAAGATCTCCGCCTCGGCATACGGCGTGGCAATGAAGGAATGCACCTGCAGGCTGTGGCTGAGCGTCAGGCGATTGCGATAGCGCCAGGTGAAGCCGGTCGGCAGCCCGCGCAGGTCGATGCGATTGCGGTCGGCAATCTGGAATTCCCACGGCAGCGGCAGACGCGCCGTCAGCTCCAGGTTCGCATTGTTCTGCGTGGACGGATTGCTCCCCACGATCTTCACGTAGCGATAGCCGGCGCGGAAGGTCAGGTACTTGGCCTTCTCGGGGTTCAGCACCTTCAGATGCGGCTCCAGAAACGGCAGCAATGCGAAGTCGATGTTCGGGCTCAGCTGGAAGTTGTTGTTTGGGGCGTCGGGATTCACCGAGCCCTGCGCGATCAGGTAGAGGCTGACCTTGTCGGTCAGGCCGATGTAAGTATCCAGCGCCGGATAGAAGTAAACGCCTTGCTGCGCCCTGGCGCCGGCGGCCAGGAGCAGCAACGCCAGCAGCACTTGGCTGGCGCTCCTAATCACTCCGACCGTATTGCGGCCTGCAGGGGGCAATAGGCTGGGCCTCGCGAGCGATAATTCCGGGATGCTTTGGGATGGAGCGATTCATTATGGCATCCGCTGCAATGCTGTAAAGGGCAATCTGACTTGGACTTGCGCGAAGGATTACACTCCAGCCGGAACCCATATCCATCTAAAGTGGTATAGACAAATAGCGTTAATGTGCTACTCTGCGTATGGCGACGAAACAGGTAGACGTACCTAGTTTCCGTCGCCTTTTGTTCTTGCGGTTGATGCACGACGGTGCCGCTCGCCCGCCGAAACAGAACGAACAGGCCCAGGCTGAGTTCGGCCCCTGTTCTTTGACAACTGAAAGTAAATGGCCGATCGCGCGAACCGTTGCGTATACAGGCTCTGCGCAACGGAGTCGAAGCAAGGTCCCGTGCCGCACCGTGATGCGGACTGAAGTGAGCGGGACCTTGCGGGAAAAACTCTGCTTTGCGTGCCTTCTGTCAGGGCACGACTTTTTACAGGCTGCTGAAAAACTCGAAGCTGTCCTCAGTACAGCAAATACTTCACCCGCACATCCATGAACTGGTCGAGCTTCTCGCGCCAATCGCCGGCAATGCGGTTGGGATCCTCGCCCGCCTGCAGCGCGGTAAACGCCGACTTGTTTACCAGCAACTGATTCATCTTCCCCATGTCATAGCCGAGCGGATACAGCTTGTGCAGCGCAGCCGCCAGCTCCAGCCCGAGCTCGGGCGCGTCCAGCTCCTCGCGGTTGGTCACGATGATGTTCACGCCGCTACATTCGCGGCGCGCATACGGGCCCGACGTTGGCGTGAAGGTCGTCGGTATAAAGCGCACGCCGGGAATGTTGCGCCCGTTGAGATAACTCGACAACTCCTTGGCCACCAGGTACGGCGAGCCCACAAGCTGGAACGGCATATCGGTTCCGCGTCCCACCGAGACGCTGGTGCCTTCAATCAGCGCAACTCCGGGATACAGCAGCTCCGCATCCAGGCTGCGCAGGTTCGGCGAGGGGTTCACCCACAGCGCGCCGGTTGAGTCGTACCAGTCGCCGCGCAGCCAGCCGCGCATCGGAATCACGGTCAGGTCGGCGTCAATGTGCTTCTCCTCGTTGAACAGCTTGGCCAGCTCACCCATGGTCATGCCGTGCCGTACCGGCAGCGGAAAATAATTTACGAAGCTTTCCTGGCCGCTGTCCGACACCGGCCCCTGCACATATGCGCCGGTGATGGGATTGGGCCGGTCGAGCACGATGATCGGCTTCTTCGCCTTGGCCGCGGCCTCCAGGAAATATCCCAGCGTCGTCTCGTAGGTGTAGAAGCGCGCGCCCACGTCCTGCAGGTCGACCACGATGGCGTCGAGCCGGCGAATGAGATCCGCGGGAGGACGCCGTTGCGCATCGCTCGCGCCGTAAACGCTGTAGATCGGGATGCCGGTCAGCACGTCCTTCGTATTGGGAATGTCGGTCGAGTCGGACTTGCCTTCCACGCCGTGCTCGGGGCCGAAGATCACTTGCAGGTCCACGCCCGGCGCCTGCGAGATCACGTCAATGGTGCGCCGGCCCCTGCTGTC
>DATJAI010000137.1:0-8893 GCA_035516415.1 Binatia bacterium | reverse complement strand
TCGGCTGGATTGCCACCCTGAATCAAGATCATGTCGGCGTTCTTGATATCGATCCAGCCGTTGGTCATCGCCCCGCGTCCGAATGTTGGTCCCAAACTTGAGACCGTGGGGCCGTGTCAAACACGGGCCTGGTTTTCCAGGCACGTGACCCCCATCGCACGCATCGACTTCACCACCAGCCAGTTGAACTCATTTGTATCGGTGCAGCCGCCGGCGAAGGCGATTGTCTCCAGCCGGTTGACGGTCTTGCCGTTCGCGTCCTGCTCGATGAAGCTCGCGTCGCGCGTTTTCTTGGTCCAGGCCGCGATTTCGTCGATGGCCTGGTCCCAGCCGATGTCGTCCCAGTGATCGGAACCGGGACGCCGCACCTGCGGCTTCAGCAGCCGGCGCTCGTTCTGGATATCCTGCTGCAGCGACGAGCCCTTGGGACACAGAGTGCCGCGATTGATCGGGTGATCGGGATCGCCCTCCACATGTACCACCTGCGGCGTGACGTTCTTCGCCTTGTCGCCGATGGTGTGGATGATGACCCCGCAGCTCACCGAGCAGTACGGGCAGGTGCTGCGCGTCTCCGTCGTGCGTGAGATCTTCAGCGATCCCACCTGCGCCTGCAGCGGCGTCAGATCAAAGCCGAGAACCGAAAAGCCGATTGCACCCGCCAGTCCGGTCTTTACGAATGTACGTCGCGATACATCCATAGGCGTTCCTCCATGGCCGCGAGCCAGGGATTGAGTTGGTACACAATGACGACGGAAACGACGGCAAGAAAGCGCCGGGTTGGGACAGAGGAGAAAGGCATTGTCTGGTTCCTGGGCGTGGAACCCTTACAACGCAGGAGCCCCGGGACAACCCACAGGAAAGGCAGCGTACACCCGCACGGCGACAGGGGTCAATAGGATTCAGCCGAAATGTAACTGATCGGGTGCCCGGCTTTCCTTCCAGTCCCTGTCAACATACAATGGAGCATCGATTCCGGGACTCCTCATGAGCGTTTTTGCTGTCGTCCTCATTGCGGCAAGCTGCCTCCTGATCGGCGCCGCTGTTTCGCTTTTCGTTTGCCAGACCAGGAGCGCTGTCCTGAAAGAACGGAAGGCCGCCCTGGAGCGGGAACTCGCCTTGTCAACCGCGGCGGCAGAGCGCCAGGCGGCGGAGATCCGGGCGCTTACCGAAGCCCGGGCGGCACTGGATGCCACCCTTGCCGCCGAGCGCCGCGGCATGGAAGAGAAGCTTCGGCTTCTTTCCGATGCCAGTGAGCAGCTGAAGGCCCAATTCACGTCTTTGGCGGCTGCCGCCCTCGACAGCAACAACGCCAATTTCCTTCAGCTCGCCAGGAGCGTTCTGCAGAATTACCAGACCCAGGCTGCCGGCGACCTCGCGCAAAAGGAGCAGGCGGTCAGGAACCTGGTCGAGCCGATCGCGCAATCGCTGGCCGGCATGAACCAGCAGATTCAGGCGCTGGAGCAGGCCCGCAGCCAGGCCTACGGGACGCTCACCTCGCAGGTACAGTCGTTGCTCGAGACGCAACGCGCTCTGCAGGCAGAAACCGGAAATCTGGTGAAGGCGCTGCGCGAGCCGCAAGCGCGAGGCCGCTGGGGAGAACTGCAACTGCATCGCGTGCTGGAACTCTCGGGCATGCTGGAATACTGCGACTTCAGGGAGCAGCTCTCGTTCAGCGATGAAGAGCGGCGCTTCCGTCCCGATGTGATCGTGGACCTGCCAGGCGGGAAGCAGATCGTGGTGGACGCCAAGGTCCCGCTGACCGCGTACCTGCTGGCGCTGGAAGCGCCGGATGAACCGACTCGCAACGCGCGGCTCGCCGACCACGCGCGCCAGGTCCGGCAGCACATCGACTCACTCGCCGGCAAGACCTACTGGGCGCATCTGCCGTGCACGCCGGAATTCGTCGTGCTGTTTCTGCCGGGCGAGGTTTTCTTCCGCGCGGCCATGGATACTGACCCCGAGCTGATCGAATACGGTGTCAGCCAGAGGGTCATCGTCGCCTCGCCGACTACGCTGATCGCACTGCTGAAAGCCGTCGCGTACGGGTGGAACCAGAAGAGCCTGGCCGAGAGCGCGAAGCAGATCAGCGAAGCGGGAAAGACGCTGTACGAACGTCTGTGTACCATGACCGGCTACCTCGAGGACCTGGGCAGGAAACTCGGCGGCGCCGTGAAGTCGTACAACGAGATGCTCAGCTCGATGGAGCGGCGTGTGCTGCCCGTCGCGCGCAGATTTTCCGAACTCGACCGCTCGCTGGCCAGCGAGTCATTGCCCGAGCTGCCGCAATTGGAGAAGACTCCGCGCGAACTCCAGGCCGAAGACTGGCAGGAGACGATTGAGCATGCCGAGCTGCCGTTCGCGGAGGGCAAAGCAGAGAAGGCCAAAGCGTGAGGCTTTGATTACGCAAGAAGTCTTTGTTGTCCTGTGACCGCGCCGCTCTGCCCAGACCTATTCGTACCGCAACGCCTCGGCCGGTAGCACGCCGGCCGCTGACCACGAGGGATATAGTGTGGCTACGAAGGAAACTCCGATGGCCACAACGGCCACCAGCAGGCCGTCGAACGGACGGGCAGCGAAGGGCACATAGTCAATCGAGTACACTTCGGCCGAGAGTGATACCAGGTGGTAATGCCCGCCTGCCCAGGAAAGCACAAAGCCCGCGATCAGACCCAGTACCGTCCCGATCACGCCGATGAGAATTCCCTGATACATGAAGATGCGGCGGATCTGCCGCCGCCTGGCGCCCATCGAGACCAGCACCGCGATGTCGCGCGTCTTCTCCATCACCATCATGATGAGCGAGATGAGAATGTTCAGCGCGGCCACGAAGACAATCAGGCCGATGGTGATGAAGGTGACCACGCGCTCCAGCCGCAGGGCGCGGAAGAGCGCGCGGTTCTGCTCCATCCAGTTGGTGGACATGAAGCCCTTGCCTGCTTCGGCTTCGAGCTGCCGGCCTATTTCACCCGCCCTGTAGATGTCGTCCACTTTGAACTCCAGGACCGAGATGACGTCGGCAAGGTCAAAAAGGTGCTGCGCGTCCGACAGGCGGATGAAGGCCCACGAGTTGTCATAATCGTAAAAGCCGGAGGCGAAGATGCCGGTCACCTTGAACCGTTTGTATTTGGGAACGACGCCGAATGGCGTGAGCTCGCCCTGTGGACTGGTGACGGTCACCAGCGAGCCCACAGTCGCTCCGAGTTCGTCGGCCATGTCCTTGCCGAGAATGATGGGCGACAGCGAAGCCGGTGCCGGCTTCGCTTGATCCGCGCCGGGCGAAGCGGCAGCAGCGGACTGCGCCGATGTTTCGTCGAGAGCTGCGGCGGAGCCTTGTCTGACGGTGTCCAGTATCGTGCTGACCTTGTGCTCGTCGCGCGGAACGATTCCCTTAAGGATCGCGCCCTGCGCGCGGGCACCGCGCGAAATGAGTACCTGCTCATAGATGGCAGGCGCACCGGCAATCACATGAGGCTGTTTTTCCAGACGCGCCAGCAGCGACTCCCAGTTGCGGATGCCGTCGCTCTGAATGCGCAGCAGGTTGATGTGTGAGGTCGAGCCCAGCAGCCGCTCCTGCAAATCCTGGCGAAACCCGTTGTTGATGGCCAGCGCGATGATGAGCGACGCCACGCCGGCCGCCACTCCGATAATAGAGATTACGGTGATGACGCCGATGACGGCCTGCCGGCGTTTGGCCCTCAGATAGCGCGCGGCGACGAAGAGTTCAAATTGCATTCGCAGGACCCGGCGAAGTTCATTGTAGCGAAGCCGCTGCCTGGCGGCGGAGACGCGGCACCACTGCGGGAACCGTCCGCCGATATGCGCGATACTCCTCTCCAAATCGGGCTTCCAGCTCGCGATCTTCAATCCGGATCATCCATGCGCCGGTCGCAAGCGCGAACGCCGCCAACACATAAAGGGCAATCAGACCGGTACCGATGCACCAGGCAAATATCTCGCAGAGATGCCCAAGGTATATGGGATGCCGCACGCGCGAGCGAATACCGGTAGTCACCAGCTGCTGGCGGTGCCTTTCGGGTTCCAGTTCGGCCAGCCCGGAGACCTGGGTGTGATGAAAACTCCTGAAAGCCGCCGAGTAGATGGAGAACCCGAGCAGAAAGAGAAGCGCTGCCGGCGCCCACGCCAACCAGTTCGCATAAAAGCGGGCAAAGCGAAACAGCCACGCAAACAGAAATGCCAGAGCGATGAAAACGCTCCAGACGGGCAGGACGAATGCGTAGGCACGCCGTCCCCGTCTCCGCCAGCGATCGATAAAAGGATGTACCACCAGCCAGAACAGCGGGATGGTGCAATAGACAGAACAGGCCAGCATGCCGAGGATGTCGATTGCCGAACGGAGGGACCTCATCGCCCTGACGGCGTGTTCACCACGACCTTGCCGGTACCCATGTTCCCGAAGCGATCGCAGGCGCGGACTATGATTGTGTGCTCTTCGGATGAAGCGCCGGGATGGGCCCTGGCGCTGTCCTCCTCGCCTTCTGGGGGAAGGGGAACATTGAAATCGTAGTTCTCGGTTCTGGAATCGGAAATCTGGGCGACCGGTTCCACAATCTCCCAGTCGCCGGCATCGACAGAATATTCTGCATTGGTGACCGGTGAGAACGCGTCTACCGCGCGAAACGTCACGTGGACGCGACCGCCCGCAGGTCTTGCATTCAGCCCCTCGATCCGTGGAGGGGTATTGTCAACCTCAAATCGCGGGCTGATCGCTTCGCCGGTCAGGGTGTCCTCCGCCGAGTGCGACGGCGCATCAGAGGCGATGACACGGATCGTGTAGCCGCCGTCCGGAAACAGGTCGGAGTCCAGATTGACGAAGGGTTCGGTAACGCCTTCGCGCAGCAGCTTCCATCGCGTTTCGCCGTCGCCGCGATAGTAGACGCTGTAGACCAGCGCATCGTCGTTCTCGTCGTGTGCTCTCCATTTCACCGCGATCGAGTGTCTGTCCTTCACCGTTGGCACCGGAGCTTCATACGCCGTCGGGTTCTCCGCTTCGCTGCGCGTGCCGGCCGGCACACGTGACCCGACCATCACACTTACGTTATCTACTTCCGGAGCGACATTCTTGGGCAGGTAGTTGACGGTAACGCTATCCAGAGTGGGCATCCGGTTTCCAGGCCGCATTACCGCTTTCCACTGGATGAATCGTGCCGGCGGCGCATCGATGGGCAGATTCTCCTGGAGGTCGACCGGTTTCCAGGGACTCCAGTTGCGGTCGGGATTGTCGACGTTACCGCTGCGGGCGAATATCTGCAGGCTGCCGTCGCCGCGCACTTCAACCCGCCCCCACCTGGAAAAGTTCCGGGCATCGAAGACGTCGCTCTCGTAAGTTCCCTCACTGACCGCATTGGGCCCGAGGCGAAACACTTTCCCGAGATTGCTGGTGGACGCGTACAGTCCACCTCCGGGCGCGGGGGCGAACGCCGTGACCTGACTTGCGCTGGCCTCCGCCAGATCGCTGAACCCGGCGCCTTTGATGACGTAGATTTTTCCCCGATTACCGGTTCCGGCAAGCAGACGTCCCTGATGATCGAAGGCCAGCGTATAGACCAGGTCCTCGCGCGAGGACCAGATGGTTTTGGGCGAGCCGTCGGGCGCGAGACGATAAACTTCCGAGCCACCCAGACTGCCAACGCTGGGAATAACGCTGATTACGGGGACTGCGCCGGCACCGGCCCCCGCGGGAGGACCGGTTTGAGGACTGGCTGCCGGAGCCGTGGTAATCCCGCCGGGGCTGGCTGCCGGAGCACCGGATGGTCCGGGTGCGCGCTTTTCTCCCGCGCCGGCGGCATAGATGTTTCCCTGTCGATCCACGGCCAAGGCCGTGATTTCCTTCTTGGGCGCGCTGTAGAGAACAAAGGCTTCGCCCTGCGCCGAGATGCGATAGATCAGGCCGCTGCCGTCCGTGCCGGCGATCAGGTTACCCAGATGATCGAAGTCGAGCACCCGAATCTGCGCCTCATCGCTCTTGAAGAAGAGGCTGCCCTTGCCGTCAGGATCAACGCGAAATATTTCGCCGCGGTCTCCGGTCCCGATATAGAGCTGTCCCTGAGAATTGAGCGCCAGCGCCCAGATATACTTTGTTCCCGGATCGAAGAATACGCTGGCGCTGTAGCTGGGATCGACGGCAACGGAGGTGAGCGGTCGCTCCCCTGCCGGCCCTGGCCTTGCTCCTTCCTGGGCAGCGGCAACTTCCGCCGTGGTGTGCGATCCTTCAGGACTCTTTCCCGGCGCAGGACCTCCATGGACGAGCTTGTACACTTTGCCGTCGGGAGAAGTCGCGGCGTAAATGGCGCCCATCGGATCAACCACAACTGCCTGCACCTGCAACTCCTGCGGCGCGAAGATGATGCTCGCCTTACCCTCTGGCGTGAGCCTGTACAGCCGGGCGGGAGAGCCGGCGGCCGCGTAAACGTTCCCCTGCGCGTCCGCCGCGATGTCCCAGATGTAGGTGGAAGGCGACGTGTATCGCGCACTGAAAGCCGGAGCCAGCGTGAGGTTGCCATCACTGCTGATGGCTACCCCGTGCGCCGTACCCTTTTCGAAGTCGGTATAGGCGGTTTGTTCCCAGGTACGGGTGCTTTGCGCCCAACCGGTTGCCACGAGCAACCCGGCGAGAAGCGCCTGCAGAAACGATTTCATTGCGAATCCTGAATGGGTAGATGGCCGCAGGAAAGAAAAGCGTAACACAGGGCGATTGATCAATAGCGATCACGGTGCTTCGCAGTCATGCCAGCGTCACGTGACCTTTAAGAAGGCGCCCCGGTTGGACGACGCTGCGTCGGGCGAGGACACCGGGCCGTCACCAGAAGTGGGCAACCTGGCTGCCGTTTTCGTTTTGTCGGAACCGACCCGTCGAAGCAAAAAAGCCTGTGCCTGCCAGTTCCGGCCAGGCAAGCCGGCGAGAAATAGGAACGCAAGAAGCCAGCCCGCGCTGCCCGCCCTACTTTATGTTTAGCGTAATAACCTGCGATCCGGAGACCACGTAGTCGACCGGCAATGCCGCTTCGGCCAGCGCGGACTCGCCGACGACAACCATGTCCTGCGTGCCGCGCATTCCGTCCATGACGTTCATGACGGAAAGCGGCAGGGTCGGCATCACCTTGTCTTCCACCATGGCCTGCGGATTCGCCTCCAGCAGCGACACGTAGACCTCGGAATTGGTGTGTTCCTTGTTGAGCATCGCAATGGTCGAGCCGAGGTCAAGATGGTGGCTCATGGGGCCAGAGACGCGATGCATTTTGTCGAGCGTGTCGCCGTCGCTGATGAGGATGCGCAGCGTGCCGCGCGGAGTGGAGGTGGGAATCCTGACCGGGATGTGGCGCAGAATGCTCTCGCCACGATACGGACGCAGCAGGGCCTCGATAGTGATCTCGTCGCCGGGACGGGCTTCGGTTACATCGGTGCGTGCCGTCTCCAGCCGCGCCGAGCGCCGGTCGGGGATGAGATCGAAGTTCAGCTCCATGCCCTCAATCTTCGGCGTCTCGTACGGGTTTTCAAAGATGCGGCTGAAGTGCTCCCCAATAGAGAGCGCGATTCCGTAGGCGGTAGGGGTAGAACCGTCGGCGGGAGCGAACATGTTCTGTACGGTCAGCTTGGGATATCCCAGCACGGAGATGTCGCCGTGCATGCGATAAGTGGTGTCCTCGCCGTACTCGTTCATCCCCTGGATGGCGTTGAACACGGTGGCCATCATCGCCGCGGGCGTGATCCTGGCGTTGTTCAGCACTTCGTAATGGAACTGCTTGGGGTGGGAAACGCCGTTGAAGGTCAGGGTCACCGGGATCATGTGCGGTTCGCGATCGAAGCGGCCCATGATGCCGGCCCGCCGGTCCTGAACAAACGCGCCGACGGCCTCGGTGCTGTTGACGATCTTGAAGGAGTTTTGCGGCGAAGGCAGGGTCGCCAGCACCGTGGCCTTGGTCATCGGCATATCGATGTTGCCCGACTGCAGCAAGGGATGACCGCAGGCAAGCAGGTGCGATTTGTCGATGTAAGTGACAGTGCATGTCCCGGCAATATTCATGTCGCCGCGCACCAGGATCGCGCTCACTGCGGATCCGGGCTGCAGCGGCTCAGGCTGTCTGTCATTGCTCACCGAGCCCGCGCCCATAACCGGCACAACACCCGCCGAAGCGAAGTCCTTGGCGAACAGCCGCAACGTGTCCTGGCTGAAGCCGGCGAAGACCAGGGGCGTGTCGATGGGCTTCAGCAGGTTGGCATAAGGCGACGGCGAGCCAGCGGTCGCAGGCAGGCCTGGGCCGGAGGTGCGGCTGGCTTCCTGCCTTTCTCCTGGCATACTCTGGGCAACATCGCCAGCGGTGGCTTTTTCCATGCTATTGATTTCGAGCATCGAGGCCGCTGGCGTGATTCCCGCGATTGGCTCCCTGGAAAAATCGCCGATGCGATAGGCGATCGCGCCCACCAGTTTGCCGTCGATATAAACAGGGCTGCCGCTCATGCCGGCAACAACGCCGTCATATTCGACCTTCTTGCCGTGCAGGCGCGCGAGAATGACATCGGACTGCGGCCCGGCCATGTCGCGCAGCACGCCGAGGATCTCCACATCCATCGCCTCCGGCTGGGTACCTTCAAACACGGTATAGGCAACTCCATGCATGCCGGGCCTGACCTCGTCCTCAGGCATGATGGGCACATTGGGCTGAACGCCGAAAGCGGCCAGCGAGGTGAGACTGACGACGAGCGACGCGACGAAGCGGTGAAGCATGCTTTCCTGGTTCCTTGACTTCACTCCGGCTCCTGGCCGGAGACGCCGGTTTTGCTCATTCCAATGGGGGTACACATACGTCCAACAACAAGGCAGGTATTTCTGCCGCTCCCACACCGGAACAGAGAAGCTGAAATTGCATTTATACTA
>DATJAI010000136.1:0-5602 GCA_035516415.1 Binatia bacterium | reverse complement strand
CCCGACATGGCCTGTCTTCCCGGGAGCGGGCGCGCCGCGCGGCGCACGACTTCCAACTCGCGCTGGCACGGGCGGAGAACTGCGCTAACTTGCCGGAGGTAGCGGCGGCTGACAACGGTTTCTTAGCATTGCTACGGCAGGCCAAGTCGATGTCAGCAAGTGAAAAGCTGCTTGCTGGAAATCCGGACGAGATCGAAAAGACGATGGACGTGACTTTCAAGCTGACGCAGGGTGCGGCACAATGCGGGCCGCCGGGACGGGAAGACAAGGCTCTGGCATTGCTGGGCCAGCAACGGGAGGCGTCGCGGTGAGCACGCCTTCGCCCCCCAGCGCTCCCGCGACTGATGCGGCCGCCGTCGGCTCGGCCAGAGAGCGCCGTCTCCTGGGAGAGGACCAGGTCTTCCTCCTGCTTTCCATCCTCATCGGTGTGTTCGCTGGGCTGGCGGTGGTGTGCTTCCGCATGGCCATTGACGCTGTGCATTGGATCGTTTTCGGCTCCGGGCTGGTGCCGCCGCGCGGGCGCGTGGTTCTGGTTCCGGGGGCGGTGGGCCTGGTGGTCGCCTTTCTGGTGGTCCGCTTCTTCCCGCGGGTGCGCGGCAGCGGCGTCAACCAGACCAAGTCGGCGCTCTACATCTACGACGGCTACATTCCCGGCAACACCATCATTGGTAAGTTCATTACTTCGGCGCTGGCCATCGGCAGTGGCCAGTCGTTGGGGCCGGAGGATCCCTCGCTGCAGATCGGCGCCGGGCTGGCGTCGCTGATCGGCCGGCGGCTGAAGCTCTCGCGCGAGAATCTGCGGCTCATCGCTCCGGTGGGCGCCGCCGCCGGACTGGCTGCGGCCTTCAACGCACCCATCGCAGCCGTGCTGTTCGTGATCGAAGAGGTGATCGGACGCTGGAGCGCCGGGGTGTTGGGCGCGGTGGTGCTGGCGGCCGTGTCGAGCGTGGTGGTTGAGCGTTGGTTTTTGGGCGCCGAGCCGCTGTTTCGTGCGCCCGGCTATCGCCTGGAGAGCCCCGGAGAGCTTTTCGCGTACGCCATCCTGGGTGTGATCGCCGGGTTCGCCTCGATGGTCTTCGTGAAAGCGATCAAGTTTCTGCGGCCGCGGCTGAAGACCCTGCCCACGTGGGCGCAGTATCTGATGCCCGCGATCGCCGGGCTGCTCATTGGAGTGATCGGCCTCCGGTTTCCCCAGGTGATGGGCGCCGGCTACGACTACATGGACCAGGCCATGCACGACCAGTACACCTGGGAGGTGCTGGGCATACTGGCGGGACTGAAGATCCTGGCCACCGTGCTGTCGTTCTCCAGCGGCACTCCCGGCGGCCTGTTCGCGCCGGTATTGTTCATCGGCGCCATGGTGGGTGGTGCGGTGGCTGGGGTGGAGCGGCTGCTGTTCCCGCACTTCACCGGGCCCTTGGGAGCGTACGCGTTGGTGGGCATGGGGGCGCTGTTCGCCGGGACCTTGCGCTCTCCCATGACCTCAGTGTTCTTGGTGCTGGAAGTCAGCGGAAATTACGCCATCATCCTGCCGGTGATCATCTCCAATGCGCTGGCCTATCTGATCTCACGCAGTCTGCAGCGCACGCCCATCTTCGACCTGCTCTCGCGCCAGGACGGACTCGACCTGCCGTCGCTGGAAGAAGACCGCGAACTGGCGGTGCTGCGCGTGGAGGATGCCATGCGTGCCCCCAGCCCGCAAGTGGCGGTTCGCCTGGAGGCGTTGCCTCCTCCGGAAGTGCTCCAGACCCTGCCCGGCGAGTTCTTCCTGGTCCAGGACGGTTCCAGGCACTGGGGCGGTCTGAGCAAAGCCAAGCTGCTGGATTTGGCGACCCACCAGGCAGCCGCCTCCGATTCGGGTCCGCAGGAACTTCCTCAGCTCTACCCCGACCTGTCGCTGGACATCGCATTGCGCCAGATGGGGGAGTGGCCGCTGCTGCCCGTGGTGCATCGCGCTGATAACAGGAGGCTGGTGGGTGTGGTCTCGCTCGTCGACATTCTTGACGCCTACCGCAAACGCGCTCCCGCACTGCACGAACTGGCCGAACCGGCAGACTAGCAAGAGCCGGCGGGAAGCAGTAACAAGCAACGAAGAGGAGGTGCTCGCTTGACTCTCCATGAAGGAAGCAAGTCTGTACTAGTCCAGGTGACGCGAGACGGCATGGGAACCGCCGATCCGGAGCTGCAACGCTCCTTACTGCGGAAGTACTTGCTGCTGCTTAAAGACAACGGCACGTTGCCGGGCGCGATCTGCTTCTATGCCTCCGGCGTCAAGATGGTGATCGAGGGGTCGCCGGTCTTGGAAGTCCTGCAATCGCTCGAAGCGCACGGGGTTCGGTTGATCGTCTGCAAGACATGCCTAGACTACTTTGGCTTGCTCGAGAAAGCTCGTGTCGGAACTGTTGGTGGCATGGGCGACATCATTGCGGCCCAGTGGCTGGCCGACAAAGTCATTTCGCTTTGACTGTCCGCATAGTTTGCCCTGACTGAGGCGCTAATGGTGGCAGAAGAGAAGACAGGAACGACCGGCGCTAGCGAGGGTGGCGCGCACTGGCCGGAAACGATTGCGTCCCTGCTGGTGGGGGCGGGCTTTTTTGCGCTGTGGTTCTGGCTGCTGCCGCCCTGGCTGGGCTTTCATGTTGATGCGACGCGCGCGCGATGGCGATGGATCGCGGCGGTGCCCTCGGTGCTTGGCTTCGCCGTTGCATTACGCTGCGTTTGGGACTTCGGACGGACAGGACATGGAACTCCTGCGCCTATCGCTCCCCCTAAGAAGCTGGTGGTGGTTGGGCTCTATCGCTACGTGCGGAACCCCATGTATGTAGGGTTCTTCGTGGGATGGGTCGGGCTGTGGGTGGTCTTCGGACGGGCGAACCTGGCGGCAATCGCAGTGGCGGCGGCGGTCATCCTCGGCGTGGCTCTGTTCGTGCGCCTGTATGAGGAGCCAACCCTCCGCAAGATGTTCGGCGCAGAATATGAGGAATATTGCAGGAACGTTCCGCGGTGGCTTCCGCGGATGCATCCGCGGAAACAGAGAGGCTGACCCGGGCGGGTGTTTGATTTTGTTTCCTAGCCATTGTTGGTGGACATTTGCTTTGATCCGGGCTCGTTTACTATCAAAACACAATGACTCGTCTCGGCCTCGCGTTCACGTCCGCCATCCTCGCGTTGCTCCTGGTTGAATTCCTTCGCCATCGGCGCCGCCCGCTCCCAGCCTACGGCTGGATTGGATTGCTGATGCTCGCCCTTGCCGAGACGATGATGTTCCGGGGGATCAAGCCGGTCACAATCTACTTCACCCCCGTGGCCTGGACGTGCTACATCCTGCTGGCAGACGCGGCCGTGCTGGCCCTTGCCGGGCACTCACGCCTGCATGATGAGCCGAGCCGCCTGGCGCAAGTGGCGCTGCTCTCCATTCCGCTCTGGCTGGTCTTCGAGGCTTACAACCTGCGTCTCCAGAACTGGATGTATGTCGGCGTGCCCACCAACTGGGCCGCTGGCTTGCTGGGGTATGGATGGTCGTTCGCCACCATCACCCCGGGCATCTTCGAGACCGCCGACCTGGTCGAAGCTTTCGGCTGGTTCCAGCCAGCGCGACGCGTTGTCTTTTCGCCTGCGGCCGAGCGTGACATGATACTGGCCGGTTTGGTCTGCCTGATTCTGCCGCTGGTTTTGCCGCAGCACATCGCGGCTTATCTATTCGCGCTGGTCTGGATCGGATTCGTCCTCTTACTCGATCCCATCAACCATCGTTTGCACTTGCCGTCTCTGGTGGGCGATCTTGCGGCGGGCCGACGCGGACGCCTCTATTCGCTGCTGGTCTCCGGCTGGGTCTGCGGATGGCTGTGGGAGTTCTGGAATTACTGGGCAGCGGCCAAGTGGCATTACATTTTTCCCGTGGCACAGCAGTGGAAGATCTTTGAAATGCCGGCGCCCGGGTATCTCGGGTTCCTGCCCTTCGCGCTGGAGTGTTTCGCCATGTACGTGACAGCAGCTTGGGTGCTGGGCAAGACCGGTCTGCAAAATCACAAATCGCAAATCACAAATCGGCAATCGCCCGGCGACCCGATCAGCCGCTGACCCGATTCTCCACTCCTTCCCTGAACCATTTATACTTTGAAGATATGAACGTGTTGCGCGGACTCGCCGCTGTCGCCAAGGGCATGAGCGTCACCTTTCGAGAGATGCTCTCGCCCACCATCGTCGAGAACTATCCCGACGGGCCCGGACCGTTGCGCGGCGCCATGTTCCAGGAGCGCTACCGCGGCGTGCACGTGCTGCAGCGCGACGAAAACGGCCTGGAGAAGTGCGTGGCCTGCTTTCTGTGCGCGGCGGCGTGCCCGTCGAATTGCATTTACATCGAGGCCGCTGACAACACCGCCGAGAACCGCATCTCCGGCGCCGAGCGCTACGCCAAGGTCTATAACATCGACTACAACCGCTGCATCTTCTGCGGCTACTGCGTAGAGGCTTGTCCCACCGACGCTATCACCCACGGCCATGGTTTCGAGGTAGCATCCTTCAACGCCAGCGGCCTGGTCTATCGCAAGGAGCAGATGCTGGCGCCGCGCCCGGCGCTGCAGGGGCAGAACGCAATGTTCAGCATCAGCGGGGAAGAGCAGTTGAAGGCGGAGCGGGAGCGGGGCGGGGTGGGAAGATAGATTGAGGGATCGGGTGATCGGGTCGGGTGATCTTCTTCAAATGACCCGATGACCCGATCTCCCGATTACCCGATTCTGAGTGCCCAACGGTCAAATGTCTGCGTTCCTTCAAGCCGTGCAGGACCGCGTCGTCATTTATGACGGCGCCATGGGCACCAACATACAGGTGCGCCAGCCCTCGCCAGACGACTTCTGGGGTAAGGAAGGCTGCAACGAACTGCTGGTGCTGAGCCGGCCAGACATCATCCGCGACATTCATGCCAGCTTCCTCAGCGTTGGTTGCGACGTGGTCGAAACCGACACCTTCGGCGCCACCAGCGTCGTGCTCGGCGAGTACGATCTCCAGGATAAGGTCGCGGAGATCAACCGCGCGGCGGTAAAGATCGCGCGCGAAGCGGCTGCTGATTTTTCCGGCGATGGCAAGCCGCGCTTCGTCGCCGGCTCCATCGGGCCGACCACCAAGCTACCTTCGCTCGGGCACATCGGCTTTGACGCGATGGCCGCCAGCTATGAAGAGCAGGCGCGAGCGCTGATCGAAGCCGGCGCCGATGTGCTTCTGATCGAGACCTGCCAGGATCTGCTGCAGGCGAAAGCCGCGCTGGCTGGCATCTTCGACGCTATGAAGGCTGTGGGCAAGCGCCTGCCGGTGACGGTGCAGGTCACGATCGAATCCACCGGCACGATGCTGCTGGGCACCGAAATTGGCGCGGCGCTCACCGCGCTCGAGCCCTACGACATCGACGTCATCGGCATGAACTGTGCCACCGGACCGCGCGAGATGAACGACGCGGTTCGCCACTTGGGCGCGAATTCGCCCAAGCACGTTTCGGTGCTGCCCAACGCCGGTCTGCCGCAAAACGTCGGTGGCAGAGCTGTCTACCTGCTCAAGCCGGAGGAACTGGCGGAGTATCACAAGCGCTTCATCACCGAGTACGGAGTGC
>DATJAI010000135.1:0-22811 GCA_035516415.1 Binatia bacterium | reverse complement strand
TTCTTCTGGCACTCTTTCTTCATCTCTTTCAGCTGCCGGGTGTCAAACTTGTGATTCTCGATGGTGCCCCAGTCGTACCCGGCCGAGTACATGGGGAAACACGGCGCCAGGGTGCCGTCGACCCGCACGATCAGCGAGTTGTGTCCGGCGCGGCAGCCCCAGTCATGCATTTCGCCGTGCACGAAGTTCTTCATCTGCGCCAGGCGCTCCACCGAGTTCACCATGTGATAACCGGATTTCTGCTTCTCGATCAGCCAATCGACCAGTTCGGCCACCTTGGGGTGGTGCTCCTCGCGGATGAACGTCGGGTTGGAGTAGAGATGCTTGAAATGCGGCTGCTCGGTCATCGGCGATTCGCAGATGTGGTAGTCGGTGGCGATGCCGTTGTCGTGCGCCAACTCGGTCAACATGCGCACATCTTCCATATTGTTGGCACAGATGTTGATGTTCAGGAAGACCGAGTAGCCGTACTTGTACTGCTTCTTCACCAGGTAATCGAAGTGCGAGCGGATTGGTACCATGGCTTTGGGCAAGCCCCGGCCCGGCACGTCGTCCCAGGCATCAACTGCGAGATTCACCGTGCCCACGCCGGCATCTGCGATCCCGTCGATCACCCTGGGCCACATTAGCCGGCCATTGGTCGGCAGGTAAACCCAGAAACCTTTCTTCACGGCATAGTAGATGATCTTGTGGGCGAAGTCAGGGCGCAGCAGCGGCTCGCCGCCCATCAGCGCCAGCACGCCAGCGCCGGAATCGCGCAGCCAATCGAGGGAACGCTTGGCGACGTCTTCGGTCATACCGCGCACGCTGTTGTCGAAGGCCCAGCAGTAGTGACAGTCGAGATTGCACTTCCACTCATTGAACAGATACGCGATGATCGGGTGAAAGTCGCCGGGCAAGACGCGCGATCGAATCCAAGGCACAGCCCAGCCGCGCATGGCGCGAACAATGTGCTTAGTCGACCACCTGCGCCGCTCGCCGTTCTTGGGGAAGAAGTCCTCATCCGCAGCGCTCATCAGCTCGGGATGCTGCGGAAATACGGGCGTCGGCAGCGTCTGTAGCTTTCCGTCTGGGGGTGGCGGAAGCAGTCGCGGTGTTTCTGGCTGCTTCATCAGCAGGTCGTGCAGTTGAACATCGAGGCGATGGGTCGGGGCGGCAGTCGTCCCCTCTGGTAGCTCCACCTGAGTCGACATCTAGCGAAAGGTTCCTTTCCAAGTAGTCTTGCCGGGTAGAGTGGGCCTTTAGGCCCGCGTCCCAGTCGCCAATCTGATAGGTCCGGCGCTGAAACGTTCCATCTTAGCGCCGGACGTGGAGTTAATTCTCAGTCCGTAACGCAGACCTAAAGGTCTGCTCTACCTAGTCGCCGAACGCGGGCGACGTCTCCAGCTTACGCGGAGTCGGCACCGGAACGCGCGCCAGCCGCTTCCTGCCGTTCATCAGATCGCTGACGTGCAGAATGAAGTTGGCTGCGACGCCGGCGTAACCATGACGGTGGGGCACCGGATAGAAGACGTTGCGCAGTTCCGGATGCCCGGCCACGTAATCCCTGATGTCCTCCAAGCGCTTGCCGGTGGCCTTTAGTGCCTGCTCGAATTCGATGCGGGCCTTGACCTTGGCTTCGCCCAGCGCCATCTGCACGCGGCTGTGCGCGTTGATCTCGCCCTCGCCCGAGGTCTCGATGGGCAGGAAGATCATCTCCCTGAAGTGATTGGCAACCGCAGACTGCACTCCGTCCGACTGTGACGATGGCATACAGCCGAAGGGCTTCAGCGCCAGCACCATGTGGCAAAGCTGGTTCTTGGTGTAGTAGACGTTCTTGCCCACCTCAAGGTGTCCTTCGCCGCCGCGCGCGAACTCGTTGTAGAAGGGATTGGCCAGCTCGGCCATCGTCTTCTGGTCGATCAGCTCGTGAGCGATGTTGCCCAGGCCCTCAACCACGCGCTGATATTGCCGTGCGTAGATGCGTTCGCCCACCGTCCACATCCACTGTTTGGAGTGGAACTTCATCTGGTTGACGAACTGCTTCTTGACCTCGTACCACTTGGGGTGCTTGTACGGCGCATCGAGCTCGCGGCGGGCCGCGGCGCGCGCTTTGCACTGATACATCATGTACATCACCCAAGTGCCGATGGGCTCCACCAGCACCTGCGCGCCCTCGCGCTCCAGGAACTCGAACATGTGGAAGTTGCCGTCGCCCTCGGTGATCTGCGCCCAGAACTCGCCGATGATCTTCACCACCGGCTTCACGCGCAGGCGGTCGACCTCGATCGTGTTCAACTCCTCGCGCACGGCGGCCATCGCCTCTTTGTATGGATTGCCGTAGAGTTGCTCGCGCAGCTTCAGCAGCGAGTTGACCGTGGTCTCCCATTTCTTGCCTTTGTTGTCGCGGCATTTTTTGGCAAGCCATTCCGGCAGGTCTTCGTGGTCTTCGAATGGCTTGCGCTCGCGCAGCATGGTGCACAGCGTGTCCATCGAATTCTGCCAGGCCGCATCCGTCTTACCTTTCTCGACTTCATACGGACGGATGCGGTAGATCATCTCGTTCATGATGTCGCCGAGATTAAGGGCATTGAACATGCCGCAGCCGAAGTCCACGGTGAACTTCAGGCCGGCCTCGCCCGAAGCAGCCTTCACGCCGTCGTTCTGCTGGAAGAGCAGCACGCGGAAGTCGCCGAAGCCGGCGTTCTGCAGCGCCAGGCGGTACTCGGCCTCATACATGCCGAAGCGGCACGGCCCGCACGATCCCGCGGTGAAGAAGATGTACTTGTCGCAAACTTGCTGCTTCGTCATCCCTTGCGACTCCAGGAATTGCAGGTATTGCACCAGGTTCCCCACCGTGAAGTAGGTGGGATTGCACTGGCCGTTGTTGCCGTACTCCTTGCCGAGCTGGAACGCGTTGACGTTCGGCACCGGCAGAACGTCACAGTTGTAGCCGCAGCCCTGGAAGACAGCCTGGATCACGCGCTCGTGCTTCCAGGTGAGGCCGCCAAAGAGGATGGTGACCTTGCTCCGCTCTTCGGCCGAAAAGGGCCGCTCTACGGGACGATGAAAGTGGCGGACAGGCCCGCTGTCCAAACCCATCATGCTGGCCAGCCGCGCACGCTCCTGCGCCAGCCGCTGTTGAATTTCCTCCTCGGTTCGAGGACGCGTCAGGTCCTCAATAGGCAGATCGATGCGAGTGACCGGCATAGCTAATTTCCTCTCCCTCGAGTGAGATGAGTTTCTGATGCATTGTCAGTGCTTCGTTGGTTCGCACTCGAAACACGCGGCGCAGGCGGACGAAGAGCGTGAAAATTCGCGACACTGCCGATAGGGGTGAAAACTCTCACGGCGCGAACTATCTTTGTAACAACAAGGTTCCTTATAACACGTTACACGAATAGGTTACCAGGCAGATGTTCTCCCCACAAGCATGCGGCTTATTATCAATTCCAACCCGAGCTGCATCAAGCCACGTGGGACGAATTGTTGGCAATAGAGTTGCTCAATGAGGGGCTGGCACCTGAGTGCCAGCCGGAATACAACGCTTCAGCGCGCAGCTGATGGATCTTCATCCGCAAGGGAGGCTCACGAGGCTCACCAGATTCCTTTATCACTTCCGGTTATGCGAAAAGCGACAGCGGCTGCCGAGGCGAGGTAGGGCAGCAGCGAAAGCCGGAGAGTTGCGGGAACATCGCCACGCATGGCGGTGTGGGTGATCTGGCGGGTGTAGAGCTCGGCGCCGTTGGGCAGGATGGGGATGCGCAGGAACTTTCCCCCGGCGGTGATCGCTTCGCCGCCGAAGCGCGCGGCCGCGAGTACCTGCTGCGGCAGGTCGGGAGCGTCGCCACGGTAACGGTATTGGCGGGCGTAGTCGCAGACGATCTTCAGGTAGGTTGCCACGCCCGGCCAGATGCCGCCCATGTCGGCCGCCTTCTGCAGCTCGTCGAAGTCCAGTTGGCCGTCCAGCAGCAGTCCCAGGGTGTTCACGATGTCGCACACGCGGAAGTAGAAGTGCCGGTACATGCGCTGCAGGGTGGCGACAATGACGCGCTCCTCCGGCGCGGGAACCAGAAACGTCAGTCCGGCGATGGTCTTCGGGACGCGACGTGTGACGAAGCGCCTCGCCATGGCGATGTGCTCCCCGGTCTGCCCCAGGCGCTGGGCGTGCACCTCCACCGACTCCGGCAGACCGGGTACGGTGAAGTTCCATTTGTTGGCCAGGCGGTCGCCCCAGCTGCGCGGCTCGATGTGCGCACCCAGGCGGTTCAGCATGATGTGCACGACCTGCCGCTCGTCGGCGGTGGTATAGAGGTCGAGATCGTTGCCCAGATCAGGCCAGTGATCCAGCGACTTCATCACCGTGACCGGGCAGCCGCCCTGCTCCAGCGCCTCGCAGATGTGGTGCAGAAAGGTGAGCGCGTTCTGGATGCGCTGCTGTTCCTTCGCGAGTACGCCATTGGCCCATCCGGCCAGTTCGGTATCATTACCAGCCTGGCGCGCGACCACCTGAAAAGCTCGCATGACGACATGATTCGAGTCGGCGAGCGAAACCAGCTCATCGCGCTGACCGTTACTCAGAGCAGCAACATAGCTGACGGCACCAGCGTCGTTCTGCGGGTCGAGTGTCAGCCGCGAGAGCGCATCCAGCTCGGGCGAAGGTTTGGCGTGTGAATTCGGCATTCGGTACCCTGAGATGAAGTGTGAAGCGAAAGCTCCTCGCTTCAAGCTCTTGGATGAGGGCTGCTGGCCGGCGAGTTGGGTGCGTTGCGGGATGACAACCTTCTATTGCGCACATTCCCGGCCATAACGTACTGTGTCACGCCGGCGTCCCTCTATAATCGTCCGTTCACCACGAGGACCTACCTTGGCCTACTACGACCTGCGTGAATGGATCGCCGCGCTCGATAAAGCCGGAGAGCTGGTTCGCATCAAGGCGGAAGCCGATCCGATCCTGGAGATCGCCGAGATCACCGATCGCGTCTCCAAGTGGGGGCCGCGAGGAAAACACGGTCCTGGCGGGCCGGCCCTGCTCTTCGAGAGTGTCAGGGGCTATCCCGGATCGAAGCTCCTCATCAACCAGTTCGGCTCCGAGCGCCGTATGTGCATGGCGCTGGAGGTCGAGTCGCTGGACGAGATTGCCGATAGGATCAAGTACTTCATGGACGTGAAGTCGCCGCAGGGGCTGCTGGACAAGATCAAGATGCTGCCCATGCTGGCGGAGCTGGGCAAGTTCTTCCCCAAAGAAGTCTCCACCGGGCCGTGCAAGGAGGTCATCCGGCGCGACAATTTCTCCCTTCTGGATTTTCCCATCCTGCAATGCTGGCCGCTGGACGGCGGGCGCTTCATCACGCTGCCGTCGGTCATCACCCGGGACCCCAGGACGGGGAAGCGCAACGCCGGAACCTATCGCATGCAGGTGTACGACCCGCAGACCGCCGGCATGCACTGGCAGCGGCAGAAGATCGGCGCGGAGCACTACCGCGAGCAGATGCGGCTGGCCGCTGCGGCGGGCGAGGCACATCCGGTGAGCGCCGCGCTCGACATGATGGCGCGCTCCGGCGGAGGCTCGCGCATCGCGGAAGGCAAACAGGTCGGCGGAAAGATGGAAGTGGCGGTCGCCATCGGCACCGAGCCGGCGGTAATGTTCTCGTCGATCGTGCCGGCGCCGCCCGACGTCGAGGAGTACCTGATTGCCGGCTTCCTGCGGCAGAAGCCGCTGGAGCTGGTGAAGTGCGAGACCGTCGATCTGGAAGTCCCCGCGTCCTCCGAGATCGTTCTCGAAGGCTACGTCGAGCTGGACGAACTCCGCATGGAAGGCCCCTTCGGCGATCACACCGGCTTCTACACGCCCGAGGACCTCTATCCCGTCTTCCACGTCACCTGCATCACGCATCGCAAGAATGCCATCTACTCGACCACCATCGTGGGCAAGCCGCCGATGGAAGACGCTTACATGGGCAAGGCGGTGGAGCGCATCTTTCTGCCGCTGATGCGGCTGACCATTCCCGAGATCGTGGATGTGAATCTGCCGATTGAAGGCATCTTCCATAACCTGATGATTGTCTCGATCAGGAAGTCCTGGCCCGGACAGGCGCGCAAGGTGATGAACGGCATCTGGGCGATGGGCCAGGCCATGTCCACCAAGTGCATTCTGGTGGTGGATGAAGATGTGGACGTGCAGGACATCGGCGAGGTCACGCTGAAGGTGCTGAACAACATTGACCCCGAGCGCGACATCCAGTTCACGTTAGGGCCGGTCGATTCGCTCGACCATGCGTCAAGGTTGCCGGATTTCGGCTCCAAGATGGGCGTCGACGCCACCCGCAAATGGCCGACCGAAGGCTTCACCCGCCCCTGGCCCGAAGAAATCCGCATGGACGAAGCGACCAAGGCGTGCGTGACGAAGCGGTGGAAGGAGTTTGGGCTGGGGTAGAGTGCGTCGTTAGTGTACACGAAAATCGTGTACACTACTTCCATGAAGAACATCACGCTCAGCGCGGATGAGGGTTTGATCGAGCAGGCCCGTCTGGTGGCGCGCTCGCAACATAAGACCCTGAACGCGGCGTTTCGCGAGTGGCTGGTGAACTATACGCGGCAGTCCGGCAATGTCCAGGAGTTTGACGCTCTCATGAAACGGCTACGCCACATCCGCTCGGGCGGCCCTTTTACTCGCGACGAGATGAATGAGCGCTAAATTCTTCCTCGACACCAATCTCTTCGTGTACTCCCTTGGGGGGACTCCGGCCGCCAAAGCACGACGCGCAGCCGAGCTCGTTCGCGAGGCGATCAGCAGCCGCAACGGAATCATCAGCTATCAGGTGGTGCAGGAGTTCTTCAGCGTCGCTTTCCGCCGCTTCACGCCGCCGATGACCTTGGCGGAAGCCGAATCCTACCTGGCGTCGGTGTTTCGTCCTCTGTTGGCCGTGCACTCATCGCAAGCCTTACTTGCTGACGCCTTGCGGCTGTGCGAACGTTACCGATTGTCCTGGTACGACTCTTTGATTGTTGCCGCCGCCCTGGAAGCGCAGTGCGGCGTGCTTTACAGCGAAGACATGCGTCACGGGCAGAGGTTTGGCGACTTGCGGATTGACAATCCTTTTCGATAGGCCGAGCAGATTAGCCTCTGCGGGACCATTCCTGGCCGAAAGAAATCCGCATGAAGCAGGCGACGAAAGTCCGCGTGGTTGGGCTCCGCTGCGCTCGCAGGTGAGCGGGGCGCCAGCTTTCACGAAGCGGTCATCTCGAGAAGTCAGCTGTCTTCCTCAGGGACGGCACCGGGGTTTCACAGATGAAGAGACCGGCACTGCTTGTCATCGACATGCTGAATGACTTTCTCGATCAGTGGCCTGCGGCATCGAGAAAGGCCTTGCTTGACGCGACGAACGAGCTGCTGGCGATGATGAGATCCGCAGGGCTGCCCGTAATCTGGGTGCGGCAGGAATTTGAGCCGGATCTGAGCGATGCCCTCCCTGAGATGAGGCAGAAGGGAATCAGCATCACGATAAAAGGAACGCCGGGCTGCCAGATCGTCCCTGAACTTACGATCGACGCCCGTGATGCGGTGGTAATCAAGAAGCGGTACAGTGCCTTCTTCGGGACCAACCTCGACGGGCTGCTTGCGGCGTTGCAGCCCGATGCGCTAATTCTCGCCGGCGTGAATACCCATGCCTGCATCCGCACGACTGCCATCGACGCCTACCAGCGCGACTGGCCGGTGATTCTGGCCGCCGATTGCATCGGTTCCTACGACAAGGAACACGAGGCGACTTCGCTGCGTTACATGAAGGACAAAATTGCCTCCGTCATGAGCAACGCCGAGATCGCGCAAAGACTGACTCGCAACGGCTAATTCCAAAGCCGCCGGGTCTCGCGGATCTCGCGCGGTTCGAGACGCGGAACCTCGCGATAGCGCCGTCGTGCCTAACGGCGACACAAAATCTGAGCTCCGTCACGGCACGGCTGAAGCCGTGCCCTTCCAACGCCCGCGTGTCGAACCAGCGAGAGCTAACAGCGATACTGAAGGTGCACGGCTGCCGGACCCGTTGATCGGGGGTAATTCCTGGTGAGGTCCCCTGGATCATTCTGATATCATCCGCCAGCAATGGGGCAAGCGCCGAAAGTGATGAGGATTGGTCTCAGCGACATTCGCAGGGAACTCCCCGAGCTGGAAGCGGCAACGAGCGGGGCGTTGCAAATGGTGGCTCATCCGGAGCCAGAGGGCGCCACTGACCGGCCTTTTCCGGCGGCATGGCGGGAAGTGGTCCTGCTCATCGCGCTCATGGCGGCAACCATCGCTGTGTATTGGCCGGTCCATCGTCATGCCTTCATTGTTCTCGACGATCTGCCCTACGTAGTACACAATCCCCATATCACTACCCTGAACTGGGAGACGGTGAAGTGGTCGTTCACGACCTACCGCGGGGCGAACTGGTTTCCGCTAACCTGGCTGTCGCACGCGGTTGACTACCGCCTGTTTTCCCTTCGTGCCGGCCGGCACCACGATATCAACCTGCTGCTGCATGTGTGCAACGCTCTTCTGCTGTTCTGGGTATTGGCCCAGGCGACCGGATGGGTGGGGCGCAGCTCGATGGTGGCGGCCCTGTTTGCGCTCCATCCCCTGAATGTTGAATCCGTCGCCTGGGTGGCGGAACGGAAGAACCTGCTGAGCATGTTCTTCTTCCTGCTGACCTTGGGCGCCTGGTACGCTTATGTCCGCAGGCCGCGGCTGGGCCGCTACCTAATCGTCGCCGTGCTGTTTGCGTTGGGACTGATGTGCAAACCCCAGATCATCACGCTGCCGTTTGTGCTGCTGTTGTGGGACTATTGGCCGCTGGGGCGGATGTTTTCCGGCAAGGGCCCGCCCCCGGCAGCGCGGGCGGGAAAAAGCGGAGGCAGGAGTTTTTCCCGGCTGGTGCTGGAGAAGTTGCCGCTGCTGGCGCTTTCGATGGCCAGCGCGGTCATGACCATAAAAGCGCAGACTGCGGGTGGCACCATGAGCGGCGCGGTGAACTCCTTTACGTTCGCAGCCCGTGCCGGCAACGCCATCATCGCGTACGTGCGATATCTGGGCTATGCGATCTGGCCGTCGCGCCTGGCGTTCTTCTACCCCCATGCTAGGACGTCGCCGGCCTGGGAAGTCATGGCCGCTCTGGTCCTGCTGGCAGCCATCACCGTGTTCGCCATTCGCAGCCGCAACCGTCCGTATCTCGCCGTAGGGTGGTTCTGGTTCCTGGGCACATTGGTACCGATGATTGGCCTGGTTCAGGTTGGCAGCCAGGCCATGGCTGATCGTTATGCCTACCTGCCCATGGTGGGATTGTTTCTCGCCGTGAGTTGGGGCGTGGCCGATTGGGCAGCGCGTTGGCGGTCTTCCAAAGCGTGGGTACCTGCCGGGGCCATCGTGGTCCTGCTATTGCTGTCAATGGCTACCCGCCGTCAACTGGGCTACTGGTCGGACGATCTCACCCTCTGGCGGCATACGGCGGCGGTGACAAGGAACAACTGGATGGCCGAGAACATGATCGGCGAAGATCTGCTGCGGGATGGGGATCGGGAGGGTGCAATTCCGCATTTCCGCGCGGCAGCGTCCATGGAGCCGCTCTTTCCTTTTCCTCATCTCCACATCGGCATTTACGAGGAAGAGCATGGCCATCCCGGCCAGGCGCTTAAGGAACTCAGCCAGGTGCTGCAGTTGACGGAACCGTTCGCCGCCTATACGCCAACCATCAGGAGCAATGCGCTGGTGTACATGAGCTACGCCTGCAACCGGCTTGGCGACTATCGCAATCAGGAAAAATACATGGACATGGCCGCCCGACAGCGGCCGCAGCCGCCGTAGTTCCGGCGACGGGCCCGCCCGGACCAGGGAGAAGCCGGAAGCCGCGGATCCACCGCTGCACGCGGTTTGAAATGTGAAGCTCGAAACTCCCTGGCGGCACTTCGTCACAGCTTCTGCAGCCGGTCGCCAAACTATGTCAAAGTTGTCCTCATGCTTTCCCGTCCCGACAGCACCGAATACGCCGAGTATTACAGGAACTACATTGCCCGCGTCCCGGAAGGACCTCTGCTCGATTTTCTGGCCAAGCAGCCGGGCGACTACCGCCAGTTGCTGGTTGGGGTATCGAACGAGCAGGCGGCTGCGCCGGCCGCCCCGGGCAAGTGGAGCATCAAGCAGGTTTTGGGACACGTCTGCGATGCCGAGCGGGTCATGAGTTACCGCGCCCTGCGCTTCGCGCGTGGGGATACGAAAGAGCTGCACGGCTTCGAGCAGGATGATTACGTCCGGGAGGCCGGCTCCAATACGCGCCGCCTGGAGGACCTACTGGGCGAATTCGAGAGCGTCCGCCGGGCCACCATCGCGCTCTTCAGTTCGCTGCCGCCGGGAGCGGAGATGCGGGCGGGTGTCGCCAACGGCAATCGCGTCACGGTCCGGGCCCTGGCCTATATTGCCGCCGGTCACGCGCAGCATCATTACGAGTTGCTGAGGGAGCAGCTCGGCGGCAAAACGGCACACGGGTAGAGCGGGCCGCTGACCCGGGTAGAGCTGCCTTCAGGCCCAGGGGTCCAACTCGGGCCGCATTTTGCGCGAGATGGGGTGGTTAGGCCAGCGTCGAGCCGGGCCATTATTGTGTTTCACGCGGACTTTGGTCCGCGGTTGTGCCGCCGGCTAAAGCCGGCTGGCATCCAAAAAGGAAGACATCGCGTGACGCGGACCTGAAGGTCCGCTCTACGCTGCCTGAATGCAGACCTGAACGCCGCCAACGGCGTTGTTATACTGGGAACGACATGGGAATCGTGAGGAACATCGCTGCGATTGCGAAGGGAATGAGTGTGACCTTTCGGGAGATGTTTAATCCCACCGTCGTGGAGAATTATCCCGACGGGCCCGGTCCGACGCGGGGCGCGATGTTCCAGGACCGATTCCGCGGAATGCATGTTTTGCAACGCGACGAGAACGGGCTGGAAAAGTGCGTCGCGTGTTTCCTCTGCGCCGCGGCGTGTCCCGCCAACTGCATCTACATCGAGGCGGCGGAGAACACGGAGACCAACCGGGTCAGTGGCGCCGAGCGCTACGCCAGGGTCTACAACATCGATTACAACCGCTGCATCTTCTGCGGCTACTGCGTGGAAGCCTGTCCCACCGACGCCATCACCCACGGCCACGGTTTCGAGCTGGCAACCTACAACGCCAGCAACCTGGTTTACCGCAAGGAGCAGTTGCTGGCCGGCGCCCCCGCTCACCTGGGGGCGAACGCGGTGTTCAACAACGCGGACAATTACCGGCTGGCGCCGAAGAGATAATCACGCCCCGGCTCAAAGCGTCTTCAGTTGCTCCAGAATTCCGTGCAGTGGAATGCGGATCCAGTCCGGCCGCTGCTCCAGTTCGTACTCGATTTCGGTCAGCGCCCGCTCGATCATGTAGGCCGCGAGCAAAATCTTGAGCTCGTCGGCCTGCTGGGGAAGGAAGGCCGCGGCCGCGCTCGCCGTCAGGTATTCCTTGAGGAAGATAACGCTAACCCACTGATACCACGCCAGCGCCCACTTCTCCAGTTGCGGATGACCGTCGCGGGGGACGATACCCGGAACGTCGCCGAACAGAGCCGCATGCGACACGTAGTGGAAGGAGCGCAGCATGGTGGCGACATCGCGCAGGGCCGAGCGCTTGATGCGGCGCTCGCTGAGGGGACGCGTGGCGTCGCCCTCGAAATTGGTGATCACCCAGTCGCTGCCGGAATACACCACATTCGAGAGCTGGTAATCGCCGTGATTGCGGATGCGGCTGCCCGACATCCGTTTGTCGCGCAGCAGCAGCAACTGACTGCGGATCTCGGCTTCGCGGCCCAGCACCTCGGCCGCGCTCTCCTGGGCTTCCGGCGACAGGCCGCGGGTGCGGCTGCGCAGCAGCTCGAAGGAGCGGTTCAGCTGGCCCACCATGCCGTGATAGACGCTATGCCGGTAAAAGGTGGTGAACGGTTCGGGGGCGAAGTCCGGAACGTCGGGGCGGCTGCTCAGGGCGGCGTGCATTTCGGCGCTGCGCCGCGCCAGCACGCGCATGCTGTCGACGTAGTTGCCCAGCAGCTCGGCGACGATCTGCGGCACCGGATCGTCGGGCACCCACAGGTTGGGAAACTTGAGGTCGCGGACGCGCGGGTCCTGCTCGGGAATCGCCAGTGCGTGTTCAAAAAACAGTCCCAGCTGGTCCACCGACCAGGACCAGCCCACGGTCGCGTTATGCAGGAAGCTGCTGAGGGTGCCGAGGCAGGTCTCGTGCACCATCTCTCCGTCGTAACGGCGGAACTCCAGCGAGCCCAGTGCCCGGGGAATCGCCGCGAAGCGGGTGTGTTCCGAGAGAAACTCCGGCACCTCGCGCCCCGGATTCACACCCTCTTCCAGCTTGCGGTAGAGCTTGAGCACGAAGACATTGCCGTAGTTCAGGGTGGTGAAGCACTGGTCCGACTGCTGCGGCGAGGGCTCCAGACCGGATTGCGCCGCGGACCACGCCGTGCGGAACTCGCGGGTGTGGGCGCCGATCAGCTCTCCGCTTGCACTGCGGATCCGGCGGCGGCGCACGATGGCGCGCAGCAGGGCGTCGGCAAAGTCGCGGTCGAAGGTCGCGGCGTACAGCACCGCCCTGTCATCGGGAGCCAGACCGCTGAGCCGCGCCCCCGCCACGTCCGGGTGGTCGCGCAGCACGGCATCGGCGCGGTCGCCGGTGGCCACCGAGACGGCCAGCAGATAGACTTCCGGATCGCCTTCCCCGTATTCCACGTTGAGAAACAGTATGTGGGCGGAGGTGCCGGGCAGGGAAAGCACGTTGTGCAGCGACAGTCCGGTGATATAGCGCCGCTTTCCCAGAAACCAGGGAATGCGGCGCAGCATGGGCGGGATCATGTGCCGCATTCTCTGCAGCATCAGTTCGGAGAAGATGTTGGCCGCGGATTCCACCTCCACCGTGGGTAGCTCGCGCGGAGTGGCACTGACGTTCAGCGCCTCCTGGGTTACCTCGCGCGGCTGCAGATGGAACCAGTAGGAGGCGTGCGGGCCCAGAGACAGCAGATAGGGATTTTCGGTGATGGCGGGGAAGCGAGCGCGCCCGAAGACCTCCACCGGCACCAGGCCCTGATGGCCGCGCAGCTCCAGCTCGGCGCACTGCGCGAAGCGCGACAGGTTGGCGACCACCAGTACCTTTTCCTCTCCGCTCTGGCGGATGAACGCCAGTACCTTGCGGTTGCCGGGGTAGACGAACTCCAGGGTGCCGCGGCCGAAGCTGCGGAACTGCTTGCGCTGCTGGATGAGCCGCTTGGTGAACCACAGCAGCGAGTGGGGATTGTTCTGCTGCGCCTCCACATTGATGGTCTCGTAGTGATACTCGGGATCGATGTTGACCGGCAGGTAGAGGCGCTGGGGATTGGCGCGCGAAAATCCCGCGTTGCGGTCCGAGCTCCACTGCATGGGGGTGCGCACCCCGTTGCGGTCGCCGAGAAAGATGTTGTCGCCCATGCCGATCTCGTCGCCGTAATAGATGACCGGGGTGCCCGGCAGCGAGAAGAGCAGGGTGTTCATCAGCTCGATGCGCGGGCGGTCGTTCTCCAGCAGGGGCGCCAGGCGGCGGCGGATGCCGAGATTGATGCGCATCTCGCGGTCGCGGGCATAGGTGCGGTACATGTAGTCGCGCTCTTCGTCGGTCACCATCTCCAGCGTCAGCTCGTCGTGGTTGCGCAGGAACATGGCCCACTGGCAGTTTTCCGGGATGGGCGGCGTCAGCTTGAGGATGTCGGTGATGGGATAGCGGTCCTCCATGCGCAGCGCCATGAACATGCGCGGCATCACGGGAAAGTGGAAGGCCATGTGGCATTCGTCGCCGCTGCCGAAGTAGGCGGCCGCGTCCTCCGGCCACTGGTTGGCCTCGGCCAGCAGCATGCGGTCGCGATACTTCTCATCCACGTGCCGGCGCAGCTCCCGCAATGCGGTGTGGGTCTCGGGCAGGTTCTCGCAGTTGGTGCCTTCCCGCTCGAACAGATAGGGCACGGCGTCAAGCCGTAGCCCGTCGACTCCCAGATCGAACCAGAAGTCCATGGCGGCGAACATGGCGTCGCGCACCTCCGGGTTGTCCCAGTTCAGATCGGGCTGGTGGGAGTAGAAGCGGTGCCAGAAGTAGGCCTTGGCGACCGGGTCCCAGGTCCAGTTGGAGGCTTCGAAGTCCTTGAAGATGATGCGCGCGTCGCGGTACTTCTCGGGGGTGTCGCTCCACACGTAAAAGTCGCGCCAGCGGCTGCCCGGCGGGGCGCGGCGCGAGCGCTGAAACCATACGTGCTGGTCGGAGGTGTGGTTCAGCACCAGCTCGGTGATGACCCGCAGGCCGCGCCGGTGGGCCTCGCGCAGGAAGCGCTGGAAGTCCTTCAGGCTCCCGTAGGAGGGGTGGATGTCGGTGTAGTCGGAGATGTCATAGCCGTCGTCGCGCAGCGGCGAGGGGCAGAAGGGCAGCAGCCAGACCGCGGTCACGCCGAGGTCTTCGAGGTGGTCCAGTTTCTGGGTGAGGCCGCCGAAATCGCCGATGCCGTCGGTCACGCTGTCGTAGAAGGCGCGCACGTGCACTTCGTAGATGACGGCGTCCTTGTACCACATGGCGTCAGGGGAGAGGTTCATGTCGCTCGACCGTCGAATCGGTCATGGTACGGCCACGGCGCGCAGACGTTCAACTCACGTTGGATGAGGAATCGGCCGCAGAAGCTGCCGGGAGAGTCCGGCTGCCGGAGCCAGCCGGAACCGTGCGGGTGCGGCGGCCCGAGCTGTGCCAGAGCGGCCGGAAATCCCCCCGGCGTACCGGCGGAAAGAGCTGGCGGATTTCCCGCTTTTCCGGCGACGAATTGTGGTGCATTAATATGCAGAGAAGAGTATATTTATGCTATGTCGAAGCTGTCGCGCCATGCCGCCATCCGCCAGCTGCTGGAGGGCCGGGAAGTGGGGAGCCAGGACGAGCTGCGCCGCCTGCTGTTCCGCCACGGACATCGCGTGACCCAGGCGACGCTGTCGCGCGACATCCACGAGCTCGGCCTGGTCAAGACGCCCCAGGGCTACCGGGTGCCGCAGGAAGGAGAGGCCGAACTGCACCTGCCTTCCATCGGGCGCCTCATCCAGGAATTCGTCTACGACGTGCGGACGGCGCTCAACCAGGTGGTTATCAAGACCAGCCCGGGCAGCGCGCAGCCGGTTTCGGCGGCCATCGATGCCGAGGAGTGGGAGGAAGTGCTGGGAACCATCGGCGGCGACGACACCATCCTGGCGATCACGACGGGAACCAGGGCCGCTGCCCAGCTGGCGCACCGGGTGCGCAGCTATTTTGCCTAGGAGAGAGATGAATTCGTCCCTGCAACCCGCGATCTTTGGCGCAACCGGTTACTCCGGCTTCGAGCTGGTACGTCTGCTGGCGCGTCATCCGGCGGCGAAGAAGCCGATGCTGCTGCGGCGCAACGGCGAGAGCGGCGGATATGCCGACCTCAGCGAAGCCTATCCGCAGCTGGCCGGCAACGGCGGCTTTCCCTTCCGGGACTTCTCCTGGCAGGGCATGAAAGACGCCGGCGTGGATGTGGTGTTCTTCGCCACGCCCCACGAGTTCTCGCGCGAGCTGGTGCCGGAAGCCATCGCCCGGGGCTTTCGTGTGATCGATCTCAGCGGCGCATGGCGGCTGAAGCAGGCGCAGCACCGCGACGTTTACGGCTTTGCCGACGGGCAGGAGCACGCCGCACTCGACCGCTCCGCGATCTACGGTCTGCCCGAACTCCATCGGGACGAGATCCGGAGCGCGGCCCTGGTGGCCAATCCCGGCTGCTATGCGACCTCGATCATCCTCGCGTTGGCCCCGTGGATTCGCGCCGGTCTTGCCGATGTGGGGCGCGGCATCGTCTGCGACTCGAAATCCGGCGTCTCGGGAGCAGGCAAAACCCCCTCGGCGAAGACCCACTTCGTGGAAGTGGACGGCGACTTTTCCGCCTACAGCGTTTTCGGCCACCGGCACACCGGAGAAGTGCTGGAGCAGCTCGGGATCGGCGACGAGTCGCTGCAATTCACGCCGCATCTGCTGCCCATACCGCGCGGCATTCTGTCCACCATTTACGTCCGGCTGGCCAGGCCGGTGACGGCGCAGAAGCTGGAGGAGTCGCTGACGGCCTTCTACGCCGGCCGGCCATGGGTGCGGGTTTTCGGAGCGGCGCGCCTGCCGCAGATCAGGTTTTCGCTGCACACCAACTACTGCGATATCGGCTTCGCGCTTTCGCCCGACGGCGGGCGGGCGGTGCTGGTTTCCTGCCTCGATAACCTGCTGAAGGGGGCGGCCGGGCAGGCGGTGCAGAACATGAACCTGATGTTCGGTTTCGACGAGAGAGAAGGGCTGCCATGAAGCTGGTAATCAAAATCGGGGGAGCGGCGCTGGACGACCGGGAGCTGGTCAGCACCTTCGCCAGGACCATTCCCAGCCTCTGTCGCGAAGGCCACAAGCTGGTCATCGTCCATGGCGGAGGCGCGGCGCTGAGCCGCACCCTGAAACAGCTTGGCTGCGAGACCACCTTCATCAACGGCCTGCGCGTCACCGACTCGCAGACCCGCGACGTGGCCATCATGGTGCTCGCCGGTCAGCTCAACAAACAGCTGGTGGCCGCCATCGGCGAGGCCGGCCAGCCCGCCATCGGCATCTGCGGCGGCGACCTGCGCATGGTGCTGGCTTCCAGGAAGAAGCAGCCCGACCTGGGCTACGTGGGCGAGGTCTGCACCGTCGATTCGCGCTGGATCGAGCGGCTGTGGGAGGCCGGCATGGTTCCGGTGGTCTCCAGCCTGGCGCTGGGGTTTGACGGCGAGTACTACAACGTCAACGCCGATCAGATGGCCTCCGCCTGCGCCATCGCCTGCGGCGCCCACGCGCTCATTTACCTCACCGACGTTCCAGGCGTGAAGGATGCCGGCGGCTCGGTCATCCGCTGGCTCGACCTCGCCGCCATTACCCGCATGGTGCAGGAGGCGACCATCAGCGGCGGCATGTTGCCCAAGCTGGAAGCCTGCACCAGCGCGCTGAAGCGGGGGGTCAGCCGGGTGCGGATCCTGCCGGCGGCCCGCGCCGAAGTGCTTCCCGGTTTCTTTACCCAGCCCATCGACTGCGGCACCGAGGTGATTGCGTCGTGACAGGTCTGAATCATCCCGTGCTGCACCCGACCGAGCGCAAGCATGGCGCCTGGCCGGGCCCACGTTTCCATCGCGCCCTCGAACGACGCTGCTAGCTGTCGCTGATCGCCGTTCGATCCCGACATTGCTGTTCGATTTTCTATCCGATGCGACGAGCGAAGGAGGTGCGACATTGATTTCCACGACCATTCCCCCAGGAGCGAGCCCGAGTCAATACGCCTACCGCGGCGTGACCGGCCGCGACCTGATTTCCATCCAGGACTTCTCGGCCGACGAGCTGGCCTGCGCCCTGGAACTGGCCTCCGCGATGAAAACCCGGCCGGCGGACTTCCGCGGCATTCTGGCCGGCAAACAGATCGTGCTGTTCTTCGAGAAGCCCTCGCTGCGCACGCGGCTGACGTTTGAAGCCGGTATCAACAGCCTCGGCGGCACCTCGTTTTTCGTCGATCAGACGCAGTCTCGGCTGGGCGCGCGCGAGAGCCTGAGCGACATGGCGCACAACCTCGAGCGCTGGGTCGATGGCATCGTGCTGCGCACCTTCTCCCATGAGACGGTCAGCACCATGGCCGAGCATGCCTCGATTCCCGTCATCAACGCGCTGAGCGAGCTGGAGCATCCCTGCCAGGCGATGGCCGACATGCTCACCCTGCAGGAGCACTTTGGCGATCTGCATGGCGTGCATCTTGCCTACGTCGGCGACGGCAACAACGTCGCCCATTCACTGATGCTGGCCGCCGCCAGCCTGGGCGCGTCCATCTCCGTCGGCACTCCCGAGGGCTACGGGCCGAATGCCGCCATTACCCAGGCCGCCCGCGAACTCGCCACCGCTTCCGGCGCGACGGTGCAGGTGGTCAACGATCCCGTCGAGGCGGTCGCCGGCGCCGACGCCGTCTACACCGACGTATGGGCCAGCATGGGCCAGGAAGACGAGGCCGCAGGCCGCAGCCGAATCTTCGCGCCCTATCAGTTGAACCAGAAGCTCTTCTCCCATGCCGCGCGGCATGCGGTGTTCATGCACTGCCTGCCGGCCCATCGCGGCGATGAGGTCACCGCTTCGGTCATCGATTCGCCGCGCTCGGTGATCTTCGACCAGGCCGAGAACCGGCTGCACGTCCAGAAATCCATTCTTGTTTTGCTGCTGGAAGGCGGTATCCACCGCTTTCCGCCGAGGAGCGCCAATGCGTGAGAAGGTCGTACTTGCTTATTCCGGTGGACTGGATACGTCCATCATCATTCCCTGGCTGAAGGAAAACTACGACTGCGACGTCATCGCCTTTGTTGCCGACGTGGGGCAGGGCGACGACCTGGAGGCGGTCGTAAAGAAGGCCTTCGCAACCGGCGCCTGCGATGTGATGGTGCAGGACCTGCGGCAGGAGTTGCTGACCGACTATGTCTTCCCGGCCATTCAGGCGGGCGCGGTGTACGAGCACAAATATCTGCTGGGCACATCGCTGGCCCGGCCGGTCATAGCGAAATACCAGGTGCAGGTGGCGCTGCGCCATGGGGCGACGGCCCTGGCACATGGATGCACCGGCAAAGGCAACGACCAGGTGCGCTTCGAACATGCCTATCAGGCGCTGGCTCCGGAGCTGAAGGTAATCGTGCCGTGGCGGGAGTGGAGCCTGCAGTCGCGCGAAGACTGTCTGGATTACGCCGAGCGGCACGGAATTCCGGTGGCGCAGAGCCGGGAGAAGATCCACAGCCGCGACCGTAACCTGCTGCACGTCAGCCACGAGGGCGGCGAGCTGGAGGATCCCGACAACGCGCCCCTGCCTAGCACATGGACGTGGACGAAATCGCCGCAGGAGGCCCCGGACGCGGTGGAGAAGGTGACAATCGCCTTCCGGCACGGCCTGCCCGTCGCCGTCAATGGGGTCGAGCTCGATCCGGTTGCCACCATCGAAGTGCTAAATGAGATTGGGGCGCGCAATGCCATCGGCCGCGTCGATCTGGTGGAGAACCGGTTCGTCGGCATCAAGTCGCGCGGCTGCTATGAGACTCCGGGCGGAACGCTGCTGCTCACCGCGCATCGCGAGCTGGAGGCACTGTGCCTCGACCGCGAGCTGGCCCACTTCAAGCAGCACATCGCGCTGAAGTACGCCGAGCTGGTCTATTTCGGTCTGTGGTTCACGCCGTTGCGCGAGTCGTTGCAGGCGTTCGTCGGCAGCTCGCAGGCCGACGTGAACGGCACTGTCACCCTCGCGCTCTACAAGGGCAACGTGGATGTGGCCGGCCGCAAATCGGAGACCTCGCTCTACCGGCCCGACATCGCCAGCTTCACCATGGGCGCTGGTTATAACCAGAAAGACGCCGAGGGCTTCATCCGCATTCTCGGACTGCCGGCACGGTCACGGGCCATCATTCACGGCAGGGAGCCCGAGCCGGTCCAGCCGGTGGCGTCAGCCGCGGGGAAGGGAGCCGTGCGATGAAGATGTGGTCGGGCCGCTTCAGCCAGGGGCCTGATGCCGAATTCGAGCAATGGCAGCGGTCGTTCCCCTACGACCGCGTGCTGCTGCCGTATGAAGTTGCGGCCAGCAGGGCGCACGCCTCCGCACTGGCGAAGGCCGGCGTGCTGAGCGGCGCGGAGCTGGCGGCCACGCTCTCCGCCCTCGATCAGATCGGGCGCGAAGGCGTGCCGCAGGCTGACAATCCAGCCATCGAAGACGTGCACCATTACGTCGAAAGCCGGCTGGTGGAGCTTGCCGGCGGGCTTGCGCTGGAGCTGCGCGAGGTGGGCTGGAAGCTGCACACCGGCCGCAGCCGTAACGAGCAGATCGCCACCGATCTGCGGCTGTATGTCCGCGAGCAGATCGACGAAGTGACGCACCTGCTGGGGGAGTTCGCCGGCGCCTTCATCAGGCAGGCGGAAGCCGCCGGCGGCACAGCCATGCCGGCTTATACGCACCTGCAGCGGGCGGAGCCCGTGCTGGTGGCGCACTGGCTGCTGGCGTATGTGGAAATGTTCCTGCGCGATATCGGCCGGCTGGCCGACTGCCGCAAACGGCTGAATATGTGTCCGCTGGGCTCGGGCGCGGTTGCGGGAACCATTCTGCCGCTGGACCGCGATGGCATGGCGGCGGAGTTGGGCTTCGCCTCGCCGGCAGCCAACAGCATGGACGCCACCAGCGATCGCGACTTCGCGCTTGAGTTCGTCCAGGCGCTGTCATTGGTTGCGCTGCACCTCAGCCGCTGGGCGGAGGAGTTCATCCTGTTTGCCAGTACGGAGTTCGGCTTCGTCAGGCTGCCGGAACAATACTCGACCGGCAGCAGCGCCATGCCGCAGAAGAAGAATGCGGACGCGCTGGAGCTGGTGCGCGGCAAGGCCGGCCGGGTGTTCGCCGACGCCACCGCCCTATTCATTGGAGTGAAAGGCCTGCCGCTCGCCTATAACAAGGATTTGCAGGAGACGCAGCAGCCCGTGTTTTCGGCCGCGGAACAGGTTTGCGGCATGCTCCGCGTGGCCGCCGGCTTCATGGCCGCCGTCGGGTTCGACTACGAACGCATGCAGCAGACCGCAAGCTGCGGGTTCATGAACGCCCAGGCTGCGGCCGCTGAGCTTGTGCGCCAGGGCGTCCCCTTCCGCCGCGCGCACGAGCTTGTCGGCCGGGCGGTGCGCCTGTGCGCGGAGCGAGGCTGTGAACTGGAGCAGCTTTCGAAGCAGGACTACGCGCTCTGCGGCATTGACGCCGGCGAGCAGTTTTATGCGGCACTGGCACTCAAAGAAGTGCTGGCTGTTCACAACGTCCCGGGAGGCACCGCCCCAGCACGGGTTCGGCAGGCCTTACAGACGGCGAAGGAAAGACTGGAAGATTTTCGTCAGGCCAGCTTTGAAGGGGCACGCCTTCAGGCGTGCCGTAACGGCGAGTTGAAGGATCCGGCTTTAGCCGCTGAGGGATCTGTCCCTCAGGGCCTAAAGGCCAAGCCTTCCAACTCATCTGGCCGGCACGGCTGAAGCCGTGCCCCTTCAACCCAGGATGGATTGCATGAACCATTTATTCCCGCGTTTTGGAGTCGCCCATGCATGCACGTAACGCAAAGCTTCCCGACGCCATCGCCATCGAGCAGCTCATCCAGGTGCACGTTGCCGACGGCACGCTGCTGCCGCGCTCGCTGGCGGAAATCTGCGAGAACATCCGCGACTTCGTGGTGGTGGAAAACGGGCGCGAGATTGTAGGCTGCGGCGCCCTGCATCTCTACGGCATGCACCTTGCCGAAATCCGCTCCATCACGGTCACCAACAGCTCCAAAGGCAGGGGAGCGGGCCGGGTGCTGGTGGAGGCGCTGCTGAACGAGGCCCGCAAGCACAGCGTTACCTGCGTGTGTCTGTTCACCCGCATTCCCGATTTCTTCGCGCGCATGGGGTTCAGGGTGGTCGAGAAGGAAGCGTTGCCCGACAAGATCTTCAAGGATTGCCTGAAATGCTCGCGCCGCAATGCCTGCGATGAAATCGCCATGTTCCAGGGCACGCTGCCCAAAATCGCCGCCCGCAGCCAGAGACCGGACACGCCGCGCGATTATGTGCAGATCGCGCCGCTGCAGGCATAGGAGATAGCGCAGGCCTTCAGGCCTGCGTCCAGCCGGCCCTGACGGAATTGGAAAAGCCGGGCTTCGGCCAGGCCTGGCTGCAGCACAAAACGCCGCTTCACTTCAGATATTGCAGCAGCTCCTTAAACTGCGGCGTGCCCGAGCACCGCAGCAGCTCGTACAGCATCATCTCGGTGGATGAAATCACCACGCCGGCGGCCTTCATGCGCTTCAGCCCGATCTTCCAGTTCCACTCCGCGCGTGAGCCCACGGCATCGGACGCCACATGCACCAGATAGCCCTCATTCAGCGCCCCCAGCGCGGTCTGCATCACGCAGATGTGGGTTTCCATCCCGCACAGCAGCACCGTGTTGCGGTTGCCGGGCAAGGACCTGAGCCGGGAGCGGAACTGGCTGCTGCCGAAACAGCCGAACTCCAGCTTGTCGATGGGCGACACATCCGCCAGCAGGGAAGCGATCTCCGGCACCGTCGGCCCCAGTCCTTTGCTGTACTGCGTGGTGGCCATGATGGGCAGCCCGAGAATGTTCGCCATCCGTATCAGCAGCTGCGAATTCTTCACCATCGTTTCCCGGTTGAAGATGGGCGGCAGCAGCTTCTCCTGGATGTCGACAACCACCAACGCGCATTGGCCGGCTTCCAGCGGCCGGCGCGCAATCTCGCAGGTATCGAGCGCAAGGGCGACATTTCCTGTCATCGATGACATAGTGCGGTCCTGATTGAAATTCGTACCGCCATTGTAGCGCCACAGGAAGCGGGCCTGCGGGCGACGTGGTAAGACGCGCACCTCTGCAAACATGCTTTTGCCCGAATCTGCCAGTGCGACACTTGTTGCAGGTGATCCGCGCCTGATCGGCGCATGTGAGTCGTCAGCGATTCCGGCGCCACCCGGAAAAGTCCGCGGTTGACGCTGAAATTGCTGTACCAATAGAATCGAAGCAGCGGCATTTCGAGCGCATGACAGCCGCATCCGTTGCCCCCTCGTTCAACGGCAGGACAGCTGACTCTGGATCAGCATATCGGGGTTCGAATCCCTGGGGGGCAGCCAATTTATTATCAAGCACTTACCTCTCCGGACTTCCCGCAAAAACGGCCAGTGGTAACAATTAGTGGTA
>DATJAI010000134.1:0-25042 GCA_035516415.1 Binatia bacterium | reverse complement strand
CGCTTATCTGCAGCGAAAGCTGCGCTCGGTGATGGCCCGGCTGCGAGGCAGCTCGCTCAGAACAGGAATGACCTATTCCTGGGGAAGGCTGCAACGCGCCACCCGCTACCTGCAATCGGCATTGTCCGGCCAGAATTACATCACCGGCGACGTCAAGCTGGTTTCCGCCGAGTACGATGCCGACACCAATCGCGCCGATATCGCTCTCCGGATCAGGACCGGCCCGGTGGTAAGGGTGAAAACGGCCGGTGCCCACATGTGGCGACGCACCGTCCGCAATCTGGTGCCCATCTATGCCGAGAACTCGGTTGACGATGAGCTGATCCGCGAAGGCCAGCAGAACATTCTGTCGTACTTTCAGTCCAAGGGGTACTTCGATACCAAAGTGGATGTGAAGGTGGACAAAACCGCCGACGGAGTGTCCATCCTCTATGACATCCACAAGGACGGGCGCTTCAAGGTAAAGGAAGTCGCCTTCAAGGGCAATCAGCACATCCGCAGCCGGGAGCTGCAATCGCACGTCAGCGTGGAGGAGGGCCACTTCCTCAGCCACGGCAAGTACAGCGACAAGCTGGTGCGCGCCAGCGTGAACAACCTGCGCGATACCTATCGCGCCGCCGGCTACAGCCAGGCCGAAGTTGTTCCCACCGTCACCCGCAAAGACGGCAACATCGACATCACTTTTCAGGTGACCGAAGGACCGCTGGATGTGGTGCGGGAGCTGAAAATCGCGGGCAACGATACGGTCCCCGAGACGCAGTTCGCACCCCACGGCCTGAATCTCGGGCAGGGCAAGCCCTACTCGCAGGAGCTGGTTGCCAAAGACCGCAGCCTCATCATGGCCTATTACCTTACCGCCGGTTATCTGAATGCCGCCTTCCGCGCCAGCGCCAGACCCGCCGCCGGCGAGCCCCATCGCATGGACGTCATCTACCAGATCAGCGAGGGGCCGCAGGTGAGGACAGCGACCATCATCACCGACGGCCGGCAGCACACGAGACAGTCACTGATTAATCGCCAGGTGAGAATCGCTTCCGGTGAGCCGCTCAGTGAGAACGCGCTGCTCAGCTCCGAGAGCCGCCTCTACAACCTCGACATCTTTGACTGGGCGGAGATCGATCCCCGCCGGGCCATTACCGATCAGCACGACGAGGATGTGGTGGTCAAGGTGCACGAGAAAAAGCGCAATTCTATCGTCTACGGCTTCGGCTTTCAGGTCTTCAAGCGGGGCGGCGCCATTCCCAGCGGCACCGTGGCCGTGCCCGGGCTCCCGCCCGTCGGCCTGCCCAATAACTTCAAGACCAGCGAAAAAACCTTCTGGGGGCCGGACGGCACCTTCCAGTACACCCGCCGCAACATGCGGGGAAACGCCGAGACCCTGGACTTCAGCGCCTTTGCCGGGCGGCTTGACCAGCGCGGCGCCCTCACCTACACCGATCCATTCTTTCGCGGCTCCAACTGGAGCAGCAGCGCCATTCTCTCCGGGGAACACGACGAGGAGAACCCTATCTTCACCGACCGGCTGGCCAGCGTGGGCTTCCAGCTCAAACGCCCCGCCGGCAAGACGCCCGCGCAGAGAAAGGCGAACCAATTTTTCCTGCGCTACAACTTCCAGCTCACCCGCGTCAGCAACCTGCTGATCCCCGATCTGGTGCCTGCCAACCAGCTCAACGTGCATCTGTCCACGGTATCGGCGAGCTGGGTGCACGACACCCGGGACAATGTGCTGGATGCGCATCGCGGCATGTACTGGAACTATGAGGTCGATGTGAGTCCGTATTGGCTGGGCTCCAACTTCACCTTCGCTCAATTCCTCGCCCAGACGGCTTACTACAAAAACCTGCACTCGACCGGCATCATCTGGGCCAACAGCGTGCGCCTCGGACTGGAACAGCCGTTTGCCGGCAGCGAAGTCCCGCTCAGCTCCCGCTTCTTCGCCGGCGGCGGCAGCACCCTACGCGGATTTCCCCTGAACGGCGCCGGCCCGCAGCGCACGCTTGCGGCATGCGGCAATCCCAGCGACCCGGCGACGTGCTCCAAAATCACCGTCCCGGAAGGCGGCAACGAGCTCTTCATCGTGAACACCGAACTGCGCTGGCCCCTGAACATGATCAAGCAGGGGCTGGGCATCGTCACCTTTTACGACGGCGGCAACGTCTTCCCCCAGATCGGTTTTCACGATTTCACTGCGCTCTACAGCAACAACGTCGGCATCGGATTCCGCTACGCCACGCCGGTCGGTCCCATCCGCATTGACATCGGCCGCAACTTGAATCCGATCCCCGGAATCTCAGCAACACAGTACTTCATCACCCTGGGACAGGCGTTTTAGCCATGGCTATTCGGGATCTTGGACTTCCGCCGCACGAACCTCAAAAGCCGTACCTGGTACCACCTCGCCAACCTGCCCGCTGGAAGCGCGTGCTGGCATGGATTGTGGGCATTCTTGTTGCCCTCATCCTCCTCATCGTTATTGGCATCGACGTTCTGCTGCACAGCGCGCGTTTTCACAATTACGTACTGCGCACGGCCGAAAGCCAGGCCAGCCAGTCGCTGAACACGCGCGTGCAGCTTCAGAATTTCGCCCTCCACCTTTCGCGGCTCGGGCTCGATCTTTACGGACTGACCGTGTATGGCGTCGGCCCCGGGGCCAACCGGCCTCTGCTGCAGGTGGACCACATCGCCCTCGGCGTGCGGATCGTTTCCGTGCTGCATCGCCAGTGGAACCTGGACGACGTCGCCGTCGATCATCCCGTCGTCAACCTCCTTGTCGACGCCGCCGGGCATAGCAATCTGCCCACGATGCAGTCCAGCGGCAAGTCGAACACCAATGTCTTCGATCTTGCTGTCCGCCGCATCCTGCTCGACCGCGGCGCGGTCTATTACAACGACCGCAAGACTCCGCTTTACGCTGACCTTCACGATCTGCGCTTCCAGTCCAGCTACGATGCCACCGATAATGGCCGCTACTTCGGCACCCTGTCGTACCGCGACGGCCATCTCCAGTACGGAAATTACGGCGCCATGTCGCACGATCTGGATGCGCAGTTCGACGCGCGACGCAGTGGCTTGACCCTGAGCAACGTCAGGCTGACCAGTGGACAGTCGCAGGTACTGCTGAACGCCTCCGTGAACAACTACGCCAGCCCGAAGGTGCATGCGAACTACGTCGTCATTCTCGCTCTGGGAGAGCTGCGCAACGTGCTGCGAAATCCGTCGCTGCCCGCAGGTGTGGTGTTGGTAGACGGCGCCGCCGACTACGTCGCCGTTCCCGGCCGGCCCGCTATCGACAGTGCTTCCCTGCAGGGAACCGTTCGCAGCCGCGTACTCCGCGTGCGCACGCCCGCCCTGCGTACCGACATCCACGAACTGAATGCCACCTACAGCCTTGCCAACGGCAATGCGGAGCTGCGTGATGTGAGCGCCCAATTGCTCGGCGGAAGCTTCCGGGCTAACGCCACTATTCGCGACATCGCAGGCAGCCAGCAGGGGCATGTAGTGGCCGCTCTTCGCGGTATCTCTCTTGCCGATCTGAAGGCGGTGGCGAACTCTGCCGGCCTGAAACAGGTCGCGATTTCGGGCCAGCTGAACGCGAACACTGAGGCCGCGTGGAGCGGCAGCGTCAGCAACATGATGGCCAGCGCGGAGGCCACGGCCAACGCCAACATCGCTCCCGCCCACGCTAAAAGCAGCAACGGCTCCGTGCCGCTGAATGCGGAGATTCACGCGCGCTATAACGGCCGCGCCCGGCAACTCGCGCTTGACCGCAGCTACATTCGCACCCCGCAAACTTCCATCACGCTGGATGGCACCGTCAGCAACCGCTCCGCCCTGCAGGTGCGCGCCCAGGCCAATGACCTGCACGAACTGGAGACGGTTGCCGCCCTCTTCAGCCCGCCGGCGCAGCCGCTCGACCTGCACGGCAGCGCTTCATTCAGCGGCACGGTGAGCGGCTCGACCAGCGCGCCGCAGCTCGCCGGGCAACTCCAGGCCAGAAACGTGCAGCTCCGCGGCAGCGCCTTCCGCGTCGTACGTACCGCCGTGCAGGCCAGCCCATCGCTCGTCAGCCTGCAGAATGGCGATCTGGAACTGGCACAGCAGCAGGGGCGCGTGACCTTCAACCTGCAGTCGGGGCTCCACCACTGGTCGCATCTGCCCACCAGCCCCTTTACCGCCAATGTGAGCGCCACCCAGGTCTCGCTTGCGGAACTGGCCCGCGCCGCTAACCTGAGCGCGCCGCTCAGCGGTACCCTGAACGCGAACATCGCCGCGCACGGCACCCAGCTCAGCCCCATGGGACAAGGCGCTGTCACCCTGCGCAACGCCAATATCTCCGGTGAACCGGTGCAGTTGGCCGAGGTGCGCTTCAATGGAAATGGCGATGCCGTCCACAGCAATCTGCTGGTGCGTATCAGCGCTGGCACTGCCCAGGGCCGGCTCACGTATTATCCGAAGCAGGAAGGCTACGATGCCGTCTTGCAGGCGACGAATATTCACCTGGAACAGTTGCAGAGCCTGCGGCAGCGCAATCTGCAGGTCAGCGGCACCCTGAACCTGACGGCCAGCGGCCGCGGCACCCTGAAAGATCCGCAGGGCACGGCCTCGCTCACTATTCCGCAACTGGGAATCCAGAAGCAGCAGATTCGCGACCTCAACTTCCAGGGAAATGTCGCCCACCACGAGGCGACGTTCAGCCTGGGTTCGCAGGTCGTCAATACGCCGCTGAAGGCGCAGGGCAAGGTCGCCCTCATCGGCAACTATTACGCCGACGTGAGCCTTGATACTCCGGTCATTCCGCTGCAGCCGCTGGTCGCCGCCTGGTCGCCGGCGCAGGCGGCGCTCCTGAGCGGACAGACCGAGATTCACGCAGCCGTGCGCGGTCCGCTAAAGAACAAAACCCTGCTCGAGGCACATCTGAATATTCCGACTCTGGCGGTGAATTACCGCGCTGCCACCACTGCCGGCGCTCAGCAGGCCAACCTCCAGATCGCCGCCGTAACTCCCATCCGTGCCGACTACATCGATGGCGTGCTCTCGCTGCAGCCGGGCGAAATCAAAGGTACCGACACGGACGTACGCTTTCAGGGCCGCCTGCCGCTGAGCGGCAATGCTACCTCCACCCTCAGCGTGCAGGGCGCAATCGACCTCGCCATCGCGCAGGTCTTCGATCCCACCCTCGCCAGCAGCGGCCAGATCCAGTTCGACATCAACGCCGCCGGACACCTGGCCAGCGACAATGTCGAGGGTCAGGTTCGCATCGTCAACGCCGCCTTTTCCACTCCTGACGCTCCCCTCGGCCTCTCCGCGGCCAATGGCGTGCTCATTCTGCGCCGCGACCGCCTGGATATTTCGCAGTTCACCGGCAAGGTAGGAGGTGGTACCGTCACCGCTTCCGGCGGCGTGGCTTATCGCCCGTCCATACAGTTCAACCTTGGCCTGAAGGGCAGCGGTCTGCGCCTGCTTTATCCGGAAAGCGTGCGCACCGATCTCGGCCTTAGCCTCGCCATGACCGGCAATACCGATTCGGCGCTGCTGACAGGTCAGGTGAACATCAACCGCATCTCCTTCACCCCCGATTTCGACCTGTCCACCTTCATGACGCAGTTCAGCGGCGTGGCCTCGCCGCCCGCCACGCAAAGTTTCGCCGACAACGTGAAGCTCAACGTGGTGGTCCGCTCGAGCTCGGAGCTGAACGTCGTCAGCCCCACAGTCAGTATTCGCGGCGATGCTAACTTGCGCGTCATCGGCACCGCCGCCGACCCCGTCATCGTGGGACGCGCCAATCTCACCGGCGGCGACGTGATCGTTCTCGGCAACCGCTACGTCGTCCAAGGCGGCACCATCGCCTTCGTCAACACCGTTCAGACCGAGCCCGTCGTCAACCTGCAGGTCAACACCACCATCCAGCAGTACAACATCGCCATGCATTTTCGCGGGCCGGTGGAGCGCCTGCAGACCAACTACACCTCCGATCCCGCCCTGCCCCAGGCCGACATCATCCACCTGATCGCCTTTGGCAACACCGAAGAAGCGGCCAATGCCGCCCCGGCGCAGTCCACCACCATGGGCGCCGAGTCGCTGGTTGCCTCGCAGGTCAGCAGCCAGGTCACCAGCCGCCTGCAGAAGGCCCTCGGCGTTTCCCAAATCTCGCTCGATCCCCAACTGGGGGCCACCACCGGCAACCAGCAGCAGGGTGCGCGGCTTACCGTGCGCCAGCGCGTCAGCGGCAAGCTGTTTGTCACCTTTTCCACGGATGTGACCACCACCCAGTACTCGGCGATACAGCTGCAATATCAGATGAATCGCAAGTGGTCGGTCAGCGGGGTGCGCGACCAGAATGGCGGCTTCGGCCTGGACGGCCGCTATCACAAGGACTTCTGAGCGGAATGGAGAAAAAAGGGCGCGTGGTTTAAGCGCGCGCCCTTATGAGCTTCTGCTCCTTATTCGCCAAAGCGGAAGACCACGCCAGTGGATACTCGCAGGTTATTTTGCCCCGTGCTGAAGTGGGACGTGCGCAGCCAATCGAACTGGCCAGCGCGAATCGAAAACCGGCTGCTCAGGGGAAGATCGATACCGCCGCCAAATGCCATCGCGAATGAGCTGTCATTTCCCGAGGCTCCAAAGCCGGAGGCATTGAGCCTGTCAACCCCAAATAGCGCGTGAACGTAGGGGCTGAAGTGCGGCGAACGCACGGTCACCGTCGGCCCAAACAGGAAGCTATAGTCGCTGGTCGATACATGAAATGGCGAGCCGTAATAGCCTCCGAAGTCAGCCGTCAGTCCCAGCCACTTGTTGAAATTTAAGGTACCCTGGGCATTCCAGCCGTTCAGACTGAATCTGCCAAGCGAACTGTTGGTGTCGCCGTTGAAATACGAATAGCCGCCGAATACATCGAACTTCGACGTACTTTCCTGCGCGGCAGCAACCAGGCTACCTACGACGAGAATGGCGATGAGAACTGCAAGTTTCCGAACCACTTTGTGTGACTCCCTTCTGGTTTAAAGATCGCTCCCCTCTTTCTATCGGCATGCTCCTCCGCGGGATGACAGGACATGAGCGCCATGGATGACCACCCTGTCCTTGCCCCCGCCGGCGGACCCTACCGCGCGGTGCATCCCACCAGCAGGACGGGAGCGAAGTGCTCCTGCCGGAAAAAGCGCAGGCCGCTAAGAGTGAAGTTGTTTATCGTTGCTAATTGTAATCTGGGTAGCTGGATCATACTCCGCACTAAAGTGCCAGAACCCGCATAAAAAGTACTTTCTTCCCAAAATAGGCTGCGTGAAAAGCCTTATTTTTTACAAGCACATCCGCTTCCCAGGTTCAAAATCGCATACTTCCGCTACACGAATATTGCCTCGCAGTCTAATGGCGAGTTCGTTATCGGCTACGCCTGATTGCTAACTTCTCGACAACGGCGTCGAAAACTGCCGCTCGATCTTCTCCCGGTAGCACGGGCCCGAGTTGTAGGTACAGAAGGGGTACAGCCTGCCGTCGGGCGCCGCGTAGTGGATCACGCAGCGCTTCACCCGCGCGATATCGTAGTTGTAACCATCCTGGAAGTGCATGCCCGCCACCAGCAGGGTGCGATAGGTAAAGGTGCCGTCCTTGCCGTCGCGGCCCAGCTTCTTGTTGGTCAGGCCCTGCAGTGTCTGCAGGAACTTCGTGAACGTCAGTCCCGGCGGCGCCAGTTGCGGCTTGAAGTGCTTCTGCAGCGACTTCCACGCCTTCATCCTGCTGTAGAGTTTGAAGCGTGCCTTGCCGGCCGCGCGCGACAGCTCTTCCATATCCTGCAGCATGTTGGGCACGTCCACGAACTGCGTAATCGGCACCGCCTTCTTTGACTTCTCATCGACGAAGAAATAGGTCCCCAACGAGCAGTGCGGATGCGACGAGATCGTGGGCACGCCGGTGCCGCGCAGCGCCGCCGTCAGCCGGGAAAAGGGCGTAACACAGGCCAGCGGGAACCAGTCCGATCGCGGATCGGTGATGCCGGTCTGCTCGCTGACGCAGCGCGCCAGGTCCGCCAGCGTGAATCGCTTCGCCAGCAGCTCATGCCTGGCGATCCGCCCGGTAAAAGCCACCGGCTGGAAGCTGATGCCCGAAACGCAGTCGACGTTCTCGATGGCCACGCGCACAATGTCGCCGATCTGGTGATCGTTCAGCCCCTTCACGATGGTCGGCACAAAAACAATTTTCATTCCCGTAGCGCGGCAGTTGTCGATGACCTTCATCTTCGTGTCGAGCAGCGCCTTGCCACGCACCCGGCGGTAGATGTCGTCCGTGACCCCGTCAAACTGCAGGTACAGCGTCGCCAGCCCCGCCTCTTTGGCCTTGCGCGCGAACTCCGGATTCGCCAGCTCGATGCCGTTCGTCGCCGCCTGGATGTGGGTGAATCCCATCTGCCGCGCCATCGCAAGAATCTCGAAGAACTGCGGATGGATGGTCGGCTCGCCGCCGGAAAACTGCACCACGCGGCCATCCACCGGCCGCTCGCCCCGCAGGGTCGCCAGCATCCCGCGCACTTGCTCCACGCCGGGTTCGTAAACATAGCCGGCGACGTTCGCATTGGCGAAGCAGACCGGACAGGTAAGATTGCAGCGGTTGGTCAGATCCACATTCGCCAGCGCGGTGTGCGAGGTATGCATGCTGCACAGTCCGCAGTCGGCGGGACACGACCTGCCACCCTCGACCTGCGGATTCGAAAGCCCCAGGTTGTCGCCGAAGTTCCACTCCTCCATCTTTAGGTACAGCTCCACATCGCTGAAAACGATGTCGCGAAACTGCCCGTGGGTGGGACAGGATTTTTCCATGATCACCTGGCCGTTCTCCGCGAAAATGCTCGCCGCGATCACCTGGGTGCACTCCGGACACAGCGATTCGGTCTGCTTCGGAAGGCCTTTCTTCAGCGGCTCGATGGGCGCGCCGGTATAGGTGACCGCCGGTTGCAGGATGCGCAGCCCAGGCCGCTTGCGCGGCGAACCCAGGATGCCGGTATCTGCCGGAAACGGTGGCAGCTCCACTTCAGGCGAGAATGTCTGCGTGCTCAACTTTCACCTCACGGGGATTGGAGCGAGCGCGACGGCGGATGAATGGTACTGCAGGAAACGTTTATGAAAGGGCGCACCGCCGCGCTCCTCACTGCGAAAATTGTCCCGCGCTGGGTGGAAAGGCGCAGTGTCGCCTCTCACCTTTGTCGGTGAAGCAGGTGTGCAGCGAACGGTAATAGCGCGGGTTCAGCAGCCGAAATCGCATCCTGAACGGAGCCGCCATTCCGGGCGCGGCAGGCGCTCACCCCTTGCGCAACCTTCTCCGGAGGTCTAGCCTGTCAGCAAGCAGTGGGGTGTTTCCGTGTTCTCCCTCGCATACGTACTCATCATGGCCGGCCTGGCGTTTGGCGGCGCCGTTACCCTGGTCGGCTTCGGCGGACTGCTGATGGCCTCGTTCCACCGCAGCCTGGGCTCTCCGTTACCCCTGCCGACTCTGCACAATGCTTTCGAGCGGCGCTGCTATGTGCTCGTCGGCATGGTCGGAATTGTCCTCTGGGGCAGCGCCTTCTGGTGCAGCCTGAATTTCCAGCCCTAGCCGGATCGGGCTCCCGCGCGGGCACCTCATCAGCTCTGCTGCGCATCTTAGGGGACGTAGGGCCACTGTCATGCCTGTTCCCCGTTTCCTGCTTTCGGCACTCCTGTGTTGCGCCTCGCTGGCGAGTTCCTCCGACCTGCGGCAGGTAGGCATGGTGAACCTGCCCGGCTCTCCTGGCTTCGCACAGCTTGCTTTCGCCAACGGCATGCTGCTACTGACCCATACCGGAGCCTCTACCGTGGATGTCTTCGATCCCGTGCGGCGGCGCCTGGTGGCGCAGATTACCGGGCTGCGCTCGCCGTGCGCGGTTGCCGTGGATGACCGTGGCGGCAGAGTTTATGTCGGCGATCGGGGCAGCAACTCCATCGCGGTGGTGAGCACCGACGGATGGAAAGTCATCGACTCCATTCCGCTCCCCGGCTCCCCGGATGGGCTTCTGTGGGATGGCGCGGATATGCTCTACTGGGCCGATGCCGGCGCAGGCACGGTCTCGCTGCTAGATCTGCGGACGAAGCAGACCACCGCCAGAGTGGAAGTCGGCGGTACCCTGCGCCACATGGTTCTGGACAGCACCCGTCATCTGGTGTTTGCCACCCTTCAGGACGTGCACCAGATCATCGCCATCGATCCGCAACTGAAGATTGTCAGCCGTTTCACCCTGCAGGCTTCGCAACCTACCGGCCTCCTCTATGATCCGCAGTATCGGGAGCTGTATGTAGCGGTGCGATATGCGGTGCTGGCCATCAGCCCCGACACCGGCGCCGAGATCGATCGTGTTGCCGCGCCCGCCGGGGTCGACGCGCTTTGGCTCGATTCCGGCTCCCACACTCTCTACGCGGCCAGCGAGGGTTCGCTGCTGGCGATGCATGCCAACGGCAGGCTCTCCGCCGGCGAGGAGATTACTCCCCAGATCAAAGCCCACAGCGTCGCCTTCGATCCTGGCAGGCGTCTGGTGCTGTTGCCTGGAGGACGCGAAGGCAAATCGAAGCTGCTGATGCTGCGGCCCATGACACCCAACGCGCCGCCTGGAACCGCCCAGGATACCGAGGCTGCAGTGCGCTAGCCGCTCCGGCCGCCCGGCTCTGCCCCATGCTGGTCCGGCGCTATGAATGAGACCTATTCCAGATATGCCCGTGCCATCGGCCGCCACCACGGCCAGTCGTGATAGCTGCGGTCGCCCCAGACATACAGCTCGTGACGGATGCCACGCAAGCGCATGATCTCCGCCATCCGCTCGTTGTCGTTCCAGCACATGTCCCACTCGCCCGTCGCCAGCACGGTGCGGATGTGGTTGTAGCGCCAGCCGTCGGTGCAGTTGGCAAGGTAGTCGGGAGGATTGTTGAAGTACACGTCGTCGCTGTACCAGCCCTCAAGAAAACGCTTGATGTCGAAAGAGCCGCCCATGCTCACGCAGCCGGTGACCTTGTCGGGATGCCGCATGGCGAAGTTCAGCGCATGATACGCCCCGAAGCTGCAGCCGGTGACGATTACCCGCGGGTTCCAGTTTTTCTTCCACATCAGCGGAATGACGTCGTTCAGGAGGTAGCGCTCGTACTGCAGGTGCCGCTGCACGCGCCAGTAGGGATGTGCCCAGCGGTTGTACCAGCTTTCGCTGTCCACACTATCGACGCAGTAGATCTGCAACTGGCCGCTCTCGAGGCGATCGCCGACAGCCGCCACCATGCCGTTGTCCTCGTATTCATAGAAGCGGCCCTGCGAGGTGGGAAACACCAGTACCTTCGGTCCGTCATGACCAAAAACCAGCAGGTCCATGTCACGTTGCAGGTCATGCGACCACCAGCGGTGATATTCACGATTCACGTTCTTGAAGCCTCTTCGCCTGGGATGTGTTGCCTTCAATCACATCTGGTAATCTGAGGAACCACATTCTACAGAATGGGGGCAAGTCCGCTTATGAACCTGCCGGAAGCTCCAATTGCCGAGGATGGATTTTTCGTTACGCACTTCCTGACGGTTCACGACCAGACGATATCACGGGAATTTTACGTCGGGGTTGTCGGCGGAAAAGTGGTAAGAGAGGAAAACCCCTGCTACATCAAGCTGGCGAACTCGTGGATCATTCTGAACTCGGGCGGCGGTCCGACGCCGGACAAGCCGGAGGTGATTCTCCAGACTCCGCGCGATCCCAACCGGGTGAGCAGCTTCCTGAATCTGCGGGTGGCTGACATATGGGCCTGTTATTCGCAGTGGAAGTCGAAAGGCGCGCAGTTCCTGACCGAACCACTCGACAACCACGGTCGCGAACTCAGATGCTACATGCGCGATCCCGACGGCTACCTCATCGAAGTGGGGCAGTACAGCCAGGCCTCAATCGACCATTTCAGGGAATTTATTACTCGTTCAAGGTGACCACCAATCCGCTCCAATGCCCATTCCTGCTGGAACGAACAATGCGCCAATCGCCTTAGCCGACGACCTGAAGGCTCGTCTGCGACTGCACCAGCAATTCTCCTCGAAGGTCGAGGAGGCGACGCACGACTTCATCGTCTATCTGCCGCCTGCGTACGAGGGGCAGCCCGGGCGGCGCTTTCCCGTGCTCTACATGCAGGACGGCCAGAACCTGTTTGACCCCGAAACGTCGTTCGCCAGGGGCAACTACTGGCGCATGGGCGAAACCGCCGACGCGCTGATCGCGGCCGGAGACATCGAGCGGCTCATCATCGTCGGCATCTACAACGCTGGGGAGAACCGCATCCACGAATACACGCACGTCGAGGACCGGCGCCTGGGGGGCGGGCAGGCCGACGTTTATGGCCAGATGCTGGTCGAAGAGCTGAAGCCGTTTATCGACCGCACCTATCGCACGCTGCCCGGCGCGGCGAACTGCGGCCTGGGCGGTTCCTCCCTGGGCGGGCTGGTGACGCTGTATCTCGGCCTGCGCTATTCCCGCCTCTTCAGCAAACTGGCGGTGATGTCGCCCTCGGTGTGGTGGCGGAATCGCGCAATTCTGAAAACCGTGGCGCAACTCCGGCGCCGGCCCGATCTGAAGATCTGGCTCGACATCGGCACCAAAGAAGGCCAGCGCGCGCTGCCCGACGCCCGCGAACTGAATGCCGCTCTGGTGAAGAAGGGATGGGTGCCGGGCCGCGATCTCTCCTATCTGGAAGTCCCCGGCGCCGAGCACACCGAGTCCGCCTGGGCCGAGCGCGTCGCGCCCATGCTGAAGTTCCTGTTCCCGGCGAGCTGATGGGAAATCCCAGCGACTCATGTACAATGCCCGCGTCGAAATTCCCTGATGCCGGTCGAACTGACGTTCAATCTGTTGATCAGCGCCGTCGCTGCAATCAGCGCGTACCTGTGCGTGCAGAGCGACGTGCGCCGCCGGCGCCTTCCCGGCAGCACCGTCAAGTCGGTGCTGTGGATCGGGGTCGCCGCCCTGGTGACGGCGGTGCTCTGCCGGTTGCTCGTCCCCTTTGGCAGCCGGCTCATGCTGCAGCTGGCAGCGGCGGTGGTAGTCGGCTGCCTCGCCGTTGCGCTGGCTGCCCGGCACCGCGGAGTTCCGCCCGCCGTTCTTTTCGACATCGTCGCCACCGCCACGGTGCTGGCGTTCGCTGCGGGAATGCTCGTCCACCTGCTGATCGCGGGCGCCATCAGCGCGCGAAGCAATCTCCGTCCCGAAGCCTCCTTCCTCTCCCTTTGGTCCTCTGAGATCCGACTCATCGAGTCCGTTGCCGGCTTCCTTATCTTCTGGTTTCTGTGGCGCGAGGGCAGGGCTGCCATGCAGTGGCAACGTCCCAACGGACTGGTGACCGGAGAATTCCTTGTGCTGAGCGGCACGGTCCTGCTGGGCGCGCACTGGTTGCGCTACCCCACCGGCTTCCGGCTCGGCACCGTCGGTCTTGCGAGTCTGGCGGGCATTGCCGCCGGCCTGGTCGTCATCGCCGTCACCCTCGCCGGCTACTTCCGCCATAAAGAGGAGCACCGCATCCTCGATCATGTTGACGCATGGGGCGAAACCGTCCAGCCGGAGTACACACCCCCCACTCCCGAATGTCCTCATCCGCAGCGCTGGAGCATGTACGACTCCATGACGGCGGAAGTGGAGACGCTGGACTTTCTGAAGTCCCTGGTGACAACCATGAAACCCCGTCTGGTGGTGGAAACCGGCAGCTTCGCCGGCATGAGCACCCTCGCCATGGCCGAAGGCATGGCGCAGAACGGCTTCGGAAAGATCGTCACTTGCGAACTCGACGAGCGCGTCTTCAGTAAAGCCCGGGAGAGGATCGACAGCTCGGGCCTGGGCAAGTGGGTGGAGTATCGCAACCGGTCCAGCCTGGATATGACAGTGGAGGGCACCATCGACATGCTCTTTTCCGACAGCGAACAGAGCATTCGCGAGCAGGAGGTGCGCCGCTTCCTGCCGCAGATGAGTCCTCACGGGCTCATCCTCATCCACGATGCGGCTTCCTGTTATGACTTCGTTCGCAAGGCCGCGCTGCGCATGGAAGCCGAAGGACTGATTTCCGTCGTTCTCATGCCCACCGCGCGCGGTCTGGTCATCGCCCAGAAGCGCGATGGCCGGCGCTAGCGGAAGAACTCACCACCAGGATACGGAGAACAGGGCGGAAGGTCCGGCGCTTTCGGCGGCGCGACGAAGGACCAGCACGCGCTGCTGCTTGCCGAGGACCCTCAGATTAAGCCTGGGGTTTGAAGGGGATGGCCTTCAGGCCGTCCGTAGTGACGCAAAATCATCGCGGCTTTAGCCGCCGAGGGACCTCAACGTCACCTGACCGGAGTTTTCTTAACTCCCGATTGCCAGTGGCTGGTTTTCCTTCGCCGCGTAGTGCGATTCCACGTAGCCGTTGAGGATGCTGATGAACTCGGCGACGATGTGCTCGCCCTTCAGCGTCGTCATCAGCCGCCCATCGACATACACCGGCGCCTTCGGCTCCTCGAAGGTTCCCGGCAGCGAGATGCCGATGTTGGAGTGCTTCGACTCGCCCGGCCCGTTGACCACGCAGCCCATCACCGCCACCTTCATCTCCTCCACTCCGGAGTAGCGCGTCTTCCACACCGGCATCTGCTCGCGCAGGTAGCTCTGGATCTGCTCGGCCATCTCCTGGAAGAAGGTGCTGGTGGTGCGGCCGCAGCCCGGACAGGCGGTGACCTGCGGGGTGAAGCTGCGAATGCCCATCGACTGCAGGATCTGCTGTGCCACCGTCACCTCTTCGGTGCGGTCGCCGTTGGGAGCTGGAGTCAGGGAAACGCGGATCGTGTCGCCGATGCCTTCCTGCATCAGCACGCCCAGCGCGGCGGTGCTGCTGACGATTCCTTTCGCGCCCATGCCGGCTTCAGTCAGCCCGAGATGCAGCGGGTATTCGCAGCGGCGCGACAGCTCGCGATAGACGTCGATGAGGTCCTGCACGCCGCTGACTTTCGCGCTCAGGATGATCTGCTCGCGGCGCATGCCGTAGCTGACGGCAAGCTCGGCGGAGCGCAGCGCGCTTTGTACCATCGCCTCCATGGTCACGTCGCGGGCGTCCCTGGGCTCGTCCAGCCGGGAGTTCTCGTCCATCAGTCGCGTCAGCAGCGCCTGGTCGAGGGAGCCCCAATTGACGCCGATGCGCACCGGCTTGTCGTTCCCGATGGCGACATCGATCATGGTGCGGAAGTTGTCATCATCCTTTTTGCCGATCGAGCAGTTGCCGGGATTGATGCGGTACTTGGCCAGCGCCCGCGCGCACGCGGGATACTTCTTCAGCAGAATGTGGCCGTTGTAGTGGAAGTCGCCGATGATCGGCACGGGCACGCCGAGGCGATCGAGCCCGTCAACGATGTGCGGCACCGCTTCGGCGGCCTCGTTATTGTTGACCGTGATGCGCACCAGCTCCGAGCCGGCGCGGGCCAGGGCCATGCACTGGCGGATGGTGCCATCGATGTCGGCGGTGTCGGTGTTGGTCATCGATTGCACCACGACTGGTGCATCGCCGCCGACGCGGACACCGCCCACTACCGCCGTATAGGTCTTCCTGCGCTGGATCTGGGCCATAGAGACGTACCTGAAAAGTCTACCATGCAGAATGAGAGCTGCTGCGGGATTGGGTACACTGTCGCTTTCGGCGTAAGCCGCGAATCCCTGTGTGTTCCGGCAGGTTTGCCCGGCAGGATGCCGGTTCGCCCGTTCCGGCAACGAACTTCGCCGGGCAATTACAATATGAAGAGCGCGCCTGAGTCGCTCGCCGGCTCGGCACTTTCACCTTGAGGTATCGGATGGCAACCACCAAGGCACCGCCTAAAACTTCCCTCGCGCAGGCGGAAACCCCGGAAAAATACGAAGGCCTCTCCCCCCGGCAACTGATCGACATCTATCGCCTGATGTATCTCTCCCGCAAGCTGGACGACCGCGAGATCCTGCTGAAGCGCCAGCAGAAAATCTTCTTCCAGATCTCGGGCGCCGGCCATGAGGCGCTGCTGGTGGCGGCCGGACTTGCCCTCCGCCCGGCCTATGACTGGTTCTATCCCTATTATCGCGACCGCGCGCTCTGCCTCACGCTGGGCATGACGCCCTATGAACAGTTACTGGAGGCGGTCGGTGCCGCCGAGGATCCCAACTCCGGCGGCCGTCAGATGCCCTCGCACTGGGGGCACAGGAAGCTCAACATCGTCAGCCAGTCCTCGCCCACCGGAACCCAGTTTCTGCAGGCGGTGGGCTGCGCCGAGGCCGGTCGCTACTTCAATCGTCATCCCGAGGCCGCCGCCAAAGCCGATGGAGACTACCGCCAGTTCAAAGACGTCATCTTCCAGGGCGATGAAGTCGTGTATGTCTCCGCCGGCGACGGCACCACCAGCGAGGGCGAGTTCTGGGAGGCGCTGAATTCCGCTTCCAACCTGAAGCTGCCGGTGCTGTTCGTGATCGAGGACAACGAGTACGCCATCTCCGTCCCCGTGGAGGTCGGCACCGCCGGCGGCAACATCAGCAAGCTGGTGCGCGGATTTCCGAACTTTCACTTCGCCGAGGTTGACGGCACCGATCCCCTGGCCAGCTACGCCGCGTTCAGGACCGCGGTCGGGCACATCCGCGCGGGCAAGGGTCCGGCGTTTGTTCATGGTCACGTCATCCGCCCTTATTCGCATTCGCTTTCCGATGACGAGAAGCTTTATCGTCCGGACTCGGAGCGGAAGCAGGAGGTCGAGCGCGACCCGATCACGCGCTTCCAGCTGTTTCTGGTGCGCGAAGGCATCCTCGATGAGAAAGGGATCGACGATCTGGAGAAGGACGTCGAGGGCGAAATCCAGGAGGCCAGCGATCGGGCAGTTGCGGCGGCTTTGCCGGAACCGGACTCCTATGCCCGCTTCGTCTACTCGCCCGACCTTGATCCCACATCGTCAGAGTTCCAGACCGAAGCCCTGCATCCCACTCCATCGGACAGGGGCGCCGCCAATCCCGAACGGACGATGGCCGACCTCATCAACGCCTGCCTGAAAGACGAGATGAAGCGCGATCCCCGCATCGTGATCTTCGGCGAGGACGTCGCCGATTGCAGCCGCGAGGAATACCTGAAGGACAGGCAGGTGAAAGGCAAGGGCGGCGTCTTCAAGCTGACCGCCGGCCTGCAGTGCGATTACGGCTCGGAGCGCGTCTTCAACTCGCCGCTGGCTGAAGCCAACATCGTGGGCCGCGCCGTCGGCATGGCCACGCGCGGACTGAAGCCGGTGGTCGAAATCCAGTTCTTCGATTACATCTGGCCCGCCATGCACCAGCTTCGCAATGAACTGCCGCTGCTGCGCTGGCGTTCGAACAACTCCTTCTCAGCGCCCGCAGTGGTGCGCGTGGCGATCGGCGGATATCTCACCGGAGGATCCATCTACCACTCGCAGTGCGGCGAGAGCATCTTCACCCATACCCCGGGCATGAGAGTCGTGTTCCCGTCGAATGCGCTCGACGCAAACGGACTGCTGCGTACCGCAATCCGTTGCGACGATCCGGTGATGTTCCTGGAGCACAAGCGCCTCTATCGCGAGACCTTCGGCCGCGCCCCCTATCCCGGCCCCGACTACATGATTCCCTTCGGCAGCGCCAGGATCGTGCGTCCCGGTCATGACCTTACGGTAGTGACCTACGGAGCGGTGGTTCCGCGTGCCCTGCAGGCGGCGCAGCGCATCGAGCGCGAACGCGGAGTGAGCGTGGAATTGCTCGACCTGCGCACCCTCAGCCCCTATGACTGGGAGGCCATCGCCACCTCGGTGGCGAAGACCAACCGCGTCATCGTCGCCCATGAGGACATGCTGAGCTGGGGCTATGGCGCCGAGATCGCCGCCCGCATCGCTGATGAACTATTCGATGAACTGGACGCGCCCGTCACGCGCGTCGGCGCGAAAGATACCTTCGTCGCCTATCAGCCGGTTCTGGAGGACGAAATCCTGCCCCAGGCAGAAGACCTGTATCGGGCCATGGAGCGGCTGGCGAGCTACTAGTGTCCCCTAGTTGGAGTGATCAGGCCCCGATACAGAACGCTGACAAGCGCGACTCCATTCGCCGGGCCCGCAATTACCTGCCTCCCCTGCTGCCGCGCAGCCAGTCCAGGGAAATCGGCCCCGCGCCGAAGAAGATGAGCGAAAAGGCGATGGCGGCGCAGGCCAGCGGAAACTCGAAGCCGCCCTGGCCGGTCAGGCCGTGCGACAGGTGTACCTTGAAGATCGCCACCAGCATGTCGATGACGATGGCGAAGGCAGCGAGCCGCGTGAGCAGCCCCAGCACGACGAGGATGCCGCCGCCGAATTCCGCCGCCACCACCAGATAGGCCATCCATGGCGGTATTCCCAGGTGGGCCAGCATTCCCATCGTACCGTGCAGGTGGCCGGCGATCTTCTGCCACCCGTGCGCGATCATGATCGCGCCCAGGACCAGGCGCAGCACCAGCAGCCCCAGCGGCTGCAGCCGGTCGAGAAATCTCAACTCAGCTCTCCTGCGCCGCCAGGGCTTCCTCGCGGAGCTCCCCGACAGTTTCGATTCGGTAGTTGATCGCGATGCCGCGCTTCGCCATTTCGGTGAGGAAAAGCTGGGCGGGGACGTCAATCTCCTGACGAATGCCGCCGCGCCTGGTGATCTCGCCGCTAATCAGCATCTGCAGCACGATAGAAGCCGGCCAGGCGGTGGTGCGCATCATCGATGTCAGCCCGGTCGCTTCATCGCTGTAATCGACCATGCTGAACGAGGCCAGCACCTCCTCCTGCCGGGCCTCGATCCGAAGCAGCGTCACATCAGGTCCCTCGCCCCGGAACTTCTCTTCGAAGAGGCAGGCCGTCGCCTGACGCGGGGCCACCATCGCTCCGTTAATCCGGCGTTTTTCGCTGGAGAACATGCCCAGCTCATACAGCGTGCGCAGCATGGCTACATGACCGGGATAACGCAGGGTCTTCTCGAAGCACTCCCCCACCTGCCCCTGGAAGGTTTCCGGCAGGGTTGATGTGCCGCCGGAGGTATGGAATGCCTCCAGCTCGGGAAAGCCTTCCATCTGGAAGCGTTCCACCTCGGTCAGCGGCTCGACGGTGATGATTTCTCCCCCGCGCAGGATCCTGGAGGGCTCGCAGTACTCGTTGATCAGCCCTTCCACCGAGAAGACAAGCTGGTAATTGAACGGCGGCTGCGGCTTCCGCGGAAGTCCCCCGACGTAGATCTTGAGCGACTCCGCCCGGCCGCCGATACGCCGCAGCAGCTCACCGCCGAGAATGGACGCCATGCCGGGCGAAAGACCGCAGTCTGGCGCGATGGCTACGCCCGCCGCCTCCGCCTGAAACTCCCGCTTGAACTCCTGCTGGACCATGCTGTTGTTGCCGCCCAGATCGGCAAAATGGCATCCCGCGCGGATGGCGGCCCGTACCAGCCCCAGGTTCAGGAAGTAGGGCACGGCCGAAAGCACTCCGTCATGACCGCGCATCGCGTCCCGTGCCGCGCCGGTATCGGCGGCATCCAGATGCGCGCCGCTCACCTTGCTGCTGCCGGTGAGTTCCCTGATGTGCTCGATCGCCTGGCCCAGCCGCTCTTCATTCCTGTCGGCCAGGGTTACCGCCTGCACGCGCTCGCTGCGGACCATATCGACGGCGGCGGCCCAGCCCATCATGCCCGCCCCTATGACAAGAATCCTCATGATGACCTTTCGCGGAACAGAATTATGAATGCCCGGCAGAACACGCCGGCGCGTGATTCAGCGATATGAGTCAGGAAGAGCATAAATCAGCGGGAGCATTTGACAAAGCGGCGGGCCGTTGCGCTGCTGCAACTCTGCTGGCCGGCTACCCGGCAGCTCCAGGCCTGGTGTCGGCAGCTGCCGTCCATTCAGCGTTCTTCGCTGACGACCTGGCGGATACGCTCGAACGCCCATTCAATCTCCTCGCGCGTGATGACCAGCGGCGGGGCGATGCGGATCACGTAATCGTGTGTTTCCTTGCACAGGATGCCCAGCTCTTTCAGGGCCTCGCAGTAAGCCCGCGCGGGAACGTCCAGCTCTATGCCGATCCATAGCCCCTTGCCGCGGACTTCGCGCAGGTGCGGGCCCCGCAGCGTTCGCAGCCTGTCGAGGAAATACTTGCCCAGCTCGGCGGAGCGCTCCACCAGCCTCTCTTCGACAAGCACCCGCAGGGCAGCGCGGGCGACGGCGCAGGCCAGCGGATTGCCTCCGAAGGTGCTGCCATGATCGCCGGGATGAAACACGCCCAGAACTTCCTTCGACGACAGCACCGCCGACACGGGATAAAAGCCTCCCGAGAGCGCCTTGCCGATGATCAGCATGTCCGGCCGCACGCCTTCATGCATGCAGGCGAAGAGCTTGCCGGTACGCCCCAAGCCGCATTGGATCTCATCCGCCATCAATAGCACGTTGTTGCGCCGGCAGATCGCGGCGGCCTCGCTGAGAAAGCCTGCGGGCGGGATGACGATTCCAGCTTCACCCTGAATCGGCTCCACCAGGAAGGCGCAGGTGTTGGGCGTGATGGCGTCGCGCAGCGCCGCGGCATCGCCGAAAGGGATGATCCGGAAGCCCGGCGTAAAGGGGCCGAAGCCCTCGCGATACTGTTCGTCTGTAGAAAAGCTGATGACCGCGACCGTGCGCCCATGAAAGTTGTTGGCGCAGACAATGATTTCCGCCTTCCCGTCGGGAATGCCTTTCACCGAGTAGCCCCACCGGCGCGCAGCTTTCACGGCGGTTTCGACTGCCTCGGCGCCGGAGTTCATGGGCAGTGCCATCTCATAGCCGGTCAGCTCGTGCAGCTGTTCGTAGAGCAGCGGCAGCTGATCGTTGCGGAAGGCGCGCGAGGTCAATGTCACCCTCTGCGCCTGCTCGATCATGGCTTCCAGAATTTTGGGATGGCAGTGTCCCTGGTTGACGGCGGAATACGACGCCAGGCAATCCAGATAGCGATTGCCATCCACGTCGTATACCCATACGCCCTCTGCGCGATGGACGACTACATCGAGGGGATGGTAATTGTGAGCGCCGTAGAGATCTTCAAGTTCGATGAAATCCGGGGTACGCAAATGCTCAAGAACAGGCATGCTAATCCTTGTCCAACAGCATCGTTAGCAACGCCATGCGCACATACAGCCCGTTGGCAGCCTGGCGGAAATACAGCGCGCGGGGATCGTCGTCCACCGTCTTGTCCAACTCCACGGTGCGCGGCAGGGGATGAAGGATCAGGGCATCGGGCCGCATGCGCTGCAGCACCGACGAATTGATGGCGTAGCGCTGCGATCCGGCAACGTGCGGCAGGCGCTCGGGGCGGATGCGGGTCTGGTACACCACGTCCACCTCACCCACCACACGGTCGATGTCCGATTCCAGCTCGTAGCGCACCCCATGCCGCTCCAGATACTGCAGGATGTCGTTCTTCATCTGCAGCTCGGGCGGGCTGACGAAAAAGATCTTCACCCGCTCGAACTTCGCCAGCAGGTACGCCAGGGAACGCGCGGTGCGGCCACGGTCGAGCTCGCCGATGAAGGCCACGCTCAGGCCATCCAGCGGGCGTTCGCGATAAATCGTGTACAGGTCGAGCAGCGCCTGCGTGGGGTGCTGGCCTCCGGCGCCGTCGCCTGCGTTGATGACGGGAACGGGCGAAACTCGGGCCGCCCGCGCCGCTCCGCCGGCTTCATGATGGCGAATGACGATCACGTCGCAATAGCTGCCGATGATGCGGATGGAATCCTCGACCTGCTCCGCCTCGATCTCCGAGGAGAACGCCCGCGCGTGCTCGGTCGAGAGTACGCGTCCGCCCAGGCGGTGCATGGCCGCCTCAAAGGAAAAACGGGTGCGCGTGGAGGGCTGATAGAACAGGCTGGCGAGGATGCGGTTCTGGTAATCCAGCGTGCCGCCGCGCGCGACCACGCGCTCCATTCCTCGCGAGCGGTCGAACAGCTCCATCAGCAGCGGAACGGTAAACTGCTGCGATTCGACCACGTGCTTGAGCGTCATACGGGAGCGTCCCATCTTCTCTTCCCGCAGTTTCGAGGGCGGATGCAGGACGGGCATGGCCTACCGGAGAACCGGCACCTCCAGTTCCGTTGCGGCAGTCTCCCCCAACTGCCCGGCATCGGGCACGATGCGGGTGCCGGCGCGGCCGGCGACTGCTTCGCAAAGATATTCGAACGACGTAACGACGGCTTCCTTGCCGCCCTTCTGCAGGAAGTAGATGACAGATTCAATCTTGGGTCCCATATTGCCGGGCGGGAAGTGTCCGGCTCGCTGGTACTCCTGCAACTGGGACACCGTCACCGAGGTGAGGGGCGTGTGGCCGGGCCGTCTGTAGTTCAGATAAACGTAATCGGCATCGGTGGAGATGGCGAACAGATCGACTCCCAGCTGCGAAGCCAGCAGCGCCGAGGCGCGGTCCTTGTCGATGACCGCCTCCACGCCCTGCAACTGGCCCTCAACCCGCATCACCGGAATTCCTCCCCCGCCGGCCGAAACCACCAGAATGCCGCGTGCCACCAGCTCGCGGATGACATCCAGTTCGACGATCTCCAGCGGCTCCGGCGAAGGCACCACCCGCCGGTAGCCGCGCGACGCATCCTCGACGATGTGCCAGCCCAGCAGCCGCTTTTTCTCTTCCGCGTCGAAGCGCGAGTAGAAGGGGCCAATCGGTTTGGAAGGATGCTCCATCGCCGGATCGTCCGGCGAGACCACGGTCCGGGTGACCAGGCTTGCCACCGGAATGTCGAGGCCGGCGGCGACGATTTCGTTTTGCAACGACTGCTCCAGCAGATAGCCGATTTCGCCCTGGCTGGCGGCGCCGCAGACATCGAGCGTCTGCCGGTAGACCACATCGGAGGCGCGCTCGGAGCGCAGCAGCTGCGCCCCCACCTGCGGCCCGTTGCCGTGCGTAATCACCAGACGGTAACCCAGGCGCAGCAGGCCGACAATCGCCTGGGCGGTGCGTCGGGCATTCGCCAGCTGCTCGGCGATGACCCCCTTTTCGCCCGCGCGGATCAGCGAATTGCCTCCGATCGCGACCAGCGCCGTCTTCGACATAATGTCCTTACAGACGCTCTCTGCCCTTCGCTTTTCGCCAGGGTGCTCGCCGCCCTGTCATGCTCTCCAGCCAGGATCGTCGTGACTGGAGACCGGAAGGCCGGTGCAGCCCGTGAGAAGCTCTGGCGAACAGCGGATGGGTTGCTATCTGGCCAGCTCCATCACCGGCTCGCGCACCGCCTCGTGTTCGGGCATCCGGCTCCACTTCATCAGCTCCAGCAGGATCGCCTTCTGCGCATGCAGCCGGTTCTCCGCCTGGTGGAAGACGAACGAGCGCGGCGAATCGATGACTTCGTCCGTCACCTCGTCGCCGCGATGGGCCGGCAGGCAATGCAGAAAGATGGCATCGGATTTGGCGCGCCCGAACAGCCGGCCATTCACCTGATACGGGGCAAAAATCTTCTTCCGTTCTTCCGCCTCGGCTTCCTGGCCCATGCTGGCCCACACGTCGGTATAAACCACGTCGGCATCGAAGGCGGCGATCGCAGGGTCGTGGGTGAGGGTGACGTGCGCGTTGGTGTCGTTGCACCGGTTCTGCGCCCACGCCACCGCATCGGCGTCGGGCTGGTATCCCGGCGGAGTGCACACCCACACGTCCGCCCCCAGCTGCGCGCCCGCGAACATCAGCGACCGGGCTACATTGTTGCCGTCTCCGATGTAGGCGACCTTCAGATCCGAGATATGGCCTTTTACCTCCAGCATGGTCAGGTAATCGGCCATGGCCTGGCATGGATGGCAATAGTCCGTCAGTCCATTGATGACCGGAATGCTGGCAAATCGTGCCATTTCGGTCACAACTTCATGCGCGAAGGTGCGAATCATGATTCCGTGCACCATGCGCTCCAGGTTTCTGGCCACGTCACGCACCGACTCGCGCTTGCCGAGGCTGATTTCGGCGGGCGAGAGGTACAGCGGATGTCCGCCCAGCTCCTCCATCCCTACGTCGAAGGTGACGCGCGTGCGCAACGATGGCTTTTCGAAGATCATGGCCAGGGTTTTGCCCTTCAGGGCGGTCTGGTACACGTTCGGGTATGCCTTGACCTGCGTGGCCACATGCAGGAATTGGCGTATCTGCTGGGGCGTGAAATCGCGAGTGCAAACGAAATCCTTGGCAGCCACCGCTACCTCCCGGCACCGGCCAGTGCGGGCTTGTGCGCCTGCGTAAACTTCGCGATGATGTCCGCGATCACGGTTTTCCCGATCTCCTCAACTTCGTACGATACCCGCACGCTGGGCTTGTCCAGTCTGATGGCATGGGAAAGATCGATGGGCGTCGCCACCACCACCACATCGCAGGGCACCCGCCGGATCGTTTCCTCCAGCTCGTGGCGTTGTGTATCGCTGTAGCCCATGGCCGGCAGCACCCGCCAGAGATGGGGAAACTGCTCGAAGGTCTTCTGGATGGAGCCGATGGCATACGGCCGCGGATCCACCAGCGCCGACGCGTGATAACGGTTGGCAGCGACGATACCCGCGCCATAGGACATCTCGCCATGGGTCAGTGTCGGGCCGTCCTCCACCACCAGGGCGGTCTTGCCGTTGATCGCGTCCGGATCCTCAACCGTGACCCTGCACGCGGTTTCAATGACCCGGGCCTGCGGGTTATGCAGCGCGATGTTGCGGCGGACCGTCTTGATTCCATCGGGATCGGCGGTATCGATTTTGTTGATGATGAGCACATCCGCGCTGCGGAAGTTCACTTCGCCGGGGTAGTAGCCCAGTTCATGACCGGCGCGGTGCGGGTCGAGCACCACGACCGCCAGGTCAGGACGGTAGAATGGCGTATCGTTGTTTCCCCCGTCCCACAGGATGATGTCTCCCTCCTGCTCTGCCTGGCGCAGAATGTCGTGATAATCCACTCCTGCGTAAACCGGCGTGCCCGCGACGATGTGAGGCTCGAACTCCTCCCGCTCCTCGATCGTACAGCGATAGCGATCCAGATCGGCGGTTGAACCGAATCGCTGGGCGCGCTCCTCCGC
>DATJAI010000133.1:0-5447 GCA_035516415.1 Binatia bacterium | reverse complement strand
CTCGTCGCCGGTGCGGATGGCCAGCGTCTTCAGCACCATAATCAGCGGCGCCAGACCCATCGTCAGTTGCGGAAAGAGATAATGGAAGGTGATGGTGAATGCGAAATGGATGCGATGAAGAAAGAGCGCGTCGTCCACTTCCACTCCTGAAAGCTGCCGGCAGCCGGGCGTAGCTTATGTTAGATGTTGCGGCATGCCCCCGGATGCGCGGTGTCCGGCGAAGCCGATGCCCCCTATAATCGGGGTTGATGGCCTCATTCCCCGAAGTCGCCGAGCAGCTCGCCTGGCTGCGAAAAGGTGCGGCCGAAATCATCCGCGAGAGCGATCTCCGCGAGCGCCTGGAGCAGTCGCGGCACTCCGGCAGACCCATGCGGGTGAAGGCCGGTTTCGATCCCACTGCGCCCGACCTGCATCTCGGGCATACCGTGCTGATGCGCAAGCTGAAGCACTTCCAGGACATGGGTCACACGGTGATCTTCCTGATCGGCGATTTCACCGGCCTGATCGGCGATCCGACCGGCCGCTCGACGACACGTCCGCCGCTGTCGCGCGAACAGATCAACCAGAACGCGGAAACCTACAAGGCGCAGGTCTTCAGGATCCTCGACCGCGAGCGGACCGAGGTGCGCTTCAACAGCGAGTGGCTCGACAAGCTCGGCTACGAAGGTTTCATCCGCCTGGCGGCCAAGTTCACGGTCTCGCAGATGCTGGAGCGCGAGGACTTCCACAAGCGCTTCATGCAGGAGAAGCCGATTGCAATGCACGAGCTGCTCTATCCCATCGCCCAGGGCTACGACTCGGTAGCGCTGCAAGCCGATGTCGAGCTCGGCGGCACCGACCAGAAGTTCAATCTGCTGATGGGACGCGAATTGCAGCGCCATTATGGGCAGCAGCCGCAGATCGTGCTGACCACGCCGCTGCTGGAAGGCACCGACGGCGTGCAGAAGATGTCCAAGTCGTACGGCAATTACATCGGGATCACCGAGCCGCCCCAGGAAATCTTCGGCAAGATAATGTCGATCTCCGACGACCTGATGTGGCGTTACTACGAGCTGGTGACCGATGTCAGCATGGCCGAAATCGAGCGCATGAAGCGCGAGGTTGCCGGGGGCGCCGCCCATCCCATGAAGCTGAAGCAGGAGCTGGGCAAGCGCATCGTCGCCGATTTCCACTCGCGCGCGGCGGCCGAGCAGGCGGCGCAGGACTGGTCGCGCATGTTCCAGAATGACGAGACCCCGGAAGAGTTACCGCTGGTCAGCGTGCGGGTGGAGGAGGTTGCCGCGCCGAATGCTTCCACCATCGACGGCAAGGTCCAGGTCAAGCTCGACAAACTCCTGGCCCGCACCGGGCTGGCAACGTCGGTCACCGACGGATTGCGCAAGCTGAAGCAGAATGCCGTCAGGCTGGACGGCGAACTCAGGACCGAACTTGTCGTCGCGGTGAAGCTGGGCGACGAGTTCACCTTGCGCGCCGGCAAGAGGATGGTGAGAGTCACCGTCAGCCACTGACGCGGCAGTCGTCCATCGATGTGTCGCCGGGAGGCCTCGTCCCGTTTCGGGAATCGCCTGCATTCGTGGCCATCCGAATTGTAGCCATTGCGGACAGAGTCACCGCCGGGGGTGATGCAACTCACAGAATAAGGGATTCGCTTAACGCCAGAGGGTATTTGCGGTAGTATTTGCTCGAAGCCCACCGGGTGGATACTGCCTGGTCAGGCAAAGCCGTTCATCCCGGAGCCACACGCAAGGCCCACTTCACCGAAGGAGGCCGTAGATGAAAAACCGGCTGGCGATACTGATTCTGATACTCCTCCCCATCGTGGTCGGCGGCGGTTACGCACTCGCCCACCGTCCCATGAGTGCCCCGGTAATTGCGATTCTTGGAGCGGTCATGATCTGGCTGGGCTATACCACGTATGCCCGCTCGATCGACACCAACGTCATTCAGCCCGATGCGAAAAAGGCAACTCCGGCGCGTATGTATATGGACGGGGTTGACTTCATGCCGACCAGCCGCAGCGTGCTCTACGGCTATCACTTCAAATCAATCGCGGCTGCCGGTCCCATCGTCGGGCCCATTGTCGCCGTGACCCTGTGGGGATGGCTGCCGGCGCTGCTGTGGCTCACCTTGGGTGTGACGTTTCTGGGCTGGGCCAGCGACTACTCCGCAATTGTGGTGGCGGTGCGCAACGATGGTAATTCGCTGTCGGCCATTGCCCACCGGCTGATCGCGCCCCGCGCCCGCGTCATCCTGTTCGTGTTCATCTTCTTCTATCTGCTGCTGCTGGCCGGAGCCTTTGTGGGCATCATGGCCGGCATCTTTGACCCCCGCGCGGACGTGCCGTTCGGCATCTTCATGCTCGCAATCATGGGTCTGCTGATGGGGCAGATGCTGTATCGCTGGAAGATGGACCTGATTCTGGTGACCTTTCTTGCGGTTGGCCTGACCATGGCGGGAATGGCCTGGGGCGCGCGCGGCATGAAGACGGTGAAGGGAACTACGCCCGCGGGCAAACCGGCCGCGGCCGTCGTCTTTGCCGGTCCGGTCAACTCTGTGGTGGACAAGCTCAACGACTCGATTAATGGCATCAGTGGCGGCAAGGCGCTCTATACCGTGGTCGACCCGACCAAGTCCGATCCTCGCCTCGCCACCATGACGGTGAACGCTCAGGGCCAGATCGTACCCAAGTACCTGGATTCCGGCGGCGCCATCCGGATGCTGCCGTCATTCATCTTCTGGTGCCTGTTCATCTTTGTGTTCTCGTATCTGGGGACGGTCTTGCCCATCTGGCGCTTCGCGCAGCCGACGAACTATATCGGCTTCTGGGTCACCTTCCTGACCATCGGACTTTCCGCCCTGGGGGCGTTGCTGGGAGGCTTGCGCGCGCTGTTCGGCAGCGCCGCCATGGCCCAGGCCGTGACCTTCCAGACAAAGGCGTTTGGATCGTGGATTCCCATGACCCAGGCCAAGGCGGCTTCGGGCGCGTTGCTGCAGACCCTGCCCGCGATTCAGCCCATATGGCCAATGCTGTTCATCACCATCGCCTGTGGCGCCATTTCCGGGTGGCATGCGCTGGTCGGCTCCATCGGCACCGCCCGCCAGCTGGAGTATGAGACCGATGCGCTGCCGGTCGGCGGTGGCGGCATGTTCACCGAGAATGCGCTGGCGTTGCTGTCACTGGTGGCGGTTTCCATCGCCGGTGGCGCGGGCGCAGGCGCCTTCGCCGCGGGAGTTGGCAAACTGTTGGGTCTGGTGACCTTCGGAGCAATTGAACCCGCCTACGGAACCGCCCTCGGTTTCGGCGTCTTCGTCGTCATCGTGCTGACCATGGTGCAGCTGGTCTTCCGCGTGATGCGTGTGACCCTGGGCGAATGGCTGGGCGATTTCTGGGTGGGATTCAAGAACCCGCACATTTCGGCCATCATTTCCATGGGGCTGACGCTGCTGCTGGTGCTGAGCGGCACGTGGATCTATCTTTGGCAGCTGTTTGGCGCCTCCAATCAGCTGATGGCGGCGCTCAGCCTGCTGATCGTGAGCCTCTGGCTGAAGTCGATCGGGCGCAGTCCGAGCTACGCTTTCTGGCCCATGCTCTTCATGTACGTGACTACCATGGCGGCCATCATCGTCACCGGATACAACCTCTACGCGAGCATTCTGTCCAACCCGGCGGTGGCCTCGCAGACGTTCAACCTGGTGGGGGCGGTGGGCATGATCATCGTGGCCGTTCTGCTGTTCCTGGCTGCTCTGGTGATTGCCTGGGATGCCTGGAAGGCCTGGGGCCGCATTCAGGGCCCAGCGAAGGTGAGCATGGCGGCGGATTAGTTTCCGGGTCCGCTAACGGAAGAGTTTTGCCGCATCAGATTCTGTGGGCGACGCGCTGGATGGTTTCGAACACGGCCCGCGAACCACAGGCCGGACGGGAGGGCAGCGACCACTGCACCTCCAGGCTGTTGTTGGTCCGGCGCACGCCCACACGCACCAGAGGCAGCTCACAGCCGCGCGCCTCCGCTATGAGTTCGCCCGCGTTTGGGGCTGGCGGTGAGAAGTAGATCTGGAACGGCTGGTTGTCAACGGTGGACTGGAGGTGCCAATCGAGTTGTTTCACTTCGCGAGCGACGGCCTGCGTGGACCAGGCGTGGCGGTCCAGGACTTCGATCTGCATTCCTGGCAGGGTACGCAGCTCGGTGCGCACGATCAGCAGGTCGCGCCGGCCACGCAGGCGCGAGAAAAGCCAAAGCAGCGGTACGTCCCGGGGCTCCAGCACGATCAGGACTTCGGCCCGCCGGAAGGGCTCCCGGGCTTTTTCGATCTTGAGGTGCACCACCGAGGACCCCAGCCAGCGCAGCGTGGTTTTCTCGCCGATCAGCGGCAGGCCGCCCTGCAGCCACTCCAGAAAACGATGTCCCTTGCGGATGTTGATGTGGGTGCCGAGGGCGAACCATCCGACAACCAGGATGACCACCAGCACGAAGATGGAGAGTCCGGGAGACATGTGTTTCAGGGCTGAGGTGGGCGAGCGCGCTTCATTATTGCATAGACCCGGGACAGGGTTGGGTTTGGGATGACCGTCCTCAGCATGCCTGCGAGGCAGACCTGGCGCGACAAGCTGCGCGAGTTCTTCTACGGGATGACCGGGTTCGAATTCGAGCAGCAGGCGCGGGAGTCGCGCGGCGAGCTGGAAACTGCGTTCATGCTGCTAACCCTGGGAGACATGCTGGGCGTTCCTGTCATGCCGCCGCTTTACGCGCTGCGCATCCTGCCGTTTACCGTGCCGCTGATCGGCAGCTGGAAACGCCGCGTGGTGCGCGAGCGCGATCTCGGCGACAGGGAAGAGTTTCATCTGCATGGAGTGTGATTCGGAGAAACTTCACGAATCATCAGATTTGTATCAGGGCACGGCTTCAGCCGTGTCGAAAGACATAAATGAAGGACAGGGGCTGGAGCCCGAGTTTGTTGGAACTTCGGCCGGCGCGACTGAAGTCGGGCTGGTACGAAACAGTTCATTAACTCAAGCTTTGGCCAAAGGATTTGATATGCCAGACGATCCGAAGAAGAACGAAGAACCGGAAGATAAACGCGGTTTTTTCGGCAAGCTGAAGGAAATTGCCTACGGCATGAGCGCGCACGACATGTCGCGCTATGCCATGCGCACGCGCGCCAGCATGGAGCACCTGTTCATTCTGATCACCATGGGCGATCTCATCGGCGTGCCCATCCTGCCGCCGTATTACTCGCTGCGTTTGCTGCCGTATGTGGTGCCTAATATCTCGACGTGGAAGCGGCGCATGCTGCGGGAGAAGGACGTATCGGACGCGATGTTCTGAGGTAGAGCGGGCCTTCAGGCCCGCGTCCGGGCGGCCCCCGCAGTTTTGGGTTTCCGCCCACTGCGCCGCAGTGGGAGGAAACCCAACAGAACCGAACTGCAACACTGACGCGGCGCTAAAGCG
>DATJAI010000132.1:0-14709 GCA_035516415.1 Binatia bacterium | reverse complement strand
CCCTGCTCGTAGATTGCCGGCCCTGGAGAAGCGCCGGACAGATAACTATAGAACCCCGGCGGACGGGCGGGCTATCTCAGATTGGCGGCTCGTGTGTGTGCTGAATCACGGCAGGGTGTGACCTGGAATCAGATCAGACTGCCCAGAGGAGCACATGCCCAACATGCCCATGACTTAGAACGGGCACTGCGACCTGACTCTGTTCGCCGATCATTGTCTCCCCGCTGAGCCAGTCCCCTATAATCACCCCATGAGCCTGACCGAACGCGTGCAGAAAGACATGGTCGACGCCATGCGTCACAAGGAAGAGCTGCGGCTCTCCACCCTGCGCATGATGAAGGCCGCCCTGCAGAACAAACGCATCGAGAAGCGCGCCGACCTCGACGAGAAAGAAGAGCTACAGGTCTTCAGCACCATGATCAAGCAGCGCAAGGACTCCATCGAGCAATTTGAGAAGGGCAATCGGCCTGAGCTGGCGCAGAAGGAAGCGCAGGAGATCGCGATCATCGAAGCGTACATGCCGAAAGCCGTAGGCCAGGAAGAGATCGAGGCCACCGTCCGCGCCGTCATCGCCGAGATGGGCTCTCCCACAATAACGGACATGGGCGCGGTGATGAAGAACGCGAAGGCGAAGTTCGGCGACGCGCGGGTAGACGGCAAGCTGCTGAGCGAAGAGGTGAAGAAGCAGCTAGCAACTAGCAACTAGCCAGGGGACCCACGCTGGCCGGCCGCGCTCGTTCCGCCTCCAATGTGGTGCCAGGCTGGCGCGTGGCGGGGTCACCGCCCCAGGTGGCAGATCCTGTTGCTCCAGTCAGATTTGCCGGCCTCTTTCGCCAAGCTGAGGAGTGCCCGGACTAGTCCGCCGATATCAGCCGGAGAGATGGTCTTCTCATCAACGAAGACGACACCGCCGTGTCTGCGGCCCTCTTCGGCCCAGGTTTTGAGCAACGGAGGAATGGTCCGGCGATCGTAAGTTACAAGCGTGAGGCGTTGAGCCGCGGCCGCTCGCAAGCAGGCGGCGTCGTCCTGGCCCAAGAAGTTTCCGCCTTCCCACCCTGCCATGCAGTGAACCACCAGCCCCCGGCTCTGGCGGCGAAGGCCGTTCGCCACCTGCGGCGAGATGTGCTCGTCGAGGAGAAGCCTGAGCATGTCAGCGCTTCGCGGTTCTTGCCGCCTTGAATCCCACCGTTTGCGGCAACATGCGCCTCAGCGCCTGCAAGCCCGTCGCGGCATTCCCGGCCAGGGCCTCATTGATCTCCTCAGGAAATGCGCCTGCATAGTTCATGGCCGCCTTGACCTTCGCCTCCGGCCAGCGGAGATGCCTGGCCACTGCTTGCGCGTTCCCTTTGTAGTAACGAACCAGCAGCATGATTTCCCAGACGGCCAGCGAGCTCCCCTGGATATAAGCCTGCCGTCCGACCGGTGAATCGCGAAAGTCGATGAATGCGAATTCCGAGCGCCGCAAACCCTCCTCTACCAGCCGCGCGCTCGCATCGCTGGCCGTCCAGCCGTGCCGGTTCGCCATGCGCTTGAGCCGAGTCCCGCTCTCCGTCGGCAGTCGCATGCTGATGACCATCGAGTGAGTTTTCATAATGTAACTATTGTAACTATTGTAAGTATTGTAGGCAGAAGCTGGTAGACTGGCAATACTGTGTTAGGCTCTCCGCACGCCCTGAATGCTCGCAAAGGAGCATTCCCGTCTCTGAAGAAACAGGCTGGGGTTTCGACCGGAGGAATGCGGATGATACCAGAGGATTTTGACTACGCAAAAACCTACTCCGGGATGGAAGACGCCGAATTGCTCGAAGTGGCGCGCGACGCTTCCGATCTCGTTCCGGCAGCTAAGCTGGCGATTGAAAAAGAACTCAACAAGCGAAGGCTCAAGCCCGAACCCGTGCGGGAAGAAGACGCCGAAGGTTCGGCGTCCGCCTACTGTCCTAACTGTAATCGCGAGGTGGATGATCCACTCACCTGCGGCGAGTGTTCGTCACTAATCTGCCGAAAATGTGGCACCGCCCTGCAGATGCCGGAAGACAGGAAGAACGATGAAGCCGCATCCCAGGCCGCCGGATAGGCACGTGTCTTCGGGCCGATTTCAGGCAGATTGAAATCATACGCGCTGGGACAGGTCAGGGGCACCGGATGCTCTGGTATCCCGTCCCGGTCTGCAAAACTGCGCTCGATCAGGAGATCGATGTGTAAGCATGTCGCCCAGGATTTCACCAAGGCCGTCGCCGACGCCCTGGACTCGCTGCCGGCGGAGTTTCGCCGGCGCATTGAAAATGCCGCTGTGCTGCTGGAAGACTTGCCTCCCCAGCCGTTACCTGTGCAGCCCGGGCAGCCACGTCGCATCCTGCTCGGACTCTTTACGGCGTGCCGAGGACTATGAAAAGTGTTTTTCATGGCCCCATCGGCAGCCCGGACTACGTGGTCCTCCAGAAGAAGAACATTGAGGCGGTCTGTTCCACCGAAGAAGAGGTGCGGGAGCAAATCCGGCGGACCGTCACTGCTCGTGGCTTTCTTGTTGTAATCTGATTCCACCTTCATGTCGTACCAGGAGACAGTTGAGCATCTCTATGCGCTCGGGCACGAGCTGGCCTCGACACCTGCGCACAAGTTCGACCTGACCTACGTGCGCGAGATGCTGGATGCGCTTGGCCATCCTGAGCGGCGCTTTGCCAGCGTGCTCATCGCCGGCACCAACGGCAAGGGTTCCACCGCAGCCACGCTGTCCTCGATCCTGGACGCCGCCGGATACCGGTCCGCGCTGTACAGCTCGCCGCATCTGGTACGTATCAACGAGCGTATTCGGGTGCATGGCGAGATGATCTCCGATGCGGAGTTCGGCGCGATTCACGACCGCGTGGAGCGCATGGCCCAGCAGCTTCTGCAATCGGCCAGGCTGCCCTGGCACCCGAGCTTCTTCGAGATGCTGACGGTAATGGCATTTGAGTACTTTGCCAGCGTTGGAGTAGAGATCGCGGTGCTCGAAGTCGGCATGGGCGGCCGGCTGGATGCCACCAATGTCGTCGAGCCGGTGATTTCCGTCATTGCCGACATCTCGCTCGATCATCAGAAGTATCTGGGCGACACCATTGCCGAGATCGCGCGCGAAAAGGTGGGCATCCTGCGCCGGCACGGCGTCGTAGTCACGCTCCCGCAGCATCCCCAGGCCAATGATGTGATCGGACAGGCCATCCTCGAAAACGGGGCGCAGGGAGTGAGCGCCGCGAAATATGTGCCGCCTGTGTCGCCCGGAGCGGCCGCATATCTCGCCGGACGCGCAACTCCAGTGCCGGGACGCAGCCGCTATCCTCTGATGGTGATGGGAGAGGAGATCGAAGTCGATTCGCCTCTGGCGGGCCGGCATCAATGGCGCAATATCGCACTGGCAATCGCAACAGCCGAGGAACTGGGCCGATTCGGGTTCGCGCTGACGCCCAGGCAGATCGAGCAGGGCATTCGCCAGACGCACTGGCCAGGGCGCTTCCAGGTGCTTCCGCCATCTGCGCCCGCACATAATCGTCAGATGGCGCTTGACGTGGCGCACAATCCCGCAGGAGCCTGGGCGCTGCGCTCGGCGCTCTCCGACACCTTTCCCGGCCGCCGCATTACCTTTGTTTTTGCGGCCATGCGCGACAAGGCAATCGGCGAAATGGCCGAGATCCTCTTCCCCATGGCCGAACAGGTCGTGCTCACGCAGGTCAATAATCCGCGGAGCGCCACCGGCAACGAATTGCTGCAGGCGGCATCGCATACCGGAGCGATACTGTACGGGGAAGATAATGTGCCGGCAGCGCTGGCCCGGGCCTTCGCACTCAGCGGGCCCGATGGAGTCATCGTTGTAACGGGATCGGTTTTTCTGGTGGGCGAAGCGATCTGCGCCATGGGCATCCAGCCGTGAACGCAATGCGCAACATGGAGCGGACTCCTTCAGGGCCGCCTCGCGGCTCGGTGTTTACCCGCCTGCGCTCCTGGTGTGTGTTCGTGCCGATTGTGTATCTCTACACGGGAGTGCTGGGCACGCTTGCGCTGCTGGCATCACCCTTCGATGGCAGCGGCCGCGTGCAGCATTGGTGCGCCCGCATTTGGGCAACCATCATTCTCAAAACGGTTGGCATTCGGGCGCGCGTTGAAGGCCTGCAGCATTTGCACACCTCACCCGCCGCCATCTATGCCGCCAATCACCTCTCCGCCATCGACATTCCGCTGCTCTACGCGCATCTGCCGGGGCAATTTCGCATCATGGCGAAGCGGGCGCTGTTCCGATATCCATTCCTGGGCTGGTATCTGAAGCGCTCGGGTCAGATACCTATCGTCGTCGGCGACCCTCACGCCTCACTACGCAGTCTGAACCGCGCCGGCGATGCCCTGCGTCGCGGCATGCCGCTGGTGGTCTTCCCCGAGGGCGGACGCTCGCGGACGGGAGAGTTGCAGGAGTTCATGGGTGGAGCATTTTACGCCGCCATCAGAGCCCAGGCCCCCGTGGTGCCGATGGCGATCGTGGGAACCTACGAAATGCTGCCGATGAACAGCTTTCACGTGATCCCGGGCGAGGCCGTGCTAACCATCGGCGAGCCCATTCCGACCGCGGGCCTGCGTGTGCGTGACACCGGCAGACTGGCCAGGCAGGTGCGGCAGGCCATTGCCGAACTTTACGATTCGCGGGCGCGCAGCGTGCCCCAGCTCAATGCCAGGAGCCAGGGCGAGCCTAAACCCATGTTGAACATCTAAGCTTGCTTTGCAGGCACGGTATGAAGCCGCGTATAGCCATCCCGATACCCAATTCGAAGCGGCCGCAGTACGTCAGCGTCGCTCTGCCGCAATATGAGCGCGCCGTGCGCAATGCCGGCGGCGAGCCGGTCATCATTGAACTGAACGCCACCCCCTCGGAGATCGCACAGGCGGTGAAGGCCTGTGATGGCGTGCTCCTGCCAGGCAGCCCCGCCGATGTCGATCCGGAGAAGTACGGCGCGGTGCGTCATCCCGACACCGCGCCCAGCGATCCCTTTCGTGATAACACCGACGAACTGCTCCTGCAGGATGCCTACAACATGCACAAGCCGGTCTTCGGCATCTGCTACGGACTGCAATCGCTGAATGTGTGGCGCACCGGCACTTTGGACCAGCACCTGCCGCGGCAGGTGAACCATGAAGCGGGCCGCAGCGTGGCCCAGGCCCATCGCGTGCAGATCGATCCCGGCTCGACGCTGGCGCACATCCTGCGGGAAGCGGGCGCCCTCCCGGAGAGCAACGAGCTCGTGATTCCCGTCAATTCCAGCCATCATCAGGCGCCGGAGGTGCTGGGCGACGGACTGCGGCTGGTCGCCTGGTGCCCCGAGGACGGCGTCAAGGAAGCGGTAGAGGCCACCTCCCCCGATCACTTTGTGCTCGGCGTGCAATGGCATCCTGAACGCACCTGGGACAGCGAACCCGCCTCCCGCGCCATCTTCTCCGCCTTCGTGCAGGCCGCCGGCCGATGGCATCAGCAACTCGCGAAAAAGCAGCAGGACTTCGAGTCCGTAACGGGGAAGAGCTGATTCACCACCGAGGCGCGGAGTTCTGTGCCGCGGTGGTGAACTGGCTGCATTTCAATTACTCTGATTTCCTATGCTCGATCTGGCCTTCGTGCGCGATCATCTCCCTCTCATTGAAGAAAAACTCCGCCAGCGCGGGATGAATCCGCAGGTCGTCCTCGGCGACTTTCACGCCATAGACGTGGAGCGTCGCACCGCTATCACCGAAGCCGAAACCCTGAAGGCCCGCCGCAACAAGGCTGCCGAGGAAATCGCCAGGCTCAAGAAGGACGAACAGGACGCAGGCGCGCTCATTAGCGAGACCAGGGATCTGCGCGAGAAGATTTCCGAAGCCGAGAAGCGCGCCGAGGACTCCGATGCCAGGTTGCGTGGCATTCTGACTGGCATCCCAAACATTCCCGACGACAGCGTGCCCGTTGGTAATAGCGCGGAGGACAATGTCGAAGTGCGGCGCTGGGGCACGCCGCCGCAATTTGATTTCCCGCCCAGACCGCACTGGGAACTGGGCGAGCAACTGGGCGTGCTCGATCTGGAACGTGCGGCCAAGCTCAGTGGCGCGCGCTTCGCCGTGTACTGGGACCTCGGCGCGCGTCTGGAGCGCGCGCTCATGAACTTCATGCTTGACCTGCACACCCGCCAGCACGGTTACACCGAAGTGCTGCCGCCGTTCATGGTCAATGCCGAATCCATGTACGGCACCGGCCAGCTCCCGAAATTCGAAGCCGATAGCTTCAAGGTCCCGCATGGCGACAAGAACATGTACCTGGTTCCGACGGCCGAGGTCCCCGTGACGAACCTCTATCGCGACGAGACGCTCGACGGCGCCCGCCTGCCCATCTCGCTCACCGCCTATACGCCGTGCTTCCGCAGCGAGGCGGGATCGTACGGCAAGGACGTGCGCGGCATCATTCGCCAGCACCAGTTCCAGAAGGTCGAGTTGGTCAAGTTCACCAGACCCGAGCAGTCGTGGGAGGAGCACGAGAAGCTGACCCGCGACGCCGAAGCGGTGTTGCAGAAGCTCGGCCTGCACTACCGCGTGGTGAATCTCTGTACGGCGGATCTGGGGCCGTCGTCGGCAAAGACGTACGATCTGGAGGTCTGGCTGCCCGGGCAGCAACTCTTTCGCGAGATCTCCTCCTGCTCGAACTTCCTCGATTACCAGGCGCGCCGGGCGAACATCCGCTATCGTCCCGAGGGGAGCAGGAAGACCGAGCTGGTACACACGCTGAACGGCAGCGGTCTGGCAATCGGCCGGACATGGGTTGCAATCGTGGAAAACTATCAGCAGGCGGATGGCAGCGTCGTAATACCAGAGCCGCTGCGGCCATACACTGGAGCGGAGCGCATCACGCCCAGGAAATTCTGAAGCCCAGCTCAGCCCTGGCGAAAAGCGAAGGGGCGAAGAGCGGCAGCCGCCATTTACAATGGCCTCCCGGAGGCCGCTTGCCGATGCGTAAGGCCAGGCGGGTCGTTCTGCCTCTGGAACCATCATCAGCGTCATCATTACGCTCACGGGTCCCATCATGAATGCTCAAACTGCCACTCCCGTTCAGCCGCAAACTTCGCCACAGTCTCAGCCCACGGTCGCCGAAGGCGAAGAGTTCATGCGCGCCGCCGAAGCACGTCTGAACGACCTCACCGTGAAGGCCAACCGCGCTTCCTGGGTACAGGGCAACTTCATCACCGACGATACCCAGATGATGTCGGCCCAGGCCAACGAGGCGCTGATCGGCGCGACCACGCTGTTGGCCAAACAGGCCACGCGCTTCGACCATCTCCGGCTCCCGCCGGAACTGGCGCGCAAAATGCTTCTGCTGAAGCTCTCGGCCGCCGTTCCTGCTCCCGCGCCCAGCGATCCCAAAGAGCTTGCCGAGATGGCGCGCATCGGGACCTCGCTGGAGGCCGACTACGGCAAAGGCAAGTACTGCCCGAAGAGCGGCAAGCATGCCGGGGAATGCCTCGACATCGGCGCCATCGAGCGCATCATGGAGACCAGCACCGATCCGGACGAACTGCAGGGCCTGTGGGCCGGCTGGCACACCATCTCCCCGCCCATGCGTGAGCGCTACGCCCGCTGGGTCGAACTGGGCAACAAGGGCGCGCGCGAGATGGGATTCAGCGACCTGGGGGCAATGTGGCGAGCTGGCTACGACATGACGCCCGAGCAGTTCAGCGCCGAGGTCGAGCGGCTGTGGCAGCAGGTCAAGCCGCTGTATGAATCGCTGCATGCCTATGTGCGCGGCAGGCTCGTGGAAAAGTATGGCTCCTTGGCCGTTGATGCCAACGGCATGATTCGCGCCGATCTGCTGGGAGGCCCGTGGGCGCAGGAGTGGGGTAACATCTTCGCGCTGGTGGCGCCACCACAGCAGAAGCCGCAGTACGATCTCACCGAACTGCTGAAGGCGAAGAACGTCGATGCCATCGGCATGGTGAAGTACGGCGAAGGCTTCTTCACTTCGCTGGGGTTCGCGCCGCTGCCCGGAACGTTCTGGGAGCGCTCGCTTTTCGTGAAGCCGCGTGACCGCGACGTCGTCAGCCACGCCAGCGCCTGGGACATCGACAACTTCGACGATCTGCGGCTCAAGATGTGTATCCAGATTCGGGGCGAAGACTTCATCACCGTGCACCACGAACTGGGACATAACATCTATCAGCGCGCTTACGAGCACCAGCCGTTCCTCTTCAAGAATGGCGCCAACGACGGCTTCCACGAAGCCATCGGCGATTCGATCGCCCTTTCGATCACGCCTGAGTACCTCAACCGGGTGGGGCTGCTGCCGGTGATTCCGCAGAGCGATGACACCGCTTACCTGCTACGCATGGCGCTGGACAAGGTCGCCTTCCTGCCGTTCGGGCTGCTGATCGACCAGTGGCGCTGGAAGGTCTTCAGCGGCGAGATCCGGCCTGCCGATTACAACCGGACATGGTGGGAGATGCGCGAAAAGTATCAGGGCGTCGCGCCGCCGGTGGCGCGCAGCGAAGCCGACTTCGATCCCGGCGCGAAGTATCACGTGCCCTCCAACGTGCCGTACACGCGCTATTTTCTGGCGAGAATTCTCCAGTTCCAGTTCTATCGCGCCATGTGCCGCGAGGCGGGATTCACCGGGCCGCTGTATCGCTGCTCGTTTTACGGCAATAAGGCCGCTGGCGCAAAGCTCAATGCCATGCTGGAGATGGGACAGAGCAAACCCTGGCCTGACGCGCTCTACGTGCTGACCGGGGAGCGCCAGATGGACGCCGGTGCAATGATGGAGTATTTCGCTCCTCTGAAGCAGTGGCTGGACGAGCAGAACCGGGGCAAGCAGCTCGGCTGGAAGAGCGGCAGACAGCAAAAGCCGTCTTTATAAACGCGTTTTGAAAGGGCACGGCTTCAGCCGTGCCGAAATCCGCAGCTTTTGCCGCCGGGCTTCAGCCCCTGAGGTACCTCGAATTCGCCCGCTACGGGTTTACGAGATGGGTCCTAGCAATATCCGAATCTCGGCAATGCGGTGAGTTCTGGCGGGCTGCCTGCCGGCTGCCTCACGCGCGCAGCATCTACCTGGCAAAAAAATGCTTCTAACAGGAGAGTTCTGCCGGCGGGGCCTGCCGTCACGCAATGATCCGACTCTTACTCTCGTTTATAGCGGCAACTCGGTTCTGGACGTGGCTTCACCGCCTCGGGGGCCCGGGACTGATTGTGCTGGGAGTTATCGACAATTCAGCCATCCCGGTTCCCGGCAGCATGGATGTCTTCGTCATTCTGCTCTCCGCGCATCATCGCCAGTGGTGGCCCTATTACGCCTTCATGGCCGTCGTGGGAGCGGTTGTCGGGGGCTATCTCACCTACCGGCTGGCGGAAAAGGGTGGCGAGGAGACCGTGGAGAAGAAAGTCGGTAAGGAGCGGGCAGAGAAAGTGTACCGCCGCTTCAAGAAGCGCGGCTTTGCCACCATAGTGATCGGGGCGATCCTGCCTCCGCCCTTCCCCATTGTTCCCTTCCTCCTGGCAGCAGGAGCCTTGCAGTATCCGCGAAAAAATTTCATCGCTGCGCTGGGCACAGGCAGAGCCATCCGTTTCTTTGGTCTGGCTTATCTGGCGCACCTGTACGGCAAGGCGATTGTCAGTTGGGGCGCCCGCTATTACCAGTCCATTCTTTACGCATTAATCGCCCTGGCAGTTCTTGGGGGAATTGCCGCCCTGCTTTACTTCAAATGGTATCGCCCGGGCAGGCAGCGCGAGGAACGCCAGGAAGGCAAGAAGGTTGAGGACTTCCCCGTGCCCTTCCGCCACGAGCAGAAAAGAAGACGCGCCCGGTAAGTGCCGCGTCCGCTTCGTTCGGAAACCCTGATCGGGCGTGGTTTTGAAGGGCTCGGCTTCACACGCCGCGGGAAACGCCCAACGAGGACGCGTAGGGCCCGGCCTTAAACGCGCGCTGTCCCGTCTTGCACGGTATGCGTCCGGAGTTGGGATGGCCAAGCCGGAGATCAACCTTACCGCTGAATAGTTCACTGAGATGGATGAAAAAGCAGTGCGCGAGGAGAACCAACTCGCACACTGCCTGTCAAAGTCACCTGGTAGCGCCGATTCTACGCGCTGGTCGCATCCGCCGGAGCGCCAAAGTGCTCCTTCATCCATGCATTCCAGAGAGGTTCATTCTTCTGGGCTGCCTCGGCTGCACCCTTGCCGTAGAGATAGAAAGCAGCCGAAAGATAGACCTGGTTCTCGCCCATCGGGCATGCGTTGAAGACGACCGCGCCCGGCGCCGGCTGGTCAAGCAGCAGGAGCTTGAAGGCGTGATTGCCGCCATGCGATGCCTCCACGGTTCCGCTCAACCTGGGTGCGCCGGCTCCGGTCTGCTGTTTCTGGCCAAGCGGGACATCGCTGAGGCCAAGTGATCCGTTCATTTTCTCCCACACCCTGGACGAAGATCCTGAGGCAAAGCCTGTCGCCATGAACATCGCGCAGTCCTGGCCGCGGAAGTGCGTCAGATAGAGGCGGAGAATGCGGAAGAAGGCGGGCCAGCCGGATTCGGTGCCCTCAAGCTGATCGTCCCAGTCGCTGGTGCTGGCGAACAGGCTATGGACAACACGCACCACACAGGTGCCTCCGGAGCGCGCCTCCACCGTCCACTCGGTTGCTACGGTGGGACCGCCGGGGCAGAAACTATCGCTGTCAGCAGTAAGGCGGTGTGGCGGCTCCCACGAGGTAATGGTGGCTTTTGAATCCATGCCGGGAGCAAAGTGGCAGGTCATGATGCCGCCTACGCGGCCTTCCATTTCAGTGGGAACAAACCATGAAGATATTCCCGGTCCAGTGGCAATTGCCTCCCAGACCTGCTCGGGTGTGCCGGGAACTTCCACTTCAACCTGGATGGACCTGCGTCCGGATGGATCGATTTTCACGCTCATGATGGCTCCTTAATTGGAGGGTGTTTGTGGCAAGGGGTGGGCGACGATCACCAGGCGATGTCTGCGGCCCCCCGGAGCAGATGCATCGTGATAGCGGGCTACCAGGCTGGCTACCATAGCCGTTAGCTCGCGGGAAAATTCTGCGCGCTCCTCCGCCGAACGGAAACGGACCTCAGAATCCACCGATAGCGTCGCCAAACGCTTTCCCGCCTTGCGGGCACGGGCGAGCAGGTCACTGACCTCGCGCACGACGCGCGCCGCAAGTGCGATCAGATAGCCGGCGGAAAGACGATCAGCGGCCCGGACCGGATCTGTAGCCACAGGTCCCATCGCTCCTGGGGATACGACATACGAGGCCGCCGTCGCAACCAGCAACCGTTCGGTCAAGCCGCCCCATTTCCGCTTTTCTGCCACCTCCACCAGACGATGCTCTTCCAGCGTACGGAGGTGGTAGTTGATCTTCTGCCTTGCAATACCCAGGCGTTCAGCCAGGTTGGCGGCGGAAGCGGGTTCGGCCAGCTCCGCCAGCAAACGGCTTCTGACCGGCTCCAGAGCAACGGCTGCGGCTGCGGGATCGGCAATCACTTCCACGTCCAGCATGAGCAGCATTTCATCATTGACAATTTATTTTGTCAAGAGGAATCTTCTTCGCAAAAAACAGTTCCCCCAGGACTCCTGGCGGATGACAAGCCAAGGCCAGGCTGATTACCAGATTAGTACTTCGGCACGCTGGGATCTACGCGCTCGGACCAGGCATTGATGCCACCCGCGAGGTTGTGCACACGCGTGAAGCCCGCCTGCTTCAGGAAGTCAACCGCTTTGGCGCTGCGGCCGCCCATCTTGCAGTGGACGACGATCTCGCGTGAGGCGTCGAGTTCGCCGACGCGCTTTGGAAGGTCGTTGAGCGGAATGAGATGTCCGCCGAGATTGCAGATCTGGTACTCGTGAGGCTCGCGCACATCGAGCACAAAGAGGTCCTCGCCGGCATCGAGGCGCTGTTTGAGTTCTTCGGGTGTCATGTCCGGGATCATAGCAGTCGCCGGCTGCCCGGGGACCCCGCCAGATACCGTTGTTGCATCTGCCGGGGTGGCATGGCCACGCACACCGCAGAATTGCTCATAGTCGATCAGCTTCGTCACCGTGGGATGTTCGCCGCAGACCGGGCATTCCGGGTTCTTGCGCACCCTGAGTTCGCGGAAGCGCATGGAGAGCGCGTCCACCAGCAGCAGCCGCCCGATCAGCGGCTCGCCGCTGCCGAGGATCAGCTTGATGGCTTCCGTCGCCTGGATCAGGCCAACAAGGCCCGGCAGAATTCCCAGCACTCCACCCTCGGCGCATGACGGTACGACTCCGGGCGGAGGCGGCTCCGGATAGAGGCAGCGATAGCACGGCCCCTGTTTCGCCGCGAACACGCTGGCCTGCCCTTCGAAGCGGAAAACCGATCCGTAGACATTTGGCTTGCCGGCCAGCACGCAGGCATCGTTGACCAGGTATCGCGTCGCAAAATTATCGGTCCCGTCGACCACGATGTCGAACTGGCCGATGATCTCCAGAGCATTGGTGCTGCTGAGGCGTGTCTCGAACCTGCGCACATTGACATGGGGATTGATGGCCGCGACCGACTCCGCGGCCGAGTCCAGTTTCTTTCGGCCGACGTCATCCGTCGCATGGATGATCTGCCGCTGAAGGTTCGTCAAATCGACAATATCGAAATCGACAATGCCGAGTGTTCCCACACCCGCTGCGGCGAGATAAAGGGCGAGCGGCGAGCCCAGTCCGCCGGCTCCAACGCACAGCACCCTGGCCTGTTTGAGCCGTAGCTGACCTTCCATGCCGACCTCCGGCAGGATGAGGTGGCGCGAGTAGCGGAGGATCTCTTCCTTGCTGAGGGTAGTGGCTGATTTATCGGCAGCGGTGGGCATGTCGGGTGCTCGCATTCTTGCCCGAAAGTGACAGCGTTTCTAAAAGGATGATGCGACCGGCGGCCTGGATTCAGCTCTCTTCCAGTCGTGCTGCACGTGGCCCTGAGGCGCGGGCTGGCCGAAGGGGTAAGTGGGCATGTACGCTCCAGGCAATACCTGCTGATGAAATATGTGAAATCCGTTAATATAATCCAGGTTGTGCCTGGTTGAGAGTTGCGTAGGTAGTAACGCCATCCTGCCGTAAGCTCCGCCGCATCAACACCAGTATCCCCAGGAGTACCATGGCTGCTCTTCTGCCCATGAAAGAAACATCCCGCGAGGTGGTTCTGGAGGTCAGCCGCGCCCTTCAGCCCCGCTTCCCGGAAATTACCGCCGCCTGGCGGCAGAAGATGTTCGCGGAATTCGATTTCGACGGACGCGCCATGGCCGCCCTGGAGCGGCTGACCATCGGTACCGGCTTCTCCATTTTTGCGCATACGGATTTTGCCACGTTCTTCAATAACCTGCAGCACCTGGGAGAGAGGCTCGCCAAGCTGAAGGTAAGCGCGCGGGCGGTAGCACGTTCGCTGGAAATCTATCAGCAACTGATGGATCCGTACCTGGAGAAGATGTTTCCGCCGAACCGGCTCCCGGAGGCCGCTGCCGCCATGGAGACGCTTTCCTGGGCAACCTATGTAGCGGTTTCTACCGCCTACTCGGATGCCCAGAAGATCGATGCCGAGACCCTGCTTTCCGTGCTGGATGCCGAGCTTTCCGCGGGAAATCTCAATGCACTGCTCGGGCGGGTGCTTGGCATTGCCACTTACACCTTCGGCGCTAACCTGGGAGTGATTCTGCTGAAAGACGCCGAGCAGCAGGTGCTGCGGACGCAGGCGCACGTGGGCTTTGCGGGGAACACCGACGACCTCAGCAGGCCGATAGCCATCGGCGAAGGCTTTGCCGGTGCCATCGCCCAGAATGGCGAGCCCGCCATCATGGCTGATCTGAGAAATCCGGGCCATGACAGCCTGGATCCGTTTTTGCAGGGCAAGGCTGAGGCGCTCTGGGGAGCGCCGCTGAAATCCAACGATGAGGTCATTGGAGTTCTTATCATCGGCTTTTCCACGCCGCAGGACTGGCTGCCCACCGAGCGCGAGCTGCTGCGCGCGATCGCCGACCGTTCAGCGCTGGCGATCGACCGGGCCGGCATGAACGACGCTCTCCGGGAACGCGAGATGCGCATCGCGGAGCTGTCAGGCCACCTGATGCATGCCCAGGAAGAAGAACGCAAGCGCATCAGCCGCGAACTCCACGACGAGACCGGACAGGCCCTCATGGTCATCCGGCTGTATCTGGGGATGCTGGAGACGAGTGTGGGGGCCCGGTCCGCGCGCATGAAGATCCGCGAAACCCTGGCCGTTGTGGACCGCACCATCGAAGGCATCCGGCGGATCATCGGCCGGCTCTCTCCGCTGGTGTTGCAGGAACTGGGCCTGATCGCTGCCGTACGCAAGGAAGCCAAGGATCTGGCAAAGAGCTCCGGGGTGAAGGCCCGGGTGAGCGTCTCGCCGGATTTCGGCCGCTTGCCTGCGCCGGTGGAGGCGGCCATCTACCGGGTGGTGCAGGAGGCGCTGCACAATGTTGCCAAACATGCTAATGCCACCACAGTAAGCATCGAGATGGGACGCGAGGCCGGTTGCGTCAGGCTGCTGATTGAGGACGATGGGGTGGGCATAGCCTCCGCCGAGCCCAACCCCGGGCGGCAGACGTTCGGCATGGCCGGAATGCAGGAACGCATAGGAAACATTGGGGGAAAGATGAAAGTAAGCTCGGCGCGAGGCCGGGGTACCCGCATCGAAGTAAGTGCGCCTGTATTGGGCGACAAT
>DATJAI010000131.1:0-32448 GCA_035516415.1 Binatia bacterium | reverse complement strand
AGAAAATTCGTCAGGTTCTTCGCGTACATCTGGCTGGCATGGTAGGGCACCGAACTGGCGAGATTGATGGTGCCGACGATGGTTACGCCACCGGTGACGATCACCTCATCGGCCCGGGTCAGTTCGCAGTTGCCGCCACGTTCGGCGGCGAGGTCAACGATAACCGAGCCCGGCGCCATGGCCGCGACCATCTCCTTCGTGACCAGCACGGGCGACTTCTTGCCCGGAACTACCGCGGTGGTGATCACCACATCGCTTTCGGAAACCACCTTGCCCAGCAGCTCGCGCTGACGCTGATAGAAGGACTCGTCCTGCGCTCTTGCATAACCGCCGGCATCCTGCGCGTCGGCAACTTCAAGCGGCAACTCGACGAACCTGGCGCCCAGGCTCTGTATCTGCTCCTTGACGGCAGGCCGCACATCGTACGCCGAGACCACCGCGCCCAACCGGCGCGCGGTAGCGATGGCCTGCAGGCCGGCAACACCGGCGCCAATCACCAGCACACGCGAGGGCGTGATCGTCCCCGCCGCCGTGGTGAGCATGGGAAACATGCGCGGCAGCTTGTCGCCGGCAATCAGCACGGCCTTGTAGCCGTTGATGGTTGCCATGGAAGAGAGCGCGTCCATGTTCTGGGCGCGGGTGATGCGCGGCATCAACTCGACCGCGAAAGAAGTGGCGCCGGTGGCGGCAAGCGCTTCCAGGGTCTGAACTTCGCCCAGCGGGCGCAGAAATGCAATCAGCGCCCGCCCGGGTTTCATCAGCGCGAGATCAGCCCGGCCGGTGCGATCGTTGGCGCCGTAACCGAGCACCTGCAGGAGAATGTCCGCGCTCGCGAAGACCTCCTGCCGGGTACCCACCACCTTCGCGCCCCGGGTCTCGTAGGTGCCATCAGGATAGCCGGCCTCGGCTCCCGCGCCCGCCTCAACCACCACCTCAAGCCCCGCCTTGGCGAGATTGGGAACCACGCCCGGCACCAGCGCCACCCGCCGCTCCCCTGGAAAAATCTCGCGGGGAACACCAACAATCATAGGGCTCTCCTTGCAGTCTCCCGCACCTCCGACGCTGGAGGCGTGGCCATCAGCATTGAGGCGAAGCGGATGCGAACCACGCCCCGGCGCGCGGAAGATCGCGTGTCCGCAGACGGACTGTCCATTAGCCGCCTCCTTCACCGCAAATCGCGCCGGAAACCGAAATCAGCATTCTAGCAGCGCCGCCGGACTCCGGCGCTGGCTGAGGAATGTTCTTGACAATCAATCGAGGCAGGCTGATATTTTCCCCATCCTTGAGCTTGCGTCGGCGCACGATCGGCCAAACTCCGTGCGCACCCGTGGGGAGCCAACCATGGACCTGCTGCTGCGTTTCCTGCGCTGGGAGGTGTGGCTTTTTCTTTTGGGACTGGCCAGTATCGTCACGGTCCAGCTGCTGAATGGGCAAATCAACACCCGATCGCTGCTGTCCAGCAACAACGGAAATATGGCGAAAAGCGGAGATATCAGTCCGGCGCGGCTGCAGCTGCTGATCTCCACTCTTGGTCTGGCTTTCTATTACCTGGTTCAGGTCCTGAATAATCCAAACCCTGGCACTTTTCCGTCAATTCCGGAGAGCTGGCCGACTGTCCTCGGCGGCAGTCACGTAATTTATCTGGGTGGCAAGGCCTATTCCCGCTGGTTTTCCAATGACGGGAACGGATGAGGGATGCGATGAATCTCACAATTCTGACTCAGGTTTGCGGCTGGATCCTGTGTGTCTTCGTTGGGCTGCTCGCGCTGCTCATTCTGTGGCTGATGTATCGCGGTGACATCGATCTGACCCAGCTCATCAGCGAACCCAATGGCGACGCCAGCCTGTCGCGCTTTCAGTTTCTCGTATTCACTTTCGTGATTGCCCTCAGCCTGTTCCTGGTAATCGTGGGGAATCCGCGTCAACCCGAGTTTCCCAATGTTCCCGGAACCATTCTGACGCTGTTGGGGATCAGCGGCAGCTCCTATCTGGTGAGCAAAGCGATACAGCATAGCGATCCCTCCGGCCTCGTAAACCCATCCGCCAACGATGTCGTGATTTCGCCGGCGCAGGCCATGGTTCGTTACGGGCAGACGAGGCAGTTCGGCGCCGTCGTCCCTCGCAAGCCGGGTTCCAGCGTTAAATGGCAGGTGATAGCGGGGGGAGGCACAATCGACGCCAGTGGTCTGTACACCGCTCCTGCCGCGCCCGCAGTGGCGCCCGGGGCGGCCCCGCCGCTGCAACACGCAACCATTCAGGTAACCAGCGACGCCTTTCCGGACGCCCACGACCTTGCCGTGGTGACGCTGACCTGAGGACCGCATGAGGGCGCGACGGACTACCGCAGCAAGCACCACCTCTTCGCCGCAGACCCGCGGACGGCGGCTGGCGGCTGCAGCGACTGTCCTGCCGCTGGCTCTCGGCCTGGCCAGCACGCAGTTTCCCAGCAAAAATCCAGCGACCGTACAGCAGGCCGCTGTCACGCAGGCGGTGAACTGCGGCTCCCCCGGTCTCCCCGCCTGCACGGTGCCTTCTCCGCTGCTGCAGAAAGGGCGTCCGGTGGACTGGTGGTTTGTATTCAAGTTCAATTCGGCGGTGTTCCCCGGCTGTGGTGGAGGGGCGAGCAGGAGTTGTCCCTTCGGCGGCCAGGTTCAGACGTATAAGGGCAGTCAGCAGTTTGTCTACGCCAGCAGCGAGAGTCCGACCCTGCAGCAGGGAAATGGCTGCGCCGGCGACACCACCGGCGATCCCGTTGGGGCCACCTTCGACGAGATTTACAACGGGAAGTATCACTACGTGGTCTGGAATGACCAGTTCTATGACGATCCAGACATCAAGGGCTGCAGCGAATCGTGCGGCGCTCCCTGGGGCCACTCCAAAGGTATCGTCGCCTGGAACGATGTTGGGGAAGGTCTGGTGATGCAGGTCTCGACGCCGTCGTGGCCGGCTTCGGGCAGCGCCGAATTTCCCCGCAGGAGCGACGGCAACACCCTGGGTTGCGTCAAGGACAACGATGTGCAGGTGAGTCAGCATTTCTTCGCCCTGAAACTCAGCAAAGACGATCTGGTGCAGGTGCTGATGGCCCTCAGCAATGCCAGCGTCGTCACCGATCCCTCCAATCCCCAGATCGTCAACAATGGGGGCCCTCCTGACGTGCAGCAACTGGTTGCCGGCCTGGGGGTGAAGTCGGACAGCACCAGCTACAGTCAGACGAAACTCTCAAGTGGAGTGCAACTGATTTCGAAGTCTTCAAAGCTGCACGTGCCGCCCTGGCAGATGGTATCGGCTATTCTGGGCGGGGTTCCGCTGCGGACCGCGACGTGGTGGGCGACCCCCGAAATCTATTCCACAACTTCAACCACGAATCCCGGCTGCTGGAGCGCCTCGCTGGGTACTCCGGGGGGCGTCGAGATCGCCACGACCGGACATTGGGCGGGGAATGAATTCGGTCTTACCGGCGGTTTGGGTACGAATTACAATCACGCCAAGCTGGGCGTCTCCACATCCACCAATGATCATTACGCCATCTTCGGCGACATGAACCAGCAGGGTTCGCTTTCCGGTCCCAACTGCGCGAGCAGCCAGAACGGAAGGGGTGGAACCTTCTACGTGGTCAGCAATCCGCAACTGGCCGACAGTCTGACTGCGCTCATCAGTGGTGGCACCGCTCCAACGGAAGCTCCGCCGCAATGAACCGGGGCTGCCCTGATGAGCGTCGCCTATAGCTTTGCTGCCTCTTCCTGAATTCTCTTCCACGCGTGCCGCACATGCCGCTCTTCGGTATTGGTCTGCCCCACACAGAAGCGCAGCGTGAACCGCCCCTGCAACCGCGTGTGCGTCAGATACAGATCGCCGCTTCGATTAAGCCGGTCCATCAGCTCCTCATTGCTCTGGTCCGGGCCGCGATAACGGAAGCACACCAGATTCAGCGGCGCCGGCGCGACAATCTCGAAGCGTTCGTCCTGCTTCACCCAGTTGAAGAACTGCTGCGCCAGGGCGACATGGCGGCGAACATGGAATTGCAGCCCCTCCAGTCCGTAGTAGCGGATCACGAACCACAGTTTCAGCGATCGGAAGCGGCGTCCCAGCGGGATATGCCAGTCGCGATAGTCGAATACTTCCCCCGATTCCGTCGCCTGATTGCGCAGATACTCCGGAAGGATGCTGAGAGTATCGATGAGCGCCTTGCGATCGGCGACATAGAAGCAGTTGCAGTCAAAATTGGTGAACATCCATTTATGGGGATTGAAGGTGTAGCTGTCGGCGTAGTCAAGTCCATCGTGAACGTAGCGGAACTCCGGGCACAGGGCGGCCGTGCCCGACATGGCGGCGTCCACATGGAACCATAGCGAATTCTCGCGGCAGATGCCTCCGATTGCGGGCAACGGATCGAGCGCATTGGACGAAGTCGTTCCAACCGTCGCTGACACGAAGAATGGAAGCAGTCCGGCTTCGCGGTCTTTCGCGATGTGTTCCGCCAGCAGCTCAGGACGCATGGCAAAGCGCCCGTCTACGTCCACCAGTCGCAGGTTGTCGGCGCCGATACCGGCCACCATGGCGGCTTTTTCCAGGGATGAGTGTGCCTGGTTCGAGGTGTAGGCCACCAGGCGGTCCCCGCAGCCCCGGCGATTCGATTGCAGCTTCGTGGCGCGTTCCCGCGCCGCCAGCATGGCGCAGAGCGAAGAACTGGAGGCCGTGTCCTGAATGACGCCGCCGCCTGCGCCGGAGGAGAGGAATTTCGCCGGTAATCCCAACATCGACACCAGCCAGTCCAGAACCTGCGTCTCCAGTTCCGTGCAGGCGGGACTGGTGGCCCAGAGCATTCCCTGTACGCCCAGGGCTGACGAAAGCAGGTCCCCCAGAATGGCAGGCCCGGAGGCATTCGCCGGAAAGTAGGCGAAGAAGTTCGGCGATTGCCAGTGAGTTACTCCGGGGAGGATGACTTTGTCGATGTCCCGCAGCATCGCTCGAAAATCTTCGGGTTCGCGAGGCGCTTCGGGAGGAAGCGCGCGCCGGATCGCACCCGGCTTTACCTGCGACATTACCGGCAAAGCTTCGATTCTCTCGTAGTAGTCGGCGATCCAGTCCACAACCGCGCGTCCGTACTCACGGAACTGTTGTGGCGTCATATGATAGCTTTTGTCAGACACTGCGGCGATCCTCCGTAAAGTCCTTTGCCAGAGTTTCGATCCAAGGAGCCCCTGTACCGTCTTTGAAGTAAACCTCTGCTGCTCCAGAGTGCCGGCCCGCCAGCTCATGAAGGTTTATGTCATTACAGGGATGGTTCCATGGTATTTCATGGTACAGGTATAGTATTTCCGGATACACTATTACTATTCACTGTTACACTACTCAGGGTTATAGATCCTTGAAAGGAGAAGCATGAACATCCAGAACATACTCGCCGATCTCAAAAGAGAGCGTGATCGTATCAGTACGGCCATAGCGGCTCTGGAGGGAGTCGGTACCGGCCCGCGGCGCCGCGGAAGACCGGCGGGAAGCGGCAGTGCGGCTTCAGGCAGACGGCCGCGCCGCCGCCGTATGAGTGCTGCTGCCCGCAAACGCATTTCAGAGATGATGAAGCAGCGTTGGGCCGAGCGGAAGCGCAAAGCCAAGGGCTAGTCGTTCATCCGGCCATTGTCGAAACAAACGAATGCCACTCGTTGCCCGAGTGGCATTTGCGTTTTACGTGCCACCGCACAGGCTAAAATCTGCTCCAGCTAGAAATGAAAACCAATCTGTCCGGTTATCGCCCGCGGCGTCACGTAATGCGTGCCGCTGAACGTGGACAGGAAATTGTAGAGTGCGTAATTGTTCGCCAGGTTAATGAGGGTCAGTTGGGCGCTCCACTTGTACCTGTCGCCCTTAAAGATATTGTCCTCGCCAATCGCGAGATCGAAAAGATTGCGTCGCGCGACGCGCGGCGGATTGTGGTCGTCGTTCTCTGTTCCTGGCGCCGGTACCTTCGTCAGCGTAGAGCCGAATTCGGAGGCAGGACAGATGAAAGGCAATGGAGTAGTCGGAGTCGCATGCACACCGTTACAGGTGAATCCAGCCTGAAACTCCTGATCGGCGGTGAAGGGGATCCCCAGGGCATCGGTCATAGTGACGGCCGGCACCCCGTTGAGCGTGGTCGACTGTGGGCAGGTGTTGGATACGTCAATTCCATAGCAGGGAACGGAGCCTGCTACCAGTCCACTGTCATACCGCCAGTTGAGGCCAATCCAGGGTCCGCGCTTCCAGGGAGTCTGGTACTGCGCATGTGCGGTCATGTTGAAGGCTTCATCGTGGTCAATGCGGAAAACCCCCGTAGGCGCCAGGGGATTGGCGCCGGCGCCTGACAGTTGTGGAGTGAAGAAGCGGGCGGCAACGCTGGACATCACCACCAGCGCGCTGAAGCCATGGTTGACCGGCATGCTGGCACGCAGCGCGAAGCCGGGGATCTTCGAATTGTGCCAGGCGATCGGAAAGAAGATGGGCGTATTGCCCAGCACGCTGAAGTCGTAAGCATTGTGCGTGTACTTCCAGATGTATTCGCCATCGACGACCAGGTAGCGCCCGAAAGCCTGTTGCAGACCGGCATGGAATTCATTGCGGAAGCCGGGGGCGATGGGCGTCAGCGTGCTTGAAAAGCAGCCGAGGAGCGGGTTCAGGACGGGCGAACTGCAGCCGACACTGGAGAGGATCAGGTTCTCGTTAAATGGAGTCTCCAGAGTGCGGGCATAGGAGACGCGAAGCACGGTATTGGTTTTCTGGATATTGTAGGAGATCCCTACCCGCGGCTCGGCCTGGCTGGCCGTAGTGAGCCCGTTGTAGAGATCGCCGCGTATGCCGAGATTGAAGCTCCAGTTGCGTTTGGTGATGGTGTCCTGCACGTACATGGAGAGTTCCTTGACGTCGGTATGGCCGGCGAACCGAAAGCGGGCCCCGCCGCGCGTCAAATCAAAGGGCAGCAGGTCAGAATTGAACAACGGATATTGCGCGGAGTTGGGCGCGTTCGGATTGTCGGCAGTGTTTGGCTGGAAGCCGGCCCCTGCGCACTGCGCGGGGTCGGTAAAACCATTGACCGGAAGGGCAGCGCCATTCAAACACGGCGCGTTGAAGGTGGGATCGATAATCCCCAGCTGATCGTTCTCGTCGAGGAAAGTCTGCTCGTACGTAATACCGGCCTTGACATTGTGAATGCCCTTCACATAGCTGATGTTGGCCAGGGCGCCGGCATTGAGCAGCGTGCGCTGCTGAGCGACGGTTTGCCTTTGCAGGTTCAGCGGCCCGAGATCGTTGAACGGATCGTTGCTGGGATAGTAGTTGACCGCGTCGCGCCGCACGAAACCTGTCAAATTGAAGAGCGCGTTGTTGCTTATGGTATGCGACCAGGTAGGTGCGATGTTAAAGGTTCCGATCTTGGAGCGCTGGTCGGTTGGGCCCAGAGGAAGACCAGTCAGGGGGTTCAGGTTAGCAACACCGTTGGGATTCTGAAACTGCTGGTCGAACGAATTGGGGTTCTGAAACCAGGAACGCGTGTAGCCAAAGTTGAGATGAAGCGCGTTGGCCGTCGAAATCTGGTAGTCGACACGGTCAAATGCGTTCTCTTCGTTACCGTGCGCATGCAGGACCGAGAACTCCGGTGGGTCAAGAAAACGCCCCGTATTCAGCCCGCTGATGGCGATGAAATTCCCCCAGTTCCTGCCGCCGTAGGAAAAATCACTATCCACGGCCGAGGTGCCGAAGGTGCCGTACGACGCGGTGATGTTGCCGTGGGGTGTGGTAGCGCCCAGGCCGGAGCGGGTAGTCACGTCGATCACAAGGCTGGTCTTGCCGCCATACTCCGCCGGCGGAGCGCCGCTAATAACGGTCGTCGACTGCACGGCATCGAGCGGAATCTGGTTGGAAAAAACCTTACTCTGCTGGTCGGTGATGGGCTGGCCGTCGAGCGAAAAGGAATTCTGGGCGTGATCGCCCAGGCCATGAAAGAGCCCGTTGGAATCGGCCGCGACGCCCGGCGAGGCCAGAGTCACCAGCGAGCTGAGCTGCGACGAAGTGCTCTCCAGAGGCAATTTTGCGAACAGTTGGCGGTCCACGTCGGTATGAAATGTCGGGTCGTTCTCCACCAGGTCGCTGGCTTCCCCCTTTACGGTAACGTTTTCCGCGGTTGCCGAGATCTGCAGGGTGATCTTCACATTCAGGGGAAGGGGCGAGCGCACGTCGATGTCCCGCACGTAGGGCGCAAAGCCGGTCAGGTTCGCGGTCAGGTGATAGGGATTGAAAGGCACATTCGCGAAGGTGAATCTTCCGGTGGCGTCCGTGGTTGCCGTTCGGGTGAACTCGCTGACCGGATTCTGGATGACAACGGTCGCTCCCGGCACCACCGCGCCGGACGGGTCAGTAACCGTTCCGGTCACCGAAGATGAACCCGTAGTCTGGGCGAGAGCAGAAAAAGACAAAAGCACGGCGGTGAACATCAGGGCCACAGCCACGCAAACTGAGCGCTGGGCCGGAAGCATCGCGACTGAATACTGCCACTGCAGCATCAATTTCCGGAACATCGAAGATCCTCCAATCACCTGGCTCGATTTCAGCGGCAATCGCGAAGAACAGGCGCGAGGACCGCAGAAACGGAGTAATGGAACTGCCAATATTCGGGGACGCGTGCAAATCACGCGCTGCGTTGACGGGCAAATTGGATCAGAGGACTGGAGGGGCCCGGGAGGGACGTCTGCTATCGGCCAGCAGGGATGCGTAGTTAACGGAAGTCAGAGCGGTGTGAATCCACCGGGGATTCAGCAGATCGGTCCTGGGGAGCCGGGGAGTTGCCGTGGCGCTGTGACCGACGCGACAGAGTTCGCAGTGATCGACTGCGCTAACGCTGCCGTCTGGCCCGGCTGAGCGATTCGAAACCGAGGCGGTGCTGCCGGCCGGACTCGCCACCCCCATGGCATGCACCCATGGATGCAGCACGACATGCACGAACAGCACTGCCAGCAGCCACCCTCTAAACTTCAAGGCGTCCCTCGCTTCGCTCACCCGGAGTACAGGTATTCTGACGGACAAAGACGCAAGATGTAAAGCGCGGCCCGGCGCCGGATTGCGTCCGCGGGCCAGGACGCTGTCATGGCGTGGCGGGGCCCTCGCCAGAGCTGGCATTTTGCAATACGTAAAATGATTGCCCCTGCGGGCCGGAGATTTACCGTGGCTGAGTCTGGCGCCCGAAATTCAGGAAATGGGGAAATGGAGCCATGGGCCGGCGAGCCACGGCCCATGGCTGACGCCTGGCTGCTTTACTGCTACACTGCGCTTGACTTCAGACTTTGGCGAGCTGGAAACTGCCGTGCTCCTGGAACTGCGGGTCGAAAACTACGCGGTGATCGACAACGTTGCCGTGGAGTTCGCGGCCGGTCTCAACCTCCTGACCGGCGAAACCGGCGCCGGAAAATCCATTCTCATCGATGCGCTCGCGCTGCTGCTCGGCGATAAAGCGTCCGCTGAGGGCATTCGCCACGGCACCGACAGGGCAACGGTTTCGGCGGTCTTCGAGGCGGCCTGGCCCATAATCCAGCCGGTCCTGGAAGCCAATGGTATCGACAGCGAAGACGGCCATCTCATTCTTCGCCGTGAGATTGCGGCCGGCTCGCGGGGGCGGGTATTTATCAATAACCAGCCTGCAACTGTCGCTGTCCTGAAGCAACTGGCCCCTCATCTCGTCGTCATTCACGCCCAGAATGAAGCCGTGCTGTCGTTCGACGCTGCGTCGCGCCTCGCGCTGCTCGACAGTTTTGCGGGCTGCGACCATGCCGCGGCAGGGAAGGCGCTTGAGGAGTGGAACCGGGCACGGTACCGCATCGCCGAGCTCGAACGCGACGAGCATGATCGTTTGCAGCTGCTCGATCTGTGGAGCTACCAGCAGAAGGAAATCGCCGCTGCAAACCCCCAGCCCGGTGAAGATGCGAACCTGGAAGCGGAAAAGCGGGTGCTGGCCAACGCGGAACGTGTGCGCCATTCGGCGATGTCAGCCTACGAGGCTCTCTACGAGAACAATGCGTCGGCCTCGGTGCTGGTGCGCGCGGCTATCCGCCAGATCGAAGACCTGCTGCGCTTCGACGAGCAATTCCGCGATGCGCTGCCCGAGCTGGAATCGGCGCGTATCACGATGGAAGATATCGCACAGAGGCTGCGTGATTATGGCCAGGGTGTCGAGGCTTCCCCGGAGCGCCTGGCTGAAGTGGAAGACCGGCTGGCGGCGCTCGACCGGCTGAAGCGCAAATACGGGCCGGCTCTGGAGGATGTGATCGCGCTGGCTGACGAATTAAAGCGCAAGCTGGGCGAAATGGAGAACAAGGACGAGGTGCTGCGGAGCTTGCGGCTGGAGCTTGCCGCCGCGGCAGGGAAGTACGTTGAAAGCGCCCGCGCGCTCTCGCGTCAGCGTTACGAGGCTGCACGCAGGCTGGAGAAGCTGGTGGAAGGCGAGATCAACGAACTGGCGATGAAGGCGCGCTTCAAAGTCGAAGTGAGCGGCACGGACGAGGAAGGGAACTGGACCGCCCGTGGCTTCGACCACGTGCGATACCTGATCTCGGCCAATCCGGGTGAGCCGCTGGGCCCGGTGGACGAAATCGCGTCGGGCGGCGAGCTGTCGCGGGCCATGCTGGCCCTGAAGACCAGCGTCGAAGCAGGGCAGGCGCGACGCGGTACGCGAAATGGTAGTGGTGCGGCCCAGCGAACCTTGGTCTTCGATGAGATTGACAGTGGCATCGGCGGCCGCGCCGCCGAGGCTGTTGGGCGGAAGCTGAAGCAGCTCTCGCGGACCAAGCAGGTGCTCTGCATCACCCACCTGCCGCAGATCGCATCCTTTGCCGACCAACACTACCTCATCGAGAAGAGAGAAGCCGGCGGAAGAACCAGGACCTCGGTGCGGCGGCTGGATAGGGAAGAGCGCACCCGCGAGATCGCCCGCATGATAAGCGGCGCGAAGCTGACGGACACCTCGCTGAAGCACGCCGAGCAGATGATCAAAGGCAGTGGCCAGTAGCCAGTAGCCAGTGGTCAGTTGTCGGTTGTTGGTTGTGAGGGTAGCAGTATGTTGCCTGCATGCGTGGCCGTAGTTGCACTTTTCTGGCAAGCGGCAGTGACCAGCGCCAGCAGCGTTACGGTCAAGGACAACGAAATCTGGCTGCAAACAGCGTCCGGCCAGCGACAGCTAACGCGTGACGGCGTTCCCAAGAGACTGCCGACACTATCGCCTGCGGGGGACGCAGTGGCGTACGTGGTTGATCACCGGGTTTCGCAGAATGCACCGGAAGAATTGATCGTCCTGGTGGACATGAGCGGAGAGGTTCGGCAGCGGATCGTTCCCGAAGGCTACGTGCCGCGAGACTTCGAACGGCTCGACTGGCTTGATGATCAGCGTATCGGAGCAATGGCGTGCGGCCATGCAAACTGTATGTACTGGGTCCTTAATCCAGATTCTGGCAAAACGATTGGGGTAATGCGCGGTGGTTTCGATTTCATCTGGTCGCACAACCGCCAATTCGTTGCAAGGCGCTTTGTTGCGTCCTGGTGTGCTGAACACGCGCCGGAAGGCACTTGTCCCGAGCAGGATGCAGTGCTTCTGAATCGTGATGAAGTTGATGTTTATCCACCTGAGCGGGCGGCCAAGCAGTTTGACGACAGCCACAGCCATGAGATCGGGATAGGCACAGGCCCGCCGTTTGCCTGGTCACCGGATGACAAGTGGGTCGCGTTCACGGACCTGATCGGCCCGGAAGACGACTGGTATGTCGTAATACTCAGTCCCACCGGCAAGATGCTGCGGGATTCCGTCCCGGTCGATCCGGATTATGGTGCAGCTCTAGAATGGCTGGACGACACGCACTTGGACTTGCGGGCAGGAAAACGCACATTTCACTTTGCGATGCAGGGAAGCGAATTCAGCGAGGTTCCAGATGCCAGGTGACTCTCTGATCGGGCTAGTTGCCAGTTGCCGCTAGCTTATCGCCGCTTTGTTTCCCGCTATCTGCCGCAGCAGCCCAATCTGGCCGTTGCCGGAAATTGGCGCATCCGTCCAGGCGCCCTGCACCACCGCCGGTGCAGTGGCGACATCCAAATCATAAGGAGCAAAGGAGGCTATCGACCCGTTTGCTGACGGACGGCGGCTGCCGCGCCTGGAGCGACTCCGGATGTTATGTCTGTGGTTACGGCGCTGCTACAATGGTGTCATTTGTGGGGTAATCCGTATACTTGATTGCAGGATCGAATGAGCCAGACTGATGCCAAGACCCTGCTCCTGCTGAAGCCACGGGGCTTCTGTGCGGGAGTTGTACGAGCCATCGACATTGTCCGTATCGCGCTGGAAACTTTCGGCGCGCCCATCTATGTGCGCAAGGAGATTGTCCACAACCGCTACGTGGTGGACGAGCTCACAGCCAAAGGCGCCATTTTCGTGGACAGCGTGGAGGAGGTGCCCGCCGGCGAGCGGGTGATTTACAGCGCTCACGGGGTTGCGCCCGAAGTGAGGGAGGCCAGCAAGCTGCGCGAGCTGCGCGTCATCGACGCCACCTGCCCGCTGGTGACCAAGGTCCACGTGGAGGCCGTGAAGTTTGCGCGCGAGGGCTATTCGCTGATTCTGATTGGACACCGCGACCACGACGAAGTGATCGGTACGCTGGGAGAAGCTCCGCTGGCCACGCAGGTGGTGGATTCCCCCGAGGAGGTGGAGGAGCTGCACGTGCCCGATCCCGACAGGGTTGCCTATCTGACCCAGACCACACTGAGCCTCGACGAAACCCGTCACGTGATCGAGGCGCTGCGCCGGCGCTTTCCGAACATCAAGGGTCCGCACGCGCAGGACATCTGCTACGCCACCGAGAACCGCCAGACGGCGGTCAAGGACGTCGCGGCGGAGTGCGATCTGCTGCTGGTGGTCGGCTCGGACAACAGCTCGAACTCCAATCGTCTGGTGGAGGTTGCCCGCAATCTGGGAACGAACTCGCACCTCATCGAGAACTACCGCTCCATCCGACCGGAGTGGCTGCACGGCGTGAAGACGGTCGGCCTCACCGCGGGGGCTTCGGCGCCGGAAATCCTGGTGCAGGAAGCGGTAACTTTCCTGCAGCAGCAGGGTTTTACCGATGTTCGCGAACTGGAAGTGATGCCCGAGAATGTCCGTTTTGGATTGCCGCCGGAGATCGTGGGAGCGATAGCAGCTGCTCCGGCTCTGGCGGAGTAAGATCCGATGGCAGACCCTCTGAATCCGGCCGAAATGCGTTTCGGCAAGATCGATGACATCAGAAGCCGGGTGGCTGCGGCCATCGATGCCTCGCGGCGCTACCTGTTCAGCATTCAGGACCGCGAGGACGGATACTGGTGCGGCGAACTGGGCGCCGATTCCACTCTGGTTTCCGACTACATACTTCTGCACCGGCTGCTGGGTACCGAAGATCCCATGCGCACACAGAAGTGCGCCGCCGAGATTTTCGGCCGGCAAAACCACGACGGAGGATGGCCAATCTGCAATGAGGGGCCCTCCAACGTCAGCGCGTCCGTAAAGGCGTATTTTGCGCTCAAGATGGCGGGCTACCGCGCCGATGATCCGCGGCTGCAGAAGGCGCGCGAGTGCATTCTGGCCCTGGGCGGGGTGACCGCGGTCAATACCTTCACCAAGATTTACCTGTGCTTTTTCGGCCAGTATGACTACGATGCCGTTCCCGCCATACCGCCGGAGATCGTGCTCTTTCCGCGGTGGTTCTGGTTCAATATCTACGAAATCTCCTCCTGGTCACGCGCCATTCTGGTGCCGCTTTCCATCGCCTATGCCAAGAAGCCGTTCCGGAAGATTCCGCCCGAGCAGGACATCAATGAGCTTTTCGTCGGCGGCCGCTCGTACAGCCAGTTGCGGTTGCGCTGGGACAAACGGCTGATCAGCTGGCGGAATTTCTTTCTCGTGTTCGACCGCCTTGTGCATTTTTTCGAGCGCGTGCACGTGCGTCCGCTGCGTTCACGGGCGTTAAAGTCGGCGGAAAAATGGATGCTGGAGCGGCTGGAGATGAGCGACGGCCTGGGCGCCATTTATCCCGGCATCATGAATTCCATCATCGCACTGCGCTGTTTGGGATACTCGCTGGACGATCCGCAGGTCATTCGCGCGCTGGACGAGTTCGAGAAGCTCGGAATCGAGGAAGAAAATACGTTCCGCATGCAGCCCTGCATGTCGCCGGTGTGGGACACGGCTTACGCTGTCTTCGCGCTGGCGGAAAGCGGAGTCGCGGCCACCGACCCGCGGCTTGTCCAGCCCTGCGAATGGATGCTGCGGAAGCAGGTCACGCGTCGCGGCGACTGGTGTGTCAAAAACCGCAGGATCGCGCCCGCGGGCTGGTACTTCGAGTTCAACAACGAGTTTTATCCCGATGTGGACGACAGCGCCCAGGTGCTGCTGGCGCTCAGCCGCGTCCGCACCAGCAACGAGAGTTATCACGACAAATCGGTGCGTCGGGCGCTGGACTGGATCCTGTCCATGCAGTGCAGTAACGGCGGCTGGGCTTCCTTCGACAAAGACAATAATCGCATGGTGTTCCAGCACATTCCCTTTGCCGACCACAACGCCATGCTCGATCCGGCCACGGTGGACATTACCGGACGGGTGCTGGAGTGCCTGGCGACCTACGGCTACTCGCTCAAGGACCCCCCGGTGAGGCGCGCGGTGGAATTCGTCCGTCGCCAGCAGCAGCCGGATGGCTCATGGTTCGGGCGCTGGGGTGTGAACTACATCTACGGCACGATGCTGGTCCTGCGCGGCCTGGAAGCTGTGGGCGTGGACCACCACGAACCCTGCGTGCAGCAGGCCGCGGAGTGGTTGCGCATGGTGCAGAACCCCGACGGCGGATGGGGCGAAACCTGCGGTTCTTACGATGATCCCGATATGAAAGGAGTGGGGCCCAGCACCGCTTCCCAGACTGCATGGGCGGTGATGGGACTGCTCGCGGCCAGCGACACGCGCAGCGATTCGCTGCAGCGCGGGATTGCGTACCTGCTGAAGATGCAGCGCCGCGACGGCTCCTGGCACGAGTCGTTGTACACCGGAACCGGCTTTCCGCGTGTCTTCTATCTCATGTACCACATGTACCGGCAGTATTTCCCGCTGGTGGCGCTGACCACATATACGAAGACAACGGCAGCGCCGGAAGAAGAGCGGCTGCGGATTGTGCGGCGGAATGAGCAGCGGAGCTAGCAGCCGTTTCAGTTGCCAGTTCTCAGTACGGGTACGCCACTCTCCAGCACCTGCCTTACACGGAGCCGTGCGAACGGTGCCGGCGGATCCGCCGTTGTCCGCTGAGCTCCGGCAATTGGCCGCTGATAACCGAGCATGAAGTGCTTTGTCACAGGTGCGACCGGGTTTCTGGGAACTCATGTTGCCCGGCAACTGCTGAACAGGGGCGCCGAACTCCGGCTGCTGGTGCGGGCTACGAGCCGCCTGGAAAACATCGCCGATCTTGAGGCGGAGCGGATCACGGGGGACCTTCGCGATCCCGACTCGCTGCGCAAGGGCATGTCCGGCTGCGAGTTTGTCTTTCATGTTGCCGCCGACTACCGCCTCTGGGCCCCGAACCGGCAGGAACTGTACGATTCCAATGTGGAAGGAACCCGGAACATACTGGCGGCGGCGAGAGATTCCGGAGTGCGCCGGGTTATTTACACCAGCAGCGTTGCCACCATGGGGTTCGGCAACAACGGCCGTCTGACCGACGAGAAGTCGCCGGTAACGCTGTCCAACATGATCGGCGACTACAAGCGCAGCAAATTCATGGCGGAGCGCCTGGTCATCGAGGCGGGACGAAACGGTCAGAATGTCGTGATGGTGAATCCCACAACGCCAGTGGGCGAGCGCGATATCAAACCGACGCCGAGTGGACAGATTATTCTGGATTTCCTGCGGCGCAAGTTCCCGGCGTATGTGGATACCGGCCTGAACCTGGTTGATGTTGTGGATTGCGCCGAGGGCCACCTGCTCGCCATGGAGAGGGCCCGGCCAGGCGAGCGCTACATCCTCGGGGGCGAGAACCTGACACTGAAGCAGATCCTGGACAAGTTGGGAGCCATCACGGGCCTGCCGTCTCCCAAAGTCAAACTGCCGTACACTCTCGCCTTTGCCACGGGAATTGTCGACACGCTGATCGTCGGCAGGATGTTGAAAGGCGAACCGCGGGTGACCATTGATGCGGTGCGGATGGGCCGCAAGAAGATGTTTGTCACCAGCACCAAAGCAGAGCGGGAGCTGGGGTGGAGTCCTGGCCCGGTGGAGCACGCGCTGCGGCGCGCTGTGGAATGGTTCCGGGCGAACGGCTATGTCGCATAAGGACATCGCGATTGTTGCCGCGATGCGGCTGGAACTGTCGCCCCTCATCGGCAAGCTGCCCTCGCAGCAGGTTAGTGGCGTTGAGTTGTTCGAGCTTCCGGGCGCCTTGGTCGCGATGGGCGGGATTGGCGAAAAGTGCGCCCGCCGGGCGGCGGAGGTGGCAATCGGGCATGTCCAGCCGAAGCTGCTGCTTTCGGCGGGAATGGTGGGTGCGGTCTCGTCCCGGCTGAAGGTAGGCGATGTTGGGCGGATCCGGGAAGTGGTAGATGCGGCCACCGGCGCCCGTTATGCAGCTTCAGGAGGGGGCGTCTGGGTACTGGCAACCGCACAGGATGTCAGCGACGCCAAGGAGAAGCACGAACTGCTGACGAAGTTTGGGGTCGACGTGGTTGATATGGAAGCGGCTGCGGTGGCCCAGGCGGCGCAGGAGCACGGATTGGAGTTCGCCGGCCTAAAGGCGGTCTGCGACGATTCGGCATTCACCATGCCGCCGCTTAACCGCTTTATCACGAAGCACGGCAGGTTCTCTACACGTAAGTTTCTGATGTATATGGCCCTACACCCAGGCTGGTGGGGCGCGGTGGGCAAGCTTCGTGGGAACAGCAACATTGCTGCTGCGAACTTGTGCCGGGCCCTGCAACATCTAATAGAAAGCGGCTGCCAGGCGCCTGTAGCCAGTTATGGGAGTTCTCCAGGAAAATGAGCCACGACCGTGGCTGCTGGCAAGTGGGAACTGAAATCATGTCGGCGGCGACACAACTCGGCGACACGGTGGAGCGGCAGGCCATTCGCGCAACCATGCTGGCAGCGGTATACCGCGGCGTCAATGACGTTCGGCTGGAGACCGTGCCCGTCCCGCAGATCGGCCGGGGGGAGATCCTGGTCCGTGTTCACACCTGCGGCATCTGTGGAACTGACCTGAAAAAAATCGCGACTGGCTCGCACTCGGCTCCGCGCATCTTCGGACACGAGACGGCCGGGATTATCGCGGCTGTCGGCGAGGGGGTGAATGCCTGGCGGATCGGCGACCGGGTGGTCGTCTTTCACCACATCCCATGCGGCGACTGCTATTACTGCCGGCATAAGGTGTTTGCGCAATGTCCGACATACAAGAAGGTCGGGGCAACTGCGGGCTACGAGGCCAGCGGTGGCGGCTTTGCCGAGTACGTCCGCGTGATGGACTGGATCGTCGGAAGCGGGGTAATCCGTATTCCCGATGGCGTCTCCTTTGAACAGGCATCCTTCATCGAACCCGTGAACACCTGCATGAAAGCCGTTGCAGCACTGCAACTTAAGCAGGCGGAAACGGTGCTGGTCGTTGGCCAGGGACCGATCGGGATTATTCTGGCCGTCCTGGTCCGACGCCTTGGTGTGCGGGTAATCACTTCCGATTTGTTTCCGCAGAGGCATACAATAGCTGAGGCGTTTGGCCTACGCGAAAGCATCGACGCCTCCACCTCCGATACCGTACAGGCTGTCAAAGACCTGACGGAGGGACGGGGGGCAGATGCCGTCATTCTGGCAGCAGCCGGGAACAGCCTGATCCGTCCTGCGATGGGGGCCACGCGACCGGGTGGTCGCGTGCTGCTGTTTGCGCAAACCCAGCACGGGGAGGCCATGATTGACCCCGCCGCCGTTTGCGTGGAGGAGAAGAGCCTCCTGGGCTCCTACAGCGCTTCCGTGGATCTGCAGGAAGACTCAGCGCGATTTGTGCTCAGCCGGGAGATGAACCTGGAGCGGCTCATCAGCCACCGGTTTCCACTGACCCAATGGGCTGAGGCGTTGCGTGTGGCTGCCCGGCCAGGGCCCGACTCGATGAAGGTTGTGATTCAACCGGGGCGACTGGAAGGACGGATAGCGTGAACGGACAGATGACAGCGGCGGTCCTCTACGGCAAGGAGGACGTCAAAATTGAGCGCGTGCCCATCCCCAAGCTGGAAGAAGGGGAAGTGCTGGTAAAGGTGCACGTGGCCCTGACCTGCGGCACCGATCTCAAGGTTTATCAGCGCGGCTATCACGCCCGCATGATTGTCCCTCCGGCGCTGTTCGGCCACGAGTCGGCCGGCGTCATCGAGGAAGTCGGCCCCAATGTCAAGGGCTTCAGGAAGGGCATGCGGGTGGTGGCGCTGAACTCCGCCCCCTGTGCCATGTGCTTTTACTGCTCCAAGCACCAGGAAAACCTGTGCGAGGACCTGCTCTTCAACAATGGCGCCTACGCAGAATACATCCGCATTCCGCGGCGCATCGTGGAGAGCAACATGCTGGCCATCCCCAATCACATCAGTTTTGAGGAAGCGGCCATCGTCGAGCCGCTCGCCTGCGTTCTGCGCGGCCTGCACGAAACCCGGATGGAAATTGGTGACACCGTCGCCGTCATCGGGGCCGGACCGATTGGTCTGATGTTCGTACAGGTTTCGAAGCTGGCGGGGTGCAATGTGATCTCGGTGGTGAAGCGCGATAGCCAGGGCGCGGCCGCGCGGCGTGCGGGTGCCAACAGCGTCGTGCAGATTACCTCCGTCGACGATCCGGTGAAGGCGGTCCGCAAACTGACGCCCGAAGGACGTGGTTGCGACGTGGTCATCGAGGCGGTTGGCCGGCCGCAGGCGTGGGAATGGTCGATCGACATGGTGCGCAAGGGCGGCACCGTCAACTTCTTCGGAGGCTGCGCCAGCGGAACGACCGTGGCCCTCGATACCCAGCGGCTGCACTACAACGAGCTGACGCTGAAGGCCACCTTTCACCACACGCCGGAGACGGTGCGCAAGGCGTTCGCGCTGATCTGCGAGAAGAAGATCAAGGGCACCGACTACATCACCGGCGAAGCACCCCTGTCGCGTCTGCAGCAGGTGCTGCGGCACATGCTGAACCGCAACGGCGACATCAAGACGGCGATTATTCCCGGAATGTAAAAGGGCAGTGGCTGGTGGTTAGTAGTCAGTGGTTAGGCGTTAGCCTTAGTTGTTAGCGGCTACTGATTGGCACCCAGTTTTTCGGCCGGCAACGCAGCGTGTCTGGACATGCTTCAGCCGAAGCGGCGGGATGGTTTTAGTCCGAGGCGTAAGTCCCGCTCGGATGCAAAGCGATGCAGAGCCGCGTGCAGCGGCGACACCCGTAGAAGATGGTTTTCCCGATTGGTCATGCATTCGCAGCGCATTAACCGCCTCAGCCGCAAGTTCCTGATCGCGCTTTCGCTGATCGCGTTGCTCTCCGTAATCAGCGGATATTTTCAGGCACCTCAACCCGACGAAGGCTCGGCTGCGCACATCTTTCAGCTCTCGATCGTTCTATTTGCCGGCATGCTCCTGGTATTCCTTGCCACAGCCGATTGGACGCAGCCGCTTCGCAACGTGCGAGCCCTGCTCATTCCCGGTTCTGCCCTGGTCCTCGCATTTGGGGCGTTGTTTTACCTTGAGCACTACTTCTACGTTGTTCATTGAGCCAACACGGCACCCTTAGGGCGAGGATTTGCGAAAAGCGCAGCTGCCGAACAGAACAGCAATTTCCTGCCTGTCGAAATTAACTTGACATACCAGATTGTGGAGTTCAGATTTGTGCGCATTCGCGTTCTGCGTGAGGACCTGATACTCGAGTCGTGGCGCTGAGATGTTCCGGCCCCGCCTATCACTCCACCGGAGAAATGGCAATGCGCTTACGGCAATCAGGAAAATCCGAAGTGCCTCATCAGGGCGTAATGGCAGCCCTTTTCATGATGCTGATCGTGACCGCTGGCCTGCAGGCACAGACCTTCACCGTCCTGCACACTTTCACCGGGCAAGGCGACGGAAGCAATCCCATCGCGGGCCTGACCCTGGATCGGGCTGGCAATCTGTACGGTACGACTTCGAATCTCCAATTTCCACCCGGGAACGGTACGGTTTTTAAGCTGTCGCGGGCCGGGTCAGGATGGATTCTGAACACACTGTACGCTTTTCAGGGAGGCACGGATGGAGCTAACCCGCAGGCCAGGGTGATCTTCGGTCCCGACGGTACGCTCTACGGAACTACAACCTACGGCGGCCTCGGTTTCGGTACCGTTTTTTAACTTGAGACCACTGGCGCGGGCTTGCGCCTCGGCCCTGTGCCCCTAGACGGAAACCGTGCTCTACCGCTTCAGTGGCGGACCGGACGGAGCTTACCCCCAACACGGCGATCTCACGTTCGACCAGGCGGGCAATATATATGGCACAACATCGAACGGGGGTCAGCCCTCTTGCGATTGCGGAGTGGTGTTCGAGCTTAGCCGGTCGGGCGCAGGGTGGACGGAGAGTGTGCTGTATACGCCGGGCTCGCCTCCGTACAGCGGAGTGATCTTCGACGGTACCGGAAATCTTTATGGCACAACCCTTAATTACGTCTATGAGCTCACTCCAACGCAGTCCGGCTGGACGCAGACGACCTTACACACTTTCGGTGGTCAGGGCGATGGGGCGCTTGCGTACGGCGGACTGGTTTTCGATCAGCAAGGAAATGTCTACGGCACAACGGAGACGAATTCGAGTAACAACGGTGGCACAGTTTACGAGCTGCAGCAATCCGGCGGGAATTGGACAGAAACGGTGCTGAGGTCCGTAGCCATTGGGCCGACCGACACGCCGACCATGGATGCTTCGGGCGATCTGTACGCAACCTTGGGTGGGCTTAACGGCCCAAACTTCGGCGCCGTTTTCAAGCTAACTCCTGGCGGCAATGGTTGGACTTTCACGGATCTGTTTGACTTTACCGGCGCTCCATTCACCGACGGTTTTTCCCCGGTCGGCGGCGTCGTGCTCGACAGTGCCGGCAATCTGTACGGTACAACCTTCGAGGGCGGAGATGAAAACTGCGGCGAAGGTTGTGGAGTGGTCTGGGAGATCACCCCGTAACCGGGCGTTGCCACTCCTGAAAATCTGTGTCGCTGCTACCCTTGTGTGCCAGGGTTCCCTTGCGTCTGTCCCGTTCTAGCCCTCCTTTGGTCAGGGGCGGGCACTCCCAATTACAATCTTCCTGATGTCCTCCACGTCGGCTGACAATCGCGTGTACTCCGTTCCGCCGCCGGATGCCGCCGCTGCGGGCTGGCAGGCGCTGCCGCCCGAGTACGCCATCCCCGGCCATGCTCCGGGCCTGCAGGAGGCGCAGCAGTATTGTGGGCGGCTGGCCCGCTCGCATTACGAGAACTTCTCCGTGGTGACCTGGTTTCTTCCGAAGCAGCTCCGGCAGCATTTCTACAACGTGTATGCCTATTGCCGGATCTCGGATGATCTCGGCGATGAGGTGGGCAATCCGCAGCAGGCGCTGGCACTATTGGACGCCTGGGAAGCCGAGCTTAACGGCACATATCTCAGCTTGGTCGAGCCTGCGCCCCGCGACATCCGGCAGAATGTGGACCAGCTGCAGCCGGAATTCCGTCCGCCGAATCCGGTCAGCCCGCGGCATCCGGTCTTCGTCGCCTTGCGGGAGACAATCCGCCAGTTCGATATCCCGCGCGAGCCGTTTGCCAACCTGCTCACGGCTTTTCGCCAGGATCAGACGGTGACGCGATATCCCACATTTGAAGACCTGCTGGGATATTGCAGAAATTCCGCCAATCCCGTCGGTCACCTTGTGCTATACGTGTGCGGTTACCGCGATGCCGAACGGCAGCTGCTCTCCGATTACACGTGCACCGCGCTACAGTTGGCGAACTTCTGGCAGGACGTGGCGGTCGACTACGGCAAAGGCCGCATCTATCTTCCGCTGGATAGCCTGGCGAGGTTCGGCGTTAGTGAGATCGATATCGCCGGGCGCCGCGCCACGCCGCAGTTCCGCGAAATGATGAGATTCGAAGTGGCGCGTGCCCGCGAGTGGTTCCACAGGGGATTGCCGCTGGCCGGCGAGGTAGACGGGCATCTCGCCATCGATATCTCGATGTTCAGCCGGGGCGGGCTGGAGATCCTGAATGCCATCGAACGGCAGGGCTACGACGTGCTCACGCACCGCCCGGTAATACCGAAGCCGCGCAAACTGTGGCTGCTGGTACAGGCGGTCGCGGGAAAGATCCTGTGAGCCAGCACCCGCTGCAGTTGCGGGCTGCGTACAGTGTTTGCCGGCACATTGCGCGCTCGGCGGCCAAGAATTTCTACTACGGCTTTCTGTTACTGCCTCTCCGCAAGCGCAATGCCCTGTCGGCGGTGTACGCCTTCATGCGTCACGCCGACGATATCTCCGACGATCCCGTGCTCCCGGCCGCACAGCGGCGCGAGAAGCTCGATGACTGGATGGATGCGCTGCGGCGCGCTTCGGCTGGCGAAAGCACGGACGATCCCGTACTTTTCGCTCTGGCCGATTCGCAAAAGCGATTCCGGATTCCGCTGGAGCTGCTGGAGAAGCTCGTACACGGAACCGAAATGGATGTTCCGTCAGGCCCGGCTGACGCTTCGGCTGCAGCGCCCCAGCTGCAATATGAAACCTTCGACCAGCTTTACGATTACTGCTATCACGTCGCGTCGGTGGTGGGACTGGTCTGCATCCGCATCTTTGGCTATCGCGATCCGCGCGCCGAAAAGCTGGCCGAACAGGTGGGAGTGGCCTTTCAACTGACCAACGTTGTTCGGGATGTGAAGGAAGACGCCCAACTCGGGCGAGTTTACCTGCCGCGCGAGGACTTCGCGCGCTTCGGGATCGACGTTCGGGCTCTGACAAACGGATCCGCGCCGGCATCGCTGCGGCCGCTGCTGGAGTTTGAGACGTTGCGCGCGCGCGGCTATTACCGAGCGGCGCAGGACCTGCTGCCGCTGATTGACGAAGATAGCCGGGCGGCGCTCTGGACGCTGGTGGAAATCTACCGCCGGCTGCTGGAGAGGATCGTTGCCAGCAATTACGATGTGTTCTCCCGCAGGCTCCGTCTTAGCCCGACAGAGAAGCTGGCGGTGGTAGCGAAAGCTTTCTTCCGGTTTCGATGAACGCAGCAACGCAGAATCCCGGTCGCGAAACGGTGGCCATCGTGGGTGGCGGACTGGCAGGTCTGGCCGCCGGCAGCGCCCTGGCCGATGCAGGGTTCCGCGTGCAGTTGTTCGAGCGCCGCCCCTTCCTCGGCGGCCGGGCATCCTCCTACGAGCTTCCGGGCACCGGCGAGGTAGTGGACAACTGCCAGCATGTGCTGCTCGGCTGCTGCACCAATCTCATCGACTTTTATCGCAGGATCGGGGTCGAGCACCAGATTCGCTGGTATGACGAGATCACGTTCATCCTTCCGGGCGGAAGGTCCTCGACGCTCAGGCCGGGGGCGCTGCCTGCGCCATTTCATGCCGCGCCATCGTTTCTCGAATCATCGATACTCGACCTCAGCGACAAGCTGGCGATTGCCCGCGCTATGGCCGCGCTGCTCCCGTCACTGCCGGCGGACAACAGTGAAAGCTTTCAGCACTGGCTGCAACGTCACGGACAGACGAGGCAGGCCATCGACCGTTTCTGGGCCCCGGTGCTGGTCAGCGCGCTCAACGAGGACCTGGACCGTGTCTCACCGCGTTATGCGGCGCTGGTGTTTCGCGATTCGTTCCTGAAATCTCCCGCCGCCGGAAGAATGGGAGTGCCGGCGGTGCCGCTGTCGCAGCTTTATGGGACCGCCGCGGAATACATCGAAGCGCGCGCCGGCCGCGTACATCTGCGAGCGGCCGTGGATTCGCTTCGCGCCGACAATGATGGCGTCCGGTTGTGCGTCGGCGGCGAACAGTTGCGAGCCGATCATGCAGTACTGGCGGCCCCCTTTAACGGAGTGGAGAAGCTCCTGCCGGATGTGCCCGAACTGGAGCCGCTGCGCAGAAGTGCCCGGAGCTTTGAAAGTTCGCCGATCACCGGAATTCACCTGTGGTTAGACCGCGAGATCACCTCCCTGGAACATGCGGTGCTTCTGGAAAGAACGGTTCAGTGGATGTTCCATAAGTCGAAGATACTGGCGACGAGGAGGGATTCGGGACGCAACGGAAGCTATGTCGAGCTGGTGGTCAGCTCGTCAAAAACCCTGGTCGACAGGCCGCGCGGGGAGATCATTGACCTTGCCGTCCGTGAGCTGACGGAGTTCTTTCCCGCAGTTCGTCAGGCAAAGCTGACCAAAGCGACGGTCGTAAAGGAAATTCACGCGACGTTCTCGCCTTCACCCGGCAGCGACGCGTTTCGTCCCTCCAACCGGAGTCCGTGGCCGCGGCTGTTGCTTGCGGGAGACTGGACCGCGACCGGTTGGCCCGCGACCATGGAAGGGGCGGTGCGCAGCGGTTATCGCGCCGCCGAACTGTTGAGCGGAGGCAGGTTTCTTGCGCCCGATCTGCCGCCCAGAGGAATGATGCGGCTATTCCCGCAATGACGGACACAAAGAGGCGGGTCGCGCGTAATGATCTGCCACACCCGCCAATGGCAGTGCGGCTCAGGGTTGGTTCACATTCGCCTGATCCGCATCGGACCCGTGATGTACCCGTCTCCACAACGTCTGCCAGAACTCACTCACCACATTCGAGACCGCTCGCCCTCCGAAGCCTTCGGCGCTGCGGATCATGGCGTGCTGCCAGTCGGCCTCGCTGTTAACGCGCCAGGTATTGGAAAGGAAGTTGTTACCAAAAGTGCCGATATACATGGCGTAGGCCGGGTGGCGCTCGCCGTCACGACCATAAGCGCGAAAAGTCAGATCGAGAACATTCCTGATCCGCGATCCAAATGGCTGGTGAACCGTATGAAAATAGCGCGGGTCTTCGCCCCAGATCGCCCCCAAACCCGCGTTCATGGCATTGCCTGTCGAAATGCCTGTCAATCGCATGCCGTAGCGCTGCCCAAAGCCCTCCCAATGCGGTCCATATTCGTGAGGATGATTGAGGGCCGTTCCGACGCCCGCTGAAAACACACCGGCGGTGAGACTTCGCGGCCCAATCGTGGAGCGCACAAACCAGAAGAACCTCCCCTCGCCCGTGACCGGCCGGTAGTCTGCGGGCGTGCTGGGCACTGCCGGTATGTACTGCGTCGGGCCACTCTCGTCCGCGTGCCTGGCAGGATCCGCCGTCGACTGTGCCTTTTGCGCCATCGCCGATGGCAGCGGCACAAGGGCAATGCATAGGTACAATGCGAAACGCAGCACGGTAGCAAGAGGCTCGGTGCTCATCGACTCGGCTCTCCAGGCCTGGTTTTGTTTGGGTGAAAATGCAAATGTCCGCTGATAGTACCACAACGGTTGGCTGCGCTGGACTCACAGACCGGACTGGTGGGCCGGGCGGCGAGGTTTGCAGCGTGAAATGGGTGAGGCGCTCTGGCTACTACATGCCTGCCGCGACTGCCCTGCCCGCTGCGGGCCCAGGCGCGACCTGTGGAGCTTCCGGCTCCTCAACCGGGGTTGGTGCAGCGGATGAGGCTCTGCCATGGCGGCCGGGCGTGCGGGACGGTGTGGCTGCAAGTGGAATCTGCGCATTCGGCCGTCTCCGTTTTGGCCGCCTGGGACGTTCTGGTGCCGGCTTCGGCGTCTCGCCGCTACTTGAGCTCCTGCGCAGCTCGGCAAAGCTAGCGTTGACGAACTTCTCCAGATGCTTCGGATCGGGCACAGCCCCGACATCGCAGGTGAAGCCGAAGTACGCCTTCCCGTTGTAGCTGAGCATCGCCGAATTCACGCCCATTTCGCCGCCGATCGGCACATAGGGATACCAGGAGAGCATCTTGTGCCCCAGCAGATAGAGCGGAATCTGCGGGCCGGGAACATTGGTGCAGATAATGTTGCACAGGCTGAGCGGGAGCTGGCTGGCGAGCGGTCCGATGGCGGCCCAGATCGCGGTGGGAATGGTCGAGAACAGACCTCCGGCAAAGCCGACAAACTCGGCCGCGCGCGCCCGTTTTAGGTACTCCATGCGCTCCCGGACGAATGCGAAGAGTTTCTGCGGATCGCGGATGTCGAGGGGAATGGCTACGGGCAGGAACGAGATCCGGTTTCCCAGTTCGCTCACATCGTCCTTGCCGCGCACGTTCACCGGAATCATGATGCGGATCGAGCGTCCCCTGACGCGCGCACCACGCAGTTCCGAATAGCGGCGCAGGGCCGCTGCCATGACCGTGAGGAGGACGTCGTTTACAGTTCCGCCACGGCTTTGGCGGATGGCCTGAATGTCCGACATCGAGATTTCGGTCCAGCCGAACTTCTGCGGTCCATGGCAGACAACATTGAATGGAAGCCTCTCCGCAGGGCTGGCAATTTCAGGCATTATGTTCATCAGGTCGGCCAGGGGGCCGTCCGGATTCCCAATTATTTCCTGGGCGATGTTCAGGGCCTCCGAATGCAGGGTGAGGGCTCCCTTCACGGCAGAAAAATACGATTTGAGCAGACTGTCGAGCAGTTGCGCGCCGGCATCGCGCGAAGCCGGTGCATGGAAGACCGGCTTTCTGCGAGGAAGCGCCGGCGGCACGGGGCTCGGATCCATCAGAACATTCATGATGCCCACGCCGGCAATCCCATCGGCCAGGCAATGGTGAATGCGGGCCACCATTCCGGTGCGATTTCCCCCGAGCCCACGCACAAGGGTGAGGTCCCATAAAGGCCTTTGCCGGTCGAGGTTGGTACTGACAATCTTCGAGGCCAGCGCTTTCAGGTCGCTTTCCCTTCCATGCCGCAGGGTCACCTGGCGGATGTGATTGCGAATATCGAAAGCAGGATCGGATTGCCAGGAGGGCAGGCCAATATTGAAGGGCGGAAAGACCACCCGCTGGGTGTAGCGGGGAATCAGATGGAGTTTCGATTCGACAAAGTCCCGGCAGGCCTTCAGCGATACGAGGCCTTCGAAGATACTGACACAGGCAATGCTCAACGGCTGGCCGGGGCGTTCGATATAGAGAAACAGGGCGTCTCCCCAGGAGAAAGAGTTGTGGATCTTCAGATCCGCCATGCCGGGCCCCCTACGGCGCAAGCTCGGAGCGCTCGCCACCACCGCGTTTCATAATGCCGTGCTGCCGACCATGACTGCAGTGACGGCTGACCATTTTGGGAGTGATTCCCGTTTGGGGAATCAGCGGCCCGTCCCTTCCGCCGTCACGGCATGAGCCGGTCTTTTGTGAGAATGTGGAAGGGGCATGCCATTGCGCCCGGGGGATGCCTATGCCTGGTCAGGTTCGCGACTACGACTTTGACTTCATCGTCATCGGCTCGGGATTCGGCGGCAGTGTCAGCGCCCTTCGGCTTACCGAAAAGGGCTACAGAGTTGCGGTCATGGAGATGGGCCGCCGCTGGACACCGGAAAACCTTCCGCGCACAAACTGGTCGGTGAATCGCTGGTTCTGGCGGCCAGGCTTGGCGTTGCGCGGATTCTTCAGCATGCGCTTCTTCCGCCACGTCACCATCGTCCACGGCTGCGCCGTGGGCGGCGGATCGATTACCTATGGGGCCACGCTGCTGCGCCCGCCCGACAAGGTCTGGGATAGCGGATCGTGGAAGGGTTTGGCTGACTGGAAATCCGAGATGCCGCAGCATTACGACACCGCTTCGCGCATGCTGGGCGTCATCGAGAACAGAATTCTTGGCCCCGCGGATCACCTGCTGCGGCGCGTGGCCGATACGGTCGGAGTCGGCAGCACGTTTTATCGTACCCACGTTGCCATATTCCAGGCGCCCGAAGGCGAACCTGGCGGCACCACCGTGCCCGATCCCTTCTTTGGCGGCGAAGGTCCGGAGCGCACCACCTGCATGGGTTGCGGCGGTTGCATGATCGGCTGTCTGCACGGCGCCAAGAACACTCTCGACATGAATTATCTCTATCTGGCCGAGAAGCGCGGCGCCCAGGTCCTGGCTGAGACCAGGGTCGTGGACGTTCGGCCGCTCGACGGCCTGGCCGACGGCGGCAATGGCTACGAAGTCCGCACCGTAAAATCAACCGCACATTTCAGTCGCCATCGCCGCCGCTTTACCTGCCGCGGTGTGGTCGTCTCCGCATCCGCGCTGGGCACCATGGAGCTGCTCTTCCATCTGAAAGAAAAAGGCTCGTTGCCGGCCATCGGCAATCAGTTGGGAAATTATGTGCGCACCAACTCCGAGTCCCTCATCGGAGTCCGCGTGCCCCGCTCGCGGGAGGACCTGTCAAAGGGAGTTGCGATCGGCTCCGGCGTCTACATCGACGAGCACACACACATCGAGGCGGTCCGTTATTCCGAAGGATCGGACACGATCAGCCTGATTTCGACTCTCCTGACCGGCGGGCGCCCAGGGCCAGGGCGGGCAGCGCTATGGCTGAAGAATCTTCTTGTTTCCTTTCTCCTGCATCCTCTGAAGACGCTGCGCATCCTGATGCCCTTCCGCTGGGCACGGGAAACCATGATTCTGCTTTGCATGCAGGCGCTGGAGGGCCATATCAATATGCGCTGGCGGCGTCATGTTTATTGGCCGTTCCGCAAATATCTGGTCAGCCGCGGAGACAGGATCGCGACCTTCATACCGGAGGCGAATGCGTTTGCCGAAAAACTGGCGCGGCTGACCGGGGGAAGGGCCCTCAGCGCGCTTCCGGAAATCCTGTTCGACGTTCCCACCACTGCGCACTGCATCGGCGGCTGTATCATTGCCGATTCGCCGGAACATGGCGTCGTCGATAACCGCCACCGCCTGTTCGGCTACCGGAACATGTACATCTGCGACGGCTCGGTGATCGCCACCAACCTGGGCGTAAATCCCAGCCTGACCATCACCGCGCTGGCCGAGCGCGCCATGAGCTACATTCCCCCGGCAGCGGAGACCACCTGGAACGACTCGGCCTCAACCCCAATGCAGATCGGCAAGGCGGGATAAGCCAACACAGAAGCCCCGGGAAGCGCTCCTCGTGACGCCGGAAGCCCCGGCATATTACCCTTCCTTGCACGGACGGAGGGGTGATGACCAGATCCTACGACGCCATCATCATCGGTACCGGACAATCGGGCCCGTTCCTCGCCATACGGCTGGCGAAGGCGGGGCGCAAGGTTGCCATCATCGAGCGCAAGCTGTTCGGCGGAACCTGCGTCAATACCGGCTGTATTCCTACCAAGACGCTGGTGGCCAGCGCACGGGTGGCATACGTGGCGCGCCGCGCTGCAGAGTTCGGCGTGACCGTCGGCGCGACGGTCAGCGTCGACATGAAGAAGGTGAAGGCGCGCAAGAACGAAATCCAGAGACCGTCCCAGCTGGGAGCTGAAAGCCGCCTTCGGGAACAGCAGAACTGCGACGTCTACCAGGGACACGCCCGCTTCGAGTCGCCGCACGTTATCAGTGTGGGAGACGACCGCCTCACCGCCGGGCAGATTTTCATCAATGTCGGCGCCCGAGCCAGCATCCCAGCGCTCCCGGGCCTGGACCAGATCGGCTATTTCACGAACTCCTCGATGATGGGTGTCGATTTCCTGCCGGAACATCTGCTCGTTGTCGGCGGCGGTTACATCGGCCTGGAGTTCGGGCAGATGTACCGGCGCTTCGGGAGCAAGGTCACCATTCTGCAAGAAGCCTCGCGCCTGATTGCACGAGAAGATGAAGATATCTCCGAAGCCATCAGGAGCATCATGGAGCGCGAAGGAATTGCAGTCCGCCTGAACGCAACCTGCATCCGTTTCGAAAAACGCGGCGGGCAGGTGATTGCTGGCGTGGACTGCGCCGCGGACCCGACGCCAGCAACCGGGACCCATGTTCTGCTGGCGGTCGGGCGCCGTCCGAATACGGATGACCTCGGGCTGGAGAAGGCAGGAGTTTTGCAGGACCAGCGCGGCAACATCATCGTTGACGACCAGTTACGTACCAACGTGCCCGGAATCTGGGCGCTCGGCGACTGCAATGGCCGCGGAGGATTCACCCACACTTCCTACAACGACTTTGAAATCGTGGCCGCCAATCTGCTGGATAACGACCAGCGGCGGATCAGCGACCGCATTCCCGCATACAACCTGTATATCGATCCTCCGTTGGGCCGTGCAGGGATGACCGAAGCCGATGTGCGCCGATCAGGCCGGAAGGCCCTCATCGGAAAATACCAGATGTCCAGTGTGGGCCGTGCGCGTGAGAAGAGCGAAACTCAGGGATTCATGAAGGTGATGGTCGACGCGGATACGAAGCAGATCCTCGGGGCGGCAATCCTGGGCGTGGGAGGCGACGAAATCATCCACTCCATTCTGGACATCATGTACGCAAAAGCGCCTTACACCGTGATCTCGCGGGCCATGCACATTCATCCTACGGTGTCAGAGCTGATTCCCACGATGCTGCAGGATCTGAAGCCACTTTCACCGACGCAAGGTGCTTAGGCGGGGAAGCCTGCAGTTCAGGGCTTGATAACCAGGCTCATGACTCGTGCAGTCCTGCCTTCCGCGAGCGTTTTTGCGCGCCCTCTCCCGGTAATGAATCGGCTGTGTGCGGCTGTTCTCCAGTATCATCTCCCTATGGAAGTTGCCATCCAGTGTCGCGGTTTGCGCAAGACCTACGACGGCAGAGTGGAGGCCGTGCGCGGCATCGATCTGGCTGTCTATACCGGCGAGTGCTTCGGTCTGCTCGGACCCAACGGCGCCGGCAAGACCACGACCATCGAAATCCTGGAAGGACTGCTGGAGCCGACATCCGGCAATGTGGAAGTCCTGGGCAGAAACTGGCAGGCGCACGCGCGCGAGTTGCGGGAGTCCCTGGGCATTTCGCTGCAGGAGACACGGCTCTCGGAGAAACTGACGGTCCGCGAAACCCTGCAGCTGTTCTCCAGCTTCTATCGCCATCCTAACCCGGTGGAGTCGGTGCTGGACGAACTTTCATTGCACGAGAAGGCTGACACCTGGGTCGGCAAACTGTCCGGGGGACAGAAGCAGCGTCTGGCAGTGGCAACGGCGCTGGTGGCCAATCCCAAAATCCTGTTCCTGGATGAGCCTACAACAGGGCTGGACCCGCAGAGCCGCCGGCAGTTGTGGGACATCATCCGGCAGTTTCAGCAGCGCAACGGCACGGTATTGCTGACGACTCACTACATGGACGAGGCGGAACGGCTCTGCGATCGCCTGGCCATCATCGATCGGGGGCAGATCATTGCGGAGGGAACGCCGGCCGAGTTGATCGAACGCGTCAGCGGTCACCATGTGGTCGAGTTTGCGATTTCTGGTCAGACTTCCGGGAATGGAAGCAGGTGGGCCGATCTTCCCGGAGTGCAGGCGGTCCGCACCGAGGACGGCCTGTTCTCCCTGCAGGTCAGCGAGCCGCACGAGACCATCCCCGCGCTGCTGGCGGAGGTCCAGAAGGAACGGGCGCGCCTGGTTCACCTCACCACGCGACAGGCCAGTCTGGAAGATGTTTTCGTAAAACTTACCGGCCGGCATCTGAGGGAGGACTAGTGGCAACGGTCGAGCAGCCACCGGTTGTGTCAGGCCCGGAGCAGACCGTTGCCGCCAACGGCCGGTGGTCAGGCTATCTCCGCCTGCTGCAGATGCGCATGCTGGAGATGTGGCGCGAGCCGGAGGTCATCTTCTGGGTGTTTGTTTTCCCCCTTCTGCTGGCGCTCGGGCTTGGGATTGCCTTTCGCGACAAGCCGGCCGATGTCACGCCTGTGGCCGTCATCGAGGGGCCCGGGGCGCAGCACGTTATCGATCTGCTGCAGCGCTCGCCGGAACACGCCGCCATTCATGCCGAGGTGGTGAGCGCGCCTGCCGCGCTGGATGGCTTTCGACTTGGCAAGTATGCGCTGGTTGTAAGCGTGGAGGGAAGCGCACTTCGCTACCGCTACGATCCGGCGCGCCCGGAGAGCGTGCTGGCTCGCACCCAGGTGGATGATGCGCTGCAAAGCGCAGCCGGACGCGCGAACCCTTTGGGCGCGACGGCGACCCCTTCGAGCGAGCCGGGCGCTCGATACATCGATTTTCTGATCCCTGGCCTGCTGGGCATGAACCTGATGAACTCCGGGATGTGGGGCATCGGGTTCGCGCTGGTGGAAATGCGGCAGCGCAAACTGCTCAAGCGTTTTGTGGCCACGCCCATGCGCCGCTCCGATTTCCTGCTGGCGCTGGCCAGCAGCCGCCTGGTGCTGATGCTCATCGAGGTCGCCCTGCTGCTGGTCTTCGGGATGCTCGTCTTTCATGTGCGGGTCGAGGGGTCGTGGCCCGCGATTCTGCTGATTGGCGCGGTTGGAGCTGTCTCGTTCGGCGGCATC
>DATJAI010000130.1:0-26218 GCA_035516415.1 Binatia bacterium | reverse complement strand
ACAGGCAGCAATGCCCGGTTTTGCCCCCTTTTCCCGGTGACGCGCAACGCAACTTCCACTCCAATATTATACGCAGCATCTCGGCATTTGTGAGCGCCTGACGCCATACTGTCGCGGATCAGGATGCGCACCTGCCTGCTCCTGTCCGGTTGCGCGGCCGCGTCAAGGTCGAGATGTTCAGTATCGAAGTGCAGGGCCTATGCAGGGCGTACACCTCGGCCCGAGGCCCGCTAATCGCTGCAGGGGCCGAGCCATCGGCATCCGCGCTCTCCCGACTGCTAAACTACACAATATGTCTTCGCTGACCTCCGCCCCCCTGCCGGTGGGCGCCAGTGCCGCCACTGACGAGCGGGTGGCAGGCTTCCGTTCTTCCACGGTGGGGGAACGGGCCCCCGAGGTCAAGTCTCCACTGTTCCCGCTATTGACCCTCTGGCTGGCCTGCGCCTTCCTCCGCTTCTGCGCCGCCATGTTCGTAGCCAGCCCGACCATCTTTGGAGACGAGCTGATTTATTGGTCAATGGCCCGCAGTTTTCATCATGGACTGCATTTTCTGGCCTTCAATGGTGTTTTCGACCTTCCCACGCAGATCTATCCGGTTCTCCTGTCGCCGCTGTTCGCCGCAAACGATTCCATAGTCACCTACCCGCTGGTCAAGCTGGCTTCCAGCCTGATGTTCTGCTCCGTGGTGCTCCCAGCCTACTTCCTGGCGCGGGAGTTGTTGACGCGGGAGGAATCCCTGATGGTCGCCCTGCTGAGTCTGTTGATCCCCGGCGGTGCTTACAGCGCAACGGTGATGGCGGAGAACATCTACTACCCTGCTTTCGTTCTGGGAGTATGGCTGGCTTACCGGGCGCTCTATCGCGGGACTGCCGGGGACGCGGTGCTGGCCGGGATAGGCTTCGTCGTCGGCTACTATGCAAAACCCCATATTCTGTTCATGATGGTTGCCTACGGTATGGTGGTTCTGGCCTGGTTTTTCGTCGCCTCGGCTCAGGGACCGTCGCTGAAGGCCGGGTTGCGTCAGGCACTCCCGGGTCTGCTGCGTCGCTGTATTCCCTTCGCGGTATTCGCCTGCGGATTGGGCATCCGGTTGGTTGAAACCGGCTACAGCCATTCGCCGACGGTGATTCTTTTCGGCATCTATACCGGAATTCTGCTGGGGAAGGAATCGGTCCCGGTCAGCGCATTCCTGGTTTCCGGCGCCTGGCTGCTGGTGGTCATGATGATTTCGACGGCGTGGCTTCCCGTGCCAGGCATGATTGCGGCCGTGCTGCGGTGGAAGCGCCTCAGCGACGCTGAACGGTGGTTCTGGATATTCGCCTCCTGCACGGCCGCGGTGTTCCTGGTCATGATAACCCGCCACAACGTGCTGAATGACGACGCTCTGCGCAGCCATGAGCGGTACGTGTTCCAGCTCTCGCCGCTGTTTTTCACCGGCTACTTTGCCTGGCGCAGGCTTCTGCCATGGCGATGGCTGACGCCGGTGGCGGCTGTGGTTGTGGCTGCAGTCTCCTTTCTCGTGGCGCGCTCATCGCACCTGCTGACCTGGATGAACTTCGCGGATTCGCCAACCCTGAGTAGTGTCTTTGTGCAGCAGGTGCGGCATCACCGCCACGCCGGCGCGGCGATCTTTGCCTGGCTGTTTGCCGGTGGCCTGCTGTGCCTTGCAGCTTCGCGAGCCGGCCGCAAACCGCGCAGGCTGCTGATCGGGTGGGGAGTTTTCCTGCTTGCCCTCAACGCAGGCTGGTACGACCTTCAGATCAGCTTCATCCAGCGGGAAGTGAAGCACTGTAATGATGTGGCCATGTATCTGAAGGCCGCGGTCCCGCAAACGGAAGCAGTTGGATGGCTACAGGACAGTAGCGATGTCCGTTACGGCTGGTACTCGAATTTCTGGCTGCCCCAGCCCTTTTACTACTATAGCTGGAAAGAGCATAAATACTGGTTTGAGAGGCCGGTGACGGCGGCTCCCGATGGTGGGCTGGAGTTCGGCAATCCCCGTCCGCAGCTTCTGCTGGCCGCGGATTCGATTGCCCTGCCCTATGCCGTAGTCCATGATTTTTCGGGGCTGCACCTTCGCCTGTATCGTGTGCCGCCGCTAGCGGAAACCAGATAGTGAACGCGGCTGCTGAAACCCGGAGTTCCGGCGCTGAACCGCGGGTGCTCATCGTCATTCCTGCGTTCAATGAAGCCCGCTCGCTGCCCCGGCTGGTAAATCGGATAAGGTCGCTATACCCGGGCTATGACATCGCCGTCATCGATGACGGTTCTACCGATAATACGGCGCGGGTCGTGCGCGATTTGCCGGCAAGGCTGATTTCCCTGCCCTGCAATCTCGGTATCGGAGGAGCCATGCAGACCGGTTTCTGCATCGCCCGCGACGAGAACTACGACATTGCCGTTCAGGTGGACGGTGACGGTCAGCATCCGGCGGAGGAGGTACACCGGCTGGTGACGGCGCTGGAACAGTCGGGTTGTGACATTGCCATCGGATCGCGCTTTCTCAGCGGCGGCGCCGGATATCAATCGACCCGCACACGACGGTTTGGCATACGCATTTTCTCGCTGTGGTTATCGGCCATTTGCGGCACGCGCATCACGGATGCTACTTCCGGATTTCGCGCCATGAACCGCCGGGCGATCGGGCTCCTCTCGCGCAACTATGCGGAGGATTATCCGGAGGTGGAGGCGATTGTGGTGGCGCACCGCGCTGCATTGCGCGTCTGCGAAGTGCCGGTAGAGATGGCAGCGCGCACCGAGGGCATTTCCAGCATCGGCGGCCTGCGCTCCATTGCCTACATGGTGAAGGTTTCCCTGGCTATCCTGATGACCCTGATCCGCCAACCGGGGGTTGCCCGCTAAGGAGGCGCCATGCGAGCCTACGGCCACGCGCTCGTTTTCTGCACCACGCTGGTGGTCTTTGTCTTTGTCCTGTGGCTGGTCCGGCGGCGCTCCATCGGCGAGCGCTTCGCCATGCTCTGGCTGCTGATCTCGGTGTTTCTGCTGCTGGCTTCCTCCGCCGGCTACCGCTACCTGTTCGAAATTGCCAGGTTCGTAGGCGTACCCTATCCTCCCTCGGCGCTCTTCTTTCTCGCCATTGCGGGGCTGACCCTGCTCATCATCGAGCTGTTTGCCTGGGTCTCGCGGCTCAATGACCGTACCCGCGCCCTGACGCAGCAGCTCGCCATCCTGCGCGAACAGCTGGACCGCCAGCGCCCTTTGCCGCCCGGCGAATCCCGCGGTTAAGCGCGGCGCCGGCTGGCTGCCCGTGTGCAGGAAATCACAGGCCGTTGTGATATGTGCACTTGTTCGATGTGCGCTCGGAGTGTTCCGCTAGAGTGTATCTGGAGAAAAACCTGGAATGCGGAAAGTAGCCTTTGCCGGCGAAAGTCCTTTGTTTATCGCTTCCGCCGCGATTTTTCCGAATCACCAGCACAGGTGATCGCCGACACCCGGCAGGGTGCGCAGAGGCAAGTCTGGCGCGACACCGACGTTCCTGGTCCCTCGGGGCGGCTCGCCCACGCTCCGGCCGTAAATCACGGCGATACCATGCAGTGTTCAGGGGGTGATCGTGCTTACACCGTACGGATTGGACATCATAGAAAGCTGCCTCGCGTGCAAGATGCGGGCAGAACATATCTTCTGCGACCTGCCGCCACTGGCGCTGCAGTCGTTCGAAACCATCAAATATGCCACCGCCTATCCCAAAGGCGCGGTGCTTTTCGTGGAGGGCCAGACCCCGCGCGGGATCTTCGTGCTATGCAAGGGCCGGGTGAAGCTTTCCATCTGCTCCACCGACGGCAAGACGCTGATTCTGAAGATCGCCGAGCCGGGCGAAGTTCTGGGCCTCAGCGCCACGGTGAGCGGCAAGCCTTACGAGCTGACGGCCGAGACGGTTGACCCGTGCCAGATCAACTTCGTCAAACGCGAGGATTTTCTGCGCTTCCTCCGGGAGCACAGCGAAGCCTGCATGCGCGTCGCCGAACAGCTCAGCGACAAGTACAACTCCGCCTGCCGCGAAATCCGTGCTCTCGGACTTTCCCATTCCGCGGGCGAGAAGCTGGCGAAGCTGCTGCTGGAATGGAGTGCCCGCAATGGCGAATCGGCCAAGCTGGAGCCGCGCGTCAAACTGGCGTTGACCCATGAGGAGATCGCGCAGATGATCGGCACCTCCCGCGAGACCGTTACCCGGCTGTTTGCCGAGCTGAAACGGCGGCAGATTGTGCAGGCCAAGGGCTCCACGCTGCTGATCCGCAACAAGGCGGCATTGAAGGCGATGGCGACGACACAGTAGGCCGGCGCCGTTTGGCCGCCGGTCGCAGTGTCGAACCCAACCGCCCCCAACCCAATCCGTGTAACTGTCTGCTGCCCCGCCATTTGCTTCGCACCTGTGAATATGGTCACCCGAAACGGTGACTGCAGTCACTGCGTAGCGGCGTCCTGGAGCAGTATCACCGCAGTATGGAGAGCACGATCCAGTCAAGTTGCCTGACCTGCGAGTTCCGTCCCGATCGCCTCTTTTGCGACATGCCCGCGGAGTCGTTGAAGGCCTTCGATCAGATCAAATCGCTCGCCGCCTACCCCAGATCAACCCTGCTTTTCAGTGAAGGACGCCCGGTGCGGGGCATCTACATCCTCTGCGACGGGCGGGCCAAGCTGTCCATCTGCTCGGAAAACGGAAGGCGGCTGACCCTGCGTATCGCCGGACCGGGAGAGGTGCTGGGGCTGGGTGCCACACTGTCCAACAGCCCCTACGAGGTCACGGCGGAGTTGCTCGACAACTCCCAGGTGGTATTCGTGCGCCGCAAGGACCTGACGAGATTTCTGCGCGATAACCGTGACGTCTGCCTGCAGATCGTGCGCATGCTCAGCCAGGACCTGCACGGGGCCTACGAGCGGGTGCGCTCGATCGCCATGGTGCGCACGCGCCATCCGCGCATGACCTTCCGCTCGCGTGCTCTGGTGGTGTGAGCCGACGTTGCCCGGCATAGCCATTCACTCCCCCAGCCTCGTGCCCTACCCCGCATCGCCGGAGCTCCGGTGCTCCATCCGACCCCCTTCCCGGTGATTTTGCTCACCTGTGCCCGTGAGAACAATTTCCCATGTGACCTCAGTCACATCCTCACGTGAGGACACTCACTGCCTCCTGGTACGCGTGTCGGCGATGGTTGTCTGTTATCCCGGCGTGCGTCATGCGCCGAAGGAAAGCGAGGCGTTCGTGAAACGCTGCGGTGTGCTCCTGATTGCCGCGCTGCTGCCCCTGATGGCGGCGGCGCCCCAAACCGCCCAGGCAGGGACGAAGAAAGGTGCTTCCGCCGGCGCATCCAGCTCTGCCGCTCCCGCGAAGATGAGCAACGGCGACTGCCTGGCCTGCCACAGCGACCCGAGTCTGACGAAGGAAGAGAATGGCAAGCAGGTCAGCCTGCACGTAGACGAGGCGAAATTCAAGTCCTCCATCCACAGCGCCTTCGGCTGCACGGACTGCCATACCGATATCAAGGCCGTTCCCCACGATCCCACCCCGGCCAAACCGCGCTGCGCCACCTGCCACGCCGACCAGCAGACAGCTTATGACCATGGCGTCCACGCCAAAGCGGCCGCGGCCGGCAACACCAACGTCGCCCGCTGCCAGGACTGCCACGGCAACGTGCATGAGCTGCTGCCCGCCGCCGATCCCGCATCGAAGGTGGCCCGCGGCAACATCCCGCAGACCTGCGGCGCCTGCCATGGCCAGAAGTTCGTGATGGCTTCGGGCGGCATCAGTTCCGCGCCCTTCACTTCCTATCAGGAGAGCGTGCACGGCAAGGCGGTCGCCGCCGGCTCGGGGAAGGCGGCGGTCTGCACCGACTGCCACGGCGAACACGACATCCTGGGCGCCATCGATCCGAAGTCGCCCATCAACAAGTTCAACGTTCCGGCCACCTGCGCCAAGTGTCACGACAACATTCGCCAGGAATACGCGCGGAGCATTCATGGCCAGGCGATCGCCCGCGGCAACTGGCAGTCGCCGGTCTGCACCGACTGCCACGGCATTCACACCATCAAGGCGCCCAAAAATCCCAGCTCCTCGGTGGCAGCGGCCAACGTGAAGAATACCTGCGGGCAATGCCACGGCGGAGTGCGCCTCTCCAGGGAATTTGGCGTGCCGGGAGAACGGGTCTCCTCCTATCTGGCGAGCTATCATGGCCTGGCCCAGGAGGTAGGCTCCAACACGGTGGCCAACTGCGCCAGCTGCCACGGGGCGCATAACATCCTGCCCTCCAGCGATCCGCGTTCCACCATCAACCACGCCAACCTGGCGAAGACGTGCGGGCAGTGCCATCCCGGCGCCAGTACGAAGTTCATCAGCTCCAAGGTGCACCTCGATGGGACCTCGAAGGCCGATGTCGGCAGCAAGGTGATTGGGCTCATCCAGCGCTTCTATATCTGGATGATCGTGTGCGTGGTGGGCGGCATGGTGCTGCACAACCTGATCGTCTGGCGCAGGAAGCTGATTCTGCACCGCATCGGCCAGCCGCGAATCCTCTTCCGCATGACCCTGGCGCAGCGCATCCAGCATCTCACGCTGCTCATCAGTTTCTTCACTCTGGTGGTGACCGGTTTTGCCCTGCGCTATCCGTCGTCCTGGCTGGCCGCCATCTTCATCAAGGAGCTGGTGCGCAGCTATATCCACCGCGTCGCCGGCGTAGTGCTGATCTCGGTGAGCCTCTTCCACCTGTGGTACATCATTACCAGGCCCGACGGACGGCGCCTGTTCCGCGACATGCTGCCCGACTGGAAGGACGCTACCGACGCGCGCGACGCCATGCGCTACTACCTGGGTTATGGCGACCGGCGTCCCATGTTCGGCCGCTTCACCTACGCCGAAAAAATGGAGTACTGGGCGCTGGTCTGGGGCATGTTCGTGATGGCCGGCACCGGCCTGATGGCGTGGTTCAAGGTCGCCGTTGCCCGCCACGTTCCCGGCTGGTGGATCGATGCGGCGATCACGATCCACTTCTATGAAGCTGTCCTGGCCACGCTGGCAATTGTGGTCTGGCATTTGTACGGGGTAATGTTCGATCCCGACACCTATCCCATGAACTGGGCCTGGTTCGACGGCAAGATGTCCATCGAGCAGTATCAGCATGAGCACCCCCTGGACCAGCTTGCCATCGAGAAAGCCCAAGGCTCGGAAGAGCCGGAGGCAGCATCGGAGGCGGTTGCGCCGGAGCACGCCGAAGCCGGCGCCGGCCGTAAGTAATCGGGATGAGGCACAGCCCGTACCCGCAGCCTGAAACAGATAACATCCCGGATTTTGGTTGCAATAGGGATGTGCTGTGGTAATTTCTGCAACAGTGGGTGCAGCTTTGCACTGGGGTGAGGCGAAGAAGGGACAATCGATTCAATGACTGAGGACACGCAGAGGGTGGATCCTCTACGCGATCATCCGCCGGTTTCCAAAAATCTCATTAAAAACCCCATCAGCCTGATCGGAGTGGCGCTGGCCGTCGTCGCCTTCGCCAACATTGTTTTTCTGGTTCTGATCGATGTCCTGGCCAGCCGTCCGTCTCCCTATGTCGGTGTTCTCGCCTACATGGTGGCGCCGGCAATTCTGATCGTCGGTCTTATTGCCATACCCATCGGAATGGCGGTCGAGCGGCGACGGCGGCTGCGTGCCGTGGGTGCGCCGCCGCATTTCCCGCGACTGGACCTGAACAACCCTGCCCAGCGCAGCACCGCGGCTTTTGTGCTGAGCTTTGTGGTGATGTTCACGCTGGTGAGCGCCGTTGGCAGCTACAAAGCCTACGAGTTCACCGATTCGGTGGATTTCTGTGGCCAGCTCTGCCATAGCGTAATGCATCCGGAATACACCGCCTATGAAGCTTCGCCCCACGCCCGCGTCGCCTGCGTGGATTGCCACGTCGGCTCGGGCGCGAGCTGGTACGTGAAATCCAAGCTCTCCGGCGCCCGCCAGGTGTATTACACGGCCATGGGAACTTATCCGCGCCCCATTCCCTCGCCGGTCAGGAATCTGCGTCCCGCACCGCAAACCTGCGAACAGTGCCATTGGCCCAAGAAGTTCTGGGGTGCGCAGCTGAAGGTGTTTACCCACTACGGTACGGATGAGCAGAACACGCCCCGCGTCATTCGCATGCTGATCAAGACCGGTGGCGGCGATCCCTCCCTCGGTCAGGCCGGAGAAGGCATCCACTGGCACATGAACATCTCCAACAAGCTCACCTACTTCGCCACCGACGAACAGCGGCAGGTCATCCCATGGGTGCGCCTGGAGGATGGCCAGGGACATGTCACCGAGTACGTGGTAAAGGACAATCCGCCGACCCAGGCGCAGATCGACAAGGCCGACAAACGCCGCATGGACTGCGTTGACTGCCACAATCGGCCGACGCACATCTATGTAGCCCCCGACGTCTCTGTCGACCGCAGCATCACCGGGCACGCCATCGATCCCACCCTGCCCTACATCAAGCAGCAGGGCGTGCAGGTGCTGACGGCTGACTACAGGACGACAGCCGAAGCGGAGAAGGCGATCGCCGACAATCTCAACAGTTTTTACCGGCAGAAGTATCCGCAGATCGTCTCCAGCAAGGCCGGGAGCCTGAAAGCCGCTGTCTCCGAGCTGCAGCGCATCTATCGCACCACCTTCTTTCCCTACATGAGAGTGAACTGGAAGACCCATCCCAACAACATCGGCCACCTGTATTTCCCCGGCTGCTTCCGCTGTCATGATGGCAATCACGTCAGCAAGGACGGCAAGGTCATCAGCAAGGACTGCAACTCGTGCCACACGGTCATGGACCAGGAAGAAGGCGGGTCGCACATCGCGCAGATCCCCGCCCAGGCGTTCAAACACCCGGTCGATCTGGGCGACCTGACGGCTGTGAACTGTGCCGACTGCCACACCGGGGGAGTAGGACCTTAAGGCAGTAGGTACGGGCCTGCTGAACAGGCAGCCCCGATCGGGGCAAAACAGGTTCAATAAGGAAACTGTAGCCGGCTACTCCGCCCTCAATGCCTGCATCGGGTCCAGCCTCGCCGCGCGCATGGCCGGCAGATAGCACGCCAGCAGGGCGATAAGCGAAGGCAGCAGCGGCACGCAGGCAAAGGTGACCACATCCGTGGGACTCAACTCGAACAGCATGGCTGACATGAGCCGCGTCAGCCCCAGCGCGGCCAGCAGGCCAATCCCGATGCCGGGCAGCGCCATGGCGGCGCCATCGCGCAGGACACTGCTCACCACATCGGCCTTCTGCGCGCCCAATGCCATGCGGATGCCCACCTCGCGCGTCCTCTGTCCCACCACGTAGGACAGCACTCCATAAATCCCGATGCCGGCCAGCAGCAGCGCGACCCCGGCGAAGATGGAGAAAAGGGCCATGGCAAATCGCTGCCGCGCAATGGAGTCGGCAACCATCTGCTGCATCGGTTGCATACCGTCAACCACCATCTCGCTGTCGAGCTGTGTCAGCGCGCGCCGTATGCCGGGGAAAACGGATTCGGGCGCGCCTCCCTTGCGCACGCGGACGAAGACGTTCACGCCCTGCCCAACCACCGGCATCATCCGGTCCATCATCTGCTGGAAGGGCTCATAGTATTCGGCCTCGATATTGTTGGCCTGGTCCGGCGCCAGGCCAAATTGTTTCACATGCCCTACGACACCGACGATCTCGTCCGTGCGCTCGCCGTCGGTGCTCTCCGGCGGAAAATACACATGCTTGCCGATGGGATTCTGTCCGGGGAAAAACCGTGCCGCGAAGCTTTCGTCCACGACGATTACGCGCGATCCGCGTTCGTTGTCCGCGGCGCTGAAGAAGCGTCCTTCGAGCAGCGGGATATGCATCAGTTTCAGATAATCCGGATTGACTGCGTAGCGCAGTGCGCTCGGAGCGTCAGCCACGTGTTCCGGTCGCGTCATGCCATCCACCCAGAACGGCTCCTCATCGTCGCTCCACATCGGTACGGCGCCCCAGTCGAACGAGGCGCTGTCTACTCCCGGCACGGCACGTAAAGTGGCATCCATCTGTCGATAGGCCGCGCGAATGGCGTCAGGCGACTGGCGCGAAAGCGACATCGAGGGAGCGATATTGAAGTAGATGACGCCTTGCGCATTGAAGCCGGGATTCACGTTCCACAGCCGCATCAGCGTGCGCACCATCAGCCCCGCGCCCACCAGCAAAACCAGCGCCATTGCCATCTCCAGGGTGACAAACACTGCCTGCGCGCCGGCATGCGCGCCCACCAGCGAGCGCCCACTCTGGTTCAGGGTGGAGTTCACGTCGGTACGCGAGGAGCGAAGCGCCGGCGCCAATCCGAATACCACGCCCGCAACTAGGGAAACCAGCAACGTGAACAGCAGGACGCGACCATCCAGCCCGACATTTTCCGCGCGTGGCAGCATGTCCGGGATTGCCGCCACCGCAGCCTTTGCGCCCCAAAATGCAACCAGCAACCCAAACGCGCCGCCCACAGCCGAGAGCGCCAGGCTTTCGGTCAGCACCTGCCGGACAATCCGGCCCTGCCGTGCACCCAGCGCTACCCGCACCGCGAACTCACGCTCCCTCGCGGTGGCACGCGCCAGTTGCAGGTTGGCAACGTTTACACTGGCGATAAGCAGAACGAACAGCACCGCGCCCATCAACACCCATAACACCGGGCGCACCTCGCCAACGATCTGGTCTTTCATCGGAACGATTGTGGTCTTGATCCCGGCATCAACGTCGGGGTAGGTGGCTTCGAGGCCGTGATTCACGCGCTCCATGTCCTGCGCCGCCTGGGCGAGCGTCACTCCGGGTTTGAGGCGCGCGAGGGCGTCCATGCCCCATGCTGCCGTGCGATCGCGAAAATGCGGGTCGCGGTACTCGCCCACAGGCGTGTAGATCTCGCCCGAGTGGAAGTTCCATTGGCGCAACTGGAAGCTGGCGGGGATGATGCCGATGATGGTGCGCGGTATTCCATCGAGCGTAATCGCCTGTCCCAAAATGTGGGGGTTTGTAGCGAACTTCCGTTTCCAGAGTCCCTCCGAAATCAGCACTGTGGGATTGGCTCCGAGCCGGTCCTCGTCAGCCGTGAACGTGCGCCCCAACAGCGGTTTCACGCCAAGCATCTCGAAGAAGCCCGCCGACACCATGCGTCCGCTGAGGTTCTCGGGCTCGCCCGATCCGGTGAGCTTTGCGTCGCCATTGCGATAAGCCGCCATCGCCTTGAAGCTGCGGTTGTCGCGCTGCCAGTCGAGAAAGTTGGGATAGGAAATCGAGCCTTTCGTGAAATGGGGCTTGCTGTGAAACAGCACGACCAGGCGGTCGGCGTGCGGGTACGGCAGCGGGTTCAGCAGCACGCCATTTACTACCGAGAAGATGGTGGTGTTGGCGCCGATGCCGAGCGCCAGTGTCAGGACCGCGATCAGGGCGAAGCCCGGCGATTTCATCATCTGCCGGCCGCTGTACCTGAGGTCATGGAGCAGGCTGCGCATGGCGTCTCCGGAGGCAAGGCCTTCTGTATTGCAATGCAATCGCAGCACCCAATCGAGGCGCGCCAAGTGCTTGCAGGCAGTCCGATTGCCTCCCTCTGGATACGTCACTGAGGCCGCATTTGTTCGCCGCTGGACGACGGCGTTCGCCAGCGGACAGCATCGCCGGAAGTGCCGAGCTCATGCCCCGGTCTTCGTTTTGGGAACTGCCTGGCAGAGGTGAGGCGTCATCCGGCCTGGCCGCTGTTCGGCTGCGCGATCTCGCCCAGCTCCCAATATCGTTTCAGCAGCGTGTCCGGAACCCGCACCGCAGCTCCCGTCATCATGTGCTTCAGTTGCAGCGCATTTACCGCCGCCTTGCCCTCGAAGTGGTTGTTGGCGATGACAAAGGTCTTGCCGGCTTTCTGTGAAATGCTGTCAATCCGCGTCTTCCAGCCGCGCAGCTCGGCGTCGGTGTAAAGGTAGTTGTAGCGGTCGTTGCGGGAATCGCTGTCGAACCACTGATCGTAATTTCGGCCATGCAGGCGAACGTATCCCACCGGCGCGGTCACGTGTTCGCTGGGCGTCACCGCTTTTCCCAGCTTCGGCTGATCGATGTTGCAGAACGCGATCCCCTTCCCGGCGAAGTAGCGCAGCGTGCCTTCGTTGGTCCAGCTGTTGTGACGTACCTCGATTGCCAGCGGAAACTGCCTGAACTTTTCAATCACCGTTTCCATATGGTCGCGGTTGGCATTGGTGTTTTTGAATGAAATCGGAAACTGGACCAGGACCGAGCCCAGCATGTCCTCATTGGCGATGGACTCCAGCCCTTCCTTCGCCATGCGCTCGTCTTCGGCGGTTGCACGGATGGTCTCAGCCGATGTGCTCTCCAGAACCGCGATGGGCGAATGGGTAAAGGCCCGGTTCAGCTTGGCAGTGAATACAAACCGCGGATTTGCCGCCCGCGCCATGCGGCACCACAGCTTGCCCCACTCCGGCCTGATGTGGCCATAGAACGACGTGTTGATCTCGATGACATCAAGATAGCGCGCCAGGTATTCGACCGGATGCTGCGATTTCCGCATCTGCGCCGGATAGACAATGCCCTCCCAGTCCCTGTAGGACCAGCCCGCGGTACCGATGTAAACCTGCGATGCCTCTGCCATCCCCGAAGCGAGGTTAGCACAGGGCATGAGGAGGGGTGGATCGCGCCCGTGAGCCCCATTGCCGGTCCACACTTCTTGTTGTGACCGGCGTCACAGGGCGAAGTGACGTGCGTCGCGGTTCTGCTCCGGCAAAGGCGATATTTCTGGTTGCGTAACACAATTCATTCTGTCGGGAAGCAGAAATGATTGATCTCAAAAAGAAGTGCTGGCGGGAAAAAGTGACCGCCGAGATTACGGTTGCGCACATGCTGCAGTTTGCCCGCGAGGCGGGCAGCAACATGAGCGCCGCCGAAGTGGCGGCCTTCCTCAACGAGAAGGGCCGCGCCCAGGACGTCTGGACCCACATGATGGAGGCCGGCGAGGAGTACATCAAGTCGAGCCTCGCGCGCAGGACAGTCGGCATTCATAACCTGGCACGGAGGGCCCCACGGACAACTCCGGTCCAGTGATCGTGGATGGAAGCGCCTGATACCCCGGAGCGGGCACCCGTTTCATAGCAGAAGTGAACATTACTAACGCTCCTCCGGGCACTCTGCATGCCGGGAGCGCAAAGCTCCCGGCGAACTTTCCAATTACCCCTCCAGGCCGCTTGTAGCTTCCTGCTCTCCTCCCGTATAGTGTTTTCACTTCCGGAACTGAATTCCCCGTGGGGTGAAAAATGGAATTGCAAGCTTTTCTGGCCGCGATCGAGGAGCGCATCGCCCGTTATGATCTGCTCTGTCATCCGTACTACAGGGCGTGGACCGCTGGCCGGCTCACGCGCGACGACCTGCGCGAATATGCCGCGGGCTACTATCCTCATGTCGCCGCCTTCCCCGCATACCTGAGCGCGCTGCACTCGCGCCTTGCGGATGGCGAGCTGCGCCGCGCCGTGCTGCGCAATCTGTGTGAAGAGGAGATCCAGGGCCGGCCGCACAGCGAGCTGTGGCTGGACTTTGCCGAAGGAATGGGCGCCGACCGCGAGGAAGTGCGGCAACGCCAGCCGCTGCCCGAGATCGCCGCGCTGGTTGCGTACTTCCGGCGCATTGCCGGCGAGGCCCCGACGGCCGCGGCCCTGGCCGCCTTCTATGCCTACGAATCCCAGGTGCCGCGCATTGCCAGAACAAAAGCCGACGGCCTGACGCAACACTATGGCGCTGATTCCAGGACCTGCGGCTACTTCACACTGCATCAGTTTGCCGACGTCGAGCACTCCCATGTCTGGCAGCAACTGCTGAGCGCCGAGATCGTTGCTCATCCCGGGCAGGCCGGCCTGGCACTGGATGCCGCCGAAATGGCGGCTCAGTCACTGTGGCGCGCGCTCGACGGCATGGAGGCCAGGCGCGCGGCGCCCGCCGCATGAAGTGGGGCGGCCGAACGTCGCTGGCGGAGGCCGTGTAGCAGGAGCTTCGTATCGACGAGTGTTTCAGCCGCGCGCCAGCGTCGCGAATTTCGCCAAACTTTAGTCCGCTAAGCCCGAAGGCAAACCGGCTAGCCGCGCTCGAAGGCGTGCTTCAGATGCAGTTCCTCCAGGGCCTGGTTCTTTGCGGCGATGAACTTTTCATGCTGCGCCAGCAGCCCGTCGGTGGCGCGGGCGTAATCCCCTGAAAGTTCGATCATGCCGCGAGCAGCCAGATCGTTCGCCGGGGCAATCAATTTGTCCACCATGGCGGGATCCGCGCCCAGGTACTGCGCGTCGCAGGGGTCGGCTACCAGCACGGGCCGACGTTCGGCGCCGCTTCCCCAGAAAATCTTCCGCGCGACAAATTCTTCCACCTGCCCCGCTGTCGCATCGGCGAACGTGAAGTGCTGATGGCGAATGCTGTAGCAGCGGCTGGACACGGGTACCGGCTGCCGCTTGCCTGATTTCAGCAGTTCCAGCTGCTTCTCGTCGAGCGCCTTGCGCGCCGTGTTGATCGCCACCCAGAAAGCCAGATCGCTGTCGAGCGAGGGCAGCGCCTCCTTCACGGTTTGAGCCAGGTTCAGCGCAACATCGGCATGCAGCGGACCGCCGTCATTCAGACGCACCGTGCCATGCACGACATACCAGTCGCTGCCTCCCTCCGAGGGGTGGAAAGGCCATTGCAACTCAATGCGCACGGGCAAGCCGTGCAGCGTGATTCCAGTGAATACTCTTTCCATTGCCATGCGATAAGCGCCTGCCGGACGGAGCATCCGGCGGGAGCGGGCGTGCCGATCTTCATTATGCCGCAGACGATTCGCGGACGTTAATGGGAGTAGCAACTCCCAATTGGTCCGGAAAGCCGCCGGATGGGTGGCGCTCCGTTGCCGGGCCCAGCCGGGCCTTGCTGTGCCTGTTCGGAACCCTGGCGTGGAACGCAGCCTCGATTGCGTTGACTTGCCCCGCGACCGGGCCTACGATTCGCTTTGGAGGGGTGAGGGGAAGGAGTGCCTTCCCCATGGCGCACTCTGCGGCAGCTCAGGACACTCTGGTTGGCCATACGCTGGCCCATTACCGCATCGCGGACCGGATCGGCGCCGGCGGCATGGGAGAGGTTTACCGCGCCCACGACGAACACCTCGACCGCGAAGTAGCCATCAAACTCCTGCCTCCCGGCACCCTGTCCGACGAAGTAGCCCGCAAACGCTTCCGCAAGGAAGCCCTCGCTCTTTCCCGGCTGAACCATCCCAACATCGCCACCGTTCACGACTTCGACACACAGCAGGACGTGGACTTCCTGGTGATGGAATACATTCCGGGCATCACTCTCGACGACAAACTGGCCAGCCGGCCGCTGCCTGAAAACGAGGTCATCGCGCTGGGCGGGCAACTGGCCGAAGGCATGGCGGCGGCTCACGAGCAGGGGGTGGTGCATCGCGACCTGAAACCCGGCAACCTGCGCCTGACTCCCGATGGGCGGCTGAAGATCCTGGACTTCGGGCTGGCCAGACTGCGGCTTCCCCGGACGCCGGAGGCCATGACGCAGAGCCTGAGTGAGACACAGAATACCGCCGGCACCCTGCCCTACATGGCGCCGGAGCAGTTGCTGGGCGAGAACGCCGATGCGCGCACCGACATCTGGGCAGCGGGCGCGGTGCTCTACGAGATGGCGACCGGGCTGCGTCCCTTCCCCGGCAGCGGCACACCGTTACTGGACGCCATTCTGCACAAGCCCCCTGTTCCTCCCAGCGCCGTGAACGGCAAAGTCTCGCCAAATCTCGACGCCCTCATTCTGAAATGCCTCGATAAGGATGCTGCGAACCGCTATCAGACGGCCCGGGAACTGGCGGTGGACCTGCGGCGCCTATCCGCGGCGCCACAAACACCTGATGCGCGAAAGCGCCGGCATTGGCAGCGTTGGACACTCGCGGGCGTTGGCGTACTGCTTCTGCTGGCCGGGTCCGTGTGGCTGGCAGTCAGGAGCAGGCATCCGGGCGGCGGAAGCCAGCCGATTCACTCCCTGGCGGTCCTGCCGCTGGCCAACCTCTCCGGCGATCCCTCCCAGGAATACTTCGCCGACGGCATGACCCAGGAGCTGATCACAGATCTGGGACAGCTCCCCGCTGTGCGCGTGATCTCCCGGACCTCCATCATGCGCTACAAGAAAACAGATAAGTCCCTACCCGAAATCGCCAGGGAACTTGATGTGGATGCCGTGGTCGAGGGGTCGGTGCTGCGGGCAGGCGATCGCGTCCGCATCACGGCGCAACTGGTGCAGGCTTCGGACCGGCGCCTGTGGGGTGCCAGCTACGAGCGCGACCTGCGTGACGTCCTCGCATTGCAGAGCGAGGTAGCGGGCGCGATAGCCGGCGAGATCAGGACGGAGCTGACGCCACAGCAGCAAAGGCGCCTGGCAAGCCGGCGTCCAGTCAACCCCGAAGCCTACGCTTTGTACTTACAGGGAAAAATGCTCTGGGCGCGGGATACCGAGGCTGACAACCGGGCCGCCACCGAAGTGCTGCAGCGCAGCCTTGCGATGGATCCGGACTTTGCTCCCGCGTATGCTGCGCTGGGGCGTGTGTACTCCGACAGGCTATTCGCCTGGGATCCGAAAGACGAGTGGAAAGACAAGGCCGAGGCAGCAATCAACAAGGCGCTTGCCCTCGATCCCAACCTGGCGGAAGCTTACGTCTCCCGCGCCGCACTGCTCTTTACGCCGGCGCATGGCTGGCAGCACGAAGAAGCCATTGCGGAGTGCCGGCAGGCGCTGGCGCTGAATCCCAATCTGGCCGATGGTCACGTCGCTCTGGGTATGATCTTCGAGCATATCGGGCTCGAGGACGAAGCTCTCCATGAGTTCGAAACCGCTGCTGCGATCGAACCCACTGTCCCGTCCCTGCGCTTCTATGAAGCGTTAGCTCTCATGCTGGACGGCAGGTCTCAGGAGGCATTGATGCTGCTGCACGATCTGCCTGCTTCACCGTTAGGCCAGACTGTCCGGGCCTACAGCCTGTGGCAACAGAGGCGCAGCCAGGAACTCTCCGCGCTCCTGAACCAGATGTCGAAAGCTGATCCGCAAGAGAAATTTGTGTATCTCGCCTGCTTGCATGGGCTGCTTCTGGCCGAGTCCGGGCAACGAGAGCAGGCGGAAAAGAAGATCAGGGAGAAGATTCTCCCGGAGGCCGAGGCGCTCAAGCCCTACGGCCACTTCCATCACGTTGCTAGCTCTGTAGCTATGATTTACGCCCAGCTAAACGAGCCGGAAGAGGCGGTGAAATGGCTGGAAGAGGCGGCTGCGACGGGTTTTCCCTGTTATCCGTGTTTCGATCATAACCGCGCTTTCGATCCCATTCGCCCCGATCCGCGCTTTGTGGCCTTCATGCAGAAGCTGAGAGCGCAATGGGAGCATCTCAGGTCCGCCTACGGATCCGCGGCTTCCACCCCAGCGAGTGAGCGCCGATGATGCATCACTCTTCCTTCTTTTTCCCTGCAATCATTTTTTTTCGGAGGTCCTCGACGTAGCGGTCCGTCATGCCGGCGATGTAGTCGCATATGACGCGCACGGGGTTCTCGGTGCGCGAGCGTTCCTGATAGGCCTGGGGCAGGGCGTCGGGATGCTCAACAAGGTGGTCGAAAACTTCGGTGATCACCTTCTCTGCCTGCCGCTTTTCCGGCTCCAGCGGCTTGCAGTTGTACAGCGCCTCGTAAAGGAAGCTCTTCGCCTGCTGGCGTTCCTCTTGCACCTCGCGACTGAAGCCCGCGAGCCGCTCGGGGAAGCGGCGCAGATCGTCGAGGCTGCCGATCCGCGCCTGCTGAACTCTCCGCTGCGTGTTTTCGATCAGGTCGGTGACAAAACGGTTGAGCACGCGCTTCAGTGCTTCGTTGAACTTTAGCTTCTCGGGAGCGTCGGGATACTTCGCCTCCGCCTGCGCGTAATATCGCTCAAAGACGCGCACCCTCCTGCGAATCTGCGGCAGCCGCAGCAGCTTCGCCTCGAAGCCGTCGTCGAGATCGGCCGTGCTGTAGGCGATCTCATCGGTCAGATCGATCAGTTGCGCTTCCAGCGGGGGCCGCTGGTCGAGAAGATATTCGGCCAGCTCCGGATGTTCGTCCGCGCGGTAATCGCGCGAGTGCTTGACGATGCCCTCACGCACTTCGAAGGTCAGGTTCAGGCCGTGAAACTCCGCATAACGCAGCTCCATCTCCTCCACCGTGCGCAGCGCCTGCAGGTTGTGATCGAAGAATTCGCCATGCTGCCGCATCAGCAGGTCCAGCGTGCGCTCGCCGGCATGCCCGAACGGCGGATGCCCGATGTCATGCACCAGGGCCAGCGCTTCGGTGAGATCGACATTCAGATTAAGCGCGGCGGCAATAGTGCGCGAGATCTGCGCGACTTCCATGGTGTGTGTCAGACGGGTGCGGAAGTGATCGGAGTAGCGGCGGGTGAAGACCTGCGTCTTGTTCTCCAGCCGGCGAAAGGCGCGGGCATGGATAACGCGATCGCGGTCGCGCTGGAAGAGGTTGCGGTAAGGATGAGGCGGCTCGGAATAGCGGCGCCCACGCGAATCCTCCACGCGCACGGCGTACGGGGCCAGCATAGGCGCAGTGTAGCAGCGGCCTGCGCGGGCCGCCAGCGAAGCAGTTGCTGGCCTGCCGCATTCGTGCCTCGCTTTCGAGAGCGGCAGGCGTTAGCAAAGCAACCGACGGTATTGAGGAATGGGATCGGCCAGCGCTCACCGGGCCGCCGGCCAAACACGTCCAGCCGTTTCGTGTCGGGCGGCTCATCGAGTGCAATGGCGCCGGCAGGTCGGGAAGGTCCCCGGCTGATTGGAACACGGACACGGGCATAAGGATCCTGCGGTTCAGCAGGGCCGTGCCGCAGAAGACGGCGCACGAACTGTCGCAGGGCCGGCAAGAATCTCATTGAACCCGCCTCCGTTGCCTGCTCAGCTTGGGGTTACCATCGCCGGCGCAATGTCTTCCACGTCCACGATGTTGGTCGGATACCTGCCCGTATAGCAGGCGGTGCAATAGACATGCTCGTCGCCTTCGCCGGCGGCCTTGCGCAGACCTTCCAGCGAGAGGTATGCGAGGGAATCGGCGCCGATGTACTCGCGAATCTCTTCCACCGATTTGTTGGCCGCGATGAGCTGCTTCTTCGACGGCGTGTCCACCCCGTAGTAGCAGGGCGAAATGGTGGGAGGGCAGGAGATGCGCATGTGCACCTCTTTGGCGCCGGCGTCGCGCACCATGCGCACGATTTTCCTGCTGGTGGTGCCGCGCACGATGGAATCATCAATGAGCACGACCCGCTTGCCCTCCAGCACGTGACGCACGGGATTCAGCTTGAGCTTCACCCCGAAGTCGCGCACGCGCTGTTCCGGCTCGATGAAGGTGCGGCCAACGTAGTGGTTGCGGATCAGGCCGAACTGTATGGGAATGCGGCTCTGCTGCGCGTAGCCCATCGCGGCCGTCACGCCGGAATCGGGCACGGGGACGACGATGTCGGCCTCCACCGGAGACTCGAGCGCGAGCTGCCGGCCCATGGCGTCGCGCGTCTGCTGCACGGCGCGTCCGAAGACCATGCTGTCCGGGCGCGAGAAATATACGTGCTCGAAGATGCAGCTCGATAGCGGCTGCTGCGGCGCGTAGAAACGCGAATGCACTCCCTCCGGCCCCACGATGACCAGTTCGCCGGGCTTGACCTCGCGCTCATAGACCGCCCCGATCAGGTCGAAGGCGCAGGTCTCGGAGGCGAAAACGACGGTGTCCGGGTGATGCGCGGACTGGCTGGCGATACGCCCCATGACCAGCGGCCGGAAGCCGCGGGGATCGCGCGCGGCGAAGATGCGATCGGGCGTGAGCATCACGAGAGAAAAGGCGCCTTCCAGGCGGCGCAGCGAATCGGCCATGGCATCGGGCAGCGCCTGCTCGCGCGAGCGCGCGATCAGATGCACGATCACCTCGGTGTCGCTGGTGGTCTGGAAAATCGAGCCCTGCTGGTCCAGTTGTCCCCGGACTTCCAGCGCGTTAATGATGTTGCCGTTGTGGGCCAGCGCGATCTTGCCTTTGTTGCACTCCACCATGATGGGCTGGGCATTGAGCAGCGCCGAATCGCCGCTGGTGGAGTAGCGGGTGTGGCCAATGGCCAGCGGGCCGGGAAGACGGGCGAGCGCATCGGCGGTAAAAATGTCGGAGACCAGTCCCATCGCCTTGTGCAGGCGAAGCTGCTCGCCGTCGGAAGCCGCCACGCCGGCCGACTCCTGCCCGCGATGCTGCAGCGCGTAGAGGCTAAGATAAGCGAGCTTCGAGGCCTCGGCATGGCTGTAGATGGCCACCACGCCGCATTCTTCGCGCAGCTTGTCGTCATCGGCCGCCAGCGGCCGGTGGTCAGTTGTCAGTTGCATCGCGCTTGCCATACCCCGCCTGGCTTCAGTCGTGCCGATCGGCCGCTCTCTTCTTGGCGAGCGGCCATCAGGCCGCAAGAACACGGGCTAAAGCCCAACTCCCTGTTGACGATCAGTGGCACGTCTAAAGACGTGCCCCGATACAAAGCACGCTCTCCCGCGAGCGCTCCGTGATAAAAGCAGGTCTGCCGCCAGCGTTTCTCGCGTGGAACGTCTAGCTCTTCTGCAGCGTCTCGGGAACCAGACGCTCCTCTGTTTCAGTATGTAACGCACGCTCAAGGGCATGCGCCCACCTCTCCCGCAACTCCGAAACGTCCGCCCCGACAGCGACGACGCCCGCCACCCGGATCTCCAGCTTTTCCGGAACGGTTTCCCCTACATTTTCCGCCGAGAGCCCGAAATCTGCCGCTACTTGTTGGATTCTCCCCACATTTTGGGCGTCGCATGAAATGAGGATCCGGCTGGCATCTTCGCCAAAAAGGACGAACTCCGGTATTAGCCCCCAGGAACTAAGGTCCACCTGCCCGCCGATGCCGCGCGCGAAGCCGCACTCCGCCATCGCCACCGCCAGGCCGCCTTCGGAGCAGTCTTTGGCCGATTCGACCAGTCCCTGATCGATCATCTCCACGATGGCCTTCTGCAGAGCGGCTTCTTTCTCCAGTTCCAGCGCCGGAGGAAACCCCCAGATGTGGCCGAGGACCTCCTTTGCATACTCCGACGAGCCGAACTCTGCTTCAACGTCCGAGGCATCGCCCGGCTCCGAGCCGCGCAGCACAACCACCGCCCGGCCCGGTCCGCGGAAGTGTGGAGCGACGGCTTTGTGCACGTCCTCCAGGATACCGACCACGCCGATAACCGGGGTGGGATAAATGCCCTCGCCCAGGGTTTCGTTGTAGAAGCTGACGTTGCCTCCGGTGATCGGCGTCTCCAGTTCCTCGCAGGCTTTGGTCATGCCATCGATGGTCTGGGAGAACTGCCACATGATGTGCGGCTTCTCGGGATTACCGAAGTTCAGGCAGTTGGTGGCGGCCATCGGCGTCGCGCCCGCGCAGGCCACATTGCGCGCCGACTCAGCCACCGCGTGCATCGCGCCCAGCTTGGGATCGAGATAGCACCAGCGCCCATTGCCGTCGAGCTTCATCGCCAGGCCGCGGTCCGTGCCCTTGACGCGGATCACGCCGGCCTCGCCGCCAGGACCTTCCACTGTGTTGATCTGCACCATCGAGTCATACTGCTCATAGACCCAGCGCTCGGAGCAGATGTTCGGGCTCTCCAGCAGCCGCTTCAGTTCCTCGGTGAATTCGGCCTTCACGCCGAGTGCGACGTTCTCCGGCACCTCGCGCGGCACCGGCGGCTCCCAGCGTTCCAGAGGCCGCCGATAGAGCGGAGCATCGTCGGTCAGCGCGGCATTGGGAATCTCCGCGACAGGCCTGCCGTGCTCCAGCACGCGCATGATTGGCCGGTCGATCACCTGGCCGATGGTGACCGCGTCGAGTCCCCACTTTGCGAAGACGCGGAACACCTCGTCTTCCCGGCCTTTTTCGGCCACCAGCAGCATGCGCTCCTGCGATTCGCTGAGCATGATTTCATAGGGCGTCATGCCGGTTTCGCGCTGTGGCACCAGATCCAGCTCGATCTCCAGGCCAACGCGGCCGCGCCCGCCCATTTCGCAGGTCGAGCAGGTCAGCCCGGCCGCGCCCATGTCCTGGATGCCGACCACCGCTCCCGTCTGCATCGCCTCCAGACAGGCTTCCAGCAGCAGCTTCTCCAGAAACGGATCGCCAACCTGCACGTTGGGCCGCTTGGCTTCCGATTCTTCGCTGAATTCCTCGCTGGCCATGGTTGCGCCGTGAATGCCGTCGCGTCCGGTCTTTGAGCCGACGTAGATGACCGGATTGCCCGGCCCAGCGGCCCGGGCATAGAAGATCTGGTCGCGGCGCACCAGGCCGAGCGCGAAGGCGTTCACCAGCGGATTGCCCGAGTAGCAGCTCTCGAACTTCACCTCGCCGCCGACGTTGGGCACGCCGAAGCAGTTGCCATAGGAGGCGATGCCGCTGACGACACCTTCCAGGACGGAATGGTTCTTGTGCAGGGTCGCCCGATCCAGTCCAGGGTCCGGGACAATCGGGCCAAAGCGCAGGGAATCCATAATCGCCACCGGCCGCGCGCCCATGGTGAAGATGTCGCGCAGAATTCCTCCCACGCCGGTGGCGGCGCCCTGGAATGGCTCGATGAACGAGGGGTGATTGTGCGATTCGATCTTGAAGGCGCAGGCCCAGCCGTCGCCGATGTCGATGATACCGGCGTTTTCGCCAGGACCTTGTACCACGCGGCGGCTGTGTGTGGGCAGGCGCTTCAGATGAACCCGCGATGACTTGTAGGAGCAGTGCTCGCTCCACATCACGCTGAAGATGCCCAGTTCGGTGAAGGTGGGCTCGCGGCCGAGGGCCTTCAGGATGCGATCGTACTCTTCCGGCGAGATGCCATGGTCGCGCAGCAATTCCGGAGTGATAGCTGGTTCCCTGGCGATGCTGGAAGCGGCTTCCACTGGATTCATGGCAAGGAAGGAAGCTCTATTGTCGCATGGAGAATGCGGCGGGGGAAGAAATTAGAAGGAGGGTAGAACCTTACGGCAGGGGAGATATCGTCGCGTCAGGTTCGCTTGCGGCGCTCAGCGGGGCGCGGCGGCTACTCTTCCGCTTCCCGCCACTGGTAGCCGCACATCAGGCACTTCCAGCGACGCATGAACTGGGCTGGCGGCTCGGGAATGGGAATGGCCGAGGACCAGAGGGCGATCTGGCGGGGGCTGCTGGTCACCTCGCGAATCTCCAGCGACTCGCACTCCGGGCAGCAGGAGACTTCTTCCAGCTCATCGTCCTCCTCATCTTCCAAGGCTACGCCCACGGACTCCTCGGGTTCGAAATCGTCGAGGACCTCCAGCGCGCGCACTACCTGGCTGTCGGGCACCTGCAGGCGGATGCCGCCCAAAGCCATACCCATATGCCAGTTCATGGCATGCATGTTTTCGTCGCATACAAAAGCGGAGATGCCGGCAGAGACGAGCTTGCCCTGCGCCAGTTTGGCTTCGCCCAGGCTCAGGAACTTCGAGATGGTCACCAGTTCTTCCAGCATGGCTGATTTGGCAAGCGTAGGCCAGCGTTCAGCCCCGAGTCAATTCCATTAAACCAGTCCGGCGGCTGTGCTCGGCAATGGCTTCGACAATCTGCATCGCGGCCGCCAGCGCCCGCCGGCCGTCCTCCAGCGTCACCTCCGGCGTGGAGCGCTCGCGGACCGCGCGCAGAAAGCTGCTCAACTCCGCCTGCAGCGGCTCCTGCGTCTCAACCTTCGGCTTAAAGGGTGTAATGCCGGGGAAGGCGCTGGCGGCCACGCTTGCGGGATTGAAGGGATCGATGTCGCGGGACTCCGCACCCAGTTCCTGCACCGTGAGCACGAGGACGTCCTGCCGGGAGAAGTCCAGCGAGACATATTGGTGCGGCTGGAAGAAGCGCAGCTTCCGGATGCGTTCGGTACTGACCCGGCTGGCGGTGAAGTTGGCCACGCAGCCCGATTCGAACTCCATCCTTACGTTCGCGATGTCGACCTTCGACGACAGGATGGGCAGCCCGACCGCGCGCAGCTCCTTCACCGGCGAGCGGACGAAGGACAGCACCACGTCAAGGTCATGGATCATCAGATCGAGGATCACGTCGACATCGAGTGAACGCGGTGTGAAGACGCTGAGCCGGTGGACCTCGAAGAACATGGGCTGGGTGAGGAGCGGAAGTGTGGCTCGTACGGCCGGATTGAAGCGCTCAAGGTGTCCGGCCTGGGCAATGCGTCCGCAACGCCGGGCGATCCCGATCAGCTCATCGGCCTCTGCGAGGCTGGATGCCAGAGGCTTTTCGACAAGTACGTCGATGCCGTTTTCCATCAGCCGGCGGGCAACTTCGAGATGCCGGACGGTGGGGACTGCCACCGAGGCGGCCTGCGCACCGGCGGCAACCAGCTCATCGACTGACGAAAAGGCCTGGGTGCCGAACTCATGAGCGAGGGCCTGCGCACGCGCGTAGTCGAGGTCTGCGATGCCGACGAGGTCAACTCGCTGCGAAGGATCGGCCTGGAGCTCACGATAGACGCGGGCGTGATTTCGCCCGAAAGCTCCGGCGCCAACCACGCCAACGCGCAGCACACTGCTCGCGTCAGCCATTCTGCGATTGTGCCGCATTGGACTGCCAGGAGGCAAAGAGACGCTGGCGGTGTTCGGGCCATTCGTCGCTGAGAATGGCCCAGCGATCGTGGTCGCGCCAGGCTCCGTCAACGAACAGATAGCGGGGAGAGAAGCCTTCCTTGCGAAATCCCATTCGCGAGACGAAGGCGCCGGATGCGATATTGGCCGGCTGAATGTTCGCTTCCAGGCGGTGAAATCCCATGGCAGCGAAGGCCCTGTCCAGGACGAGGGCGAGTCCCTCCCTCAGGTAACCTTGCCGTTCGAAGCCGGCAAACGCATAGAAGCCGAGGTAAGCGCTTTGCAGTACCCCCATAACCGGTTCACTGACATTGATGACGCTCGCGACCTGACCATCCGATTTGCGGCGGACAAGGAACCCGATTGTCCGGCCGCTAGAGATACGCTCCAGATAGCCTACGTACTCCTGGTGCGTGCAGGGCGGGAACACCCACGGACGATGCAGGCGTTCACTGCGTGCCACGGCGGCCAGCAGCTCCGCTTCACATTCCGGCGCCGGATGGGAGAGGAAGACGCGCGGAATGAATTGTGTGGCCTTTGACATGCGATCAGCCGGTTTGCGATTGTCGCCCATGAATAGGGCAATGGCAATGGATGCAGTCCGCAATATTCCGACTCAGAGTCTCCGGGAGCCTATGCTAGCGCACATCGCAAGAACATCCTTCGGGGCATAACCCTGCGCGCGCAGCGTGCGCAGGCTGAGCGGGTCGTGCCGTTTGGCGAGCCGCGTGCCGGCCTCGTCGCGGACCAGGTCGCAATGGTACCAGGCGGGGAGGGGCAATCCGAGGGCGCGAATCAGCAGCAGTTGCCGGGCTGTGGATTTCAGCAGATCGGCGCCGCGAACGACCTCGGTAATCTGCATGGCGGCATCGTCGGCTACGACGGCAAGCTGGTAGGCAGGAACATCGTCGCGCCGCCAGACCACAAAATCGCTGAAGTCACGACCGGCCAGAAACTGTTGCGGACCCTGGCGCAGATCATCGAAGACGATCGCCTCGCCGTCGGGAACACGGAAGCGCCAGTTCACTCCGCGTGGTACGTCGTAAGCCTGCGCTTCAGTAATCCTGTCGCGGCATCGCCCTGGATAGAGCGGCTCATCGTCAGCTTCGTTCGGGGCCGCGGCTGAGGTGGCCAGGTCCCTGCGCGAGCAGGCGCAGGGATAGATGAACCCGCCGTCGCGCAGTCTGCGCCAGGTCTGAAGATAGAGTTCGCGCCGCCGGCTTTGCTCGTAGGGCGCAAACGGCCCGCCCAGGTCCGGACCCTCCTGCCATCGTATGCCGAGCCAATGCAGGTCTTCGATCATTGCTGCAGCGAACTCCGCTTTCGAGCGCTGGGGATCGAGATCTTCGTTGCGAAGAATCAACGTTCCGTGGTGCTCAATTGCACGCTGATAAGCCGCCCAGAACGTGCACGCGTGGCCGATGTGCAGCAACCCGGTTGGCGAAGGCGCCAGCCGTCCGCGATACGGCATGGACTGCGTGGTCCGTACGGCATCCATCCGGGGATTGTAGAGGCCAGGGCGGTGAATCGTTGGGTCGTGCTCAGTCGAAGGGTGCGGCGCCCACCAGT
>DATJAI010000129.1:0-101205 GCA_035516415.1 Binatia bacterium | reverse complement strand
GCAGTCTCATAGGCGCATGCCCACGGGTCACATCTCATGCCTGCTTGTGACGCAGATCACAACCGCCCGGCCTGTGCAGGGGCTATTCTGAAAATCGCTTGTCCGCCGGAGTCAGCCCGTCTCAGGCGTTTCGCCACATGGCAGGCAGAGCGGCAGCTTTCTTGACTTGCTTTCCTGGCGAACTTGATAATGAAATGTTTCGTTCATACGCTCCACATTCATAAGGAGTTGGCTTCGTGGCCTCCTCAGCCGGTTCTATCGAAAGCAGTGCCGCCCGGATCCGTAAAGGAGTAGCTCCGCTGCGCGCGGGCCAGGGTTATTCGTTTGTCCTGCGCCGCCTCCATTCCCTCTCCGGCATCGTACCCATCGGCGCGTTTCTGCTCGAGCACTTCATCTCCAATGCCGAATCCGCCAACGGCGTCCAGGCCTACAACGACCAGGTAAAGTTCCTCACCAGCCTGCCCTTCGTACACGTGCTGGAGTGGGTCTTCATCTTCATCCCGCTGCTCTATCACGGGATTTATGGACTTTACATCTGGTTTCGCGGCGACGCCAATGTCAGCGAATATCCCTGGAGCGGCAACTGGCTGTACACCGCGCAGCGCTGGACCGGAATCATTGCCTTCATCTACATCGCCTACCACGTCGTCGACATGCGTTTCATGGGCGTGCATCTGATGGGCGGTGGCTATAACAACGCCTTTTCCAAGGTGTGGTTCGCTTTCCAGAATCCGTGGATGGTGGCCTTCTACGTTATCGGCATCGTGGCTGCGTCGTGGCACTTCGCCTACGGCATCTGGCTTTTTGCCGCCAAATGGGGCTTCACCGTGGGCGATCAGGCGCGCCGCAAGTTCGGTTATGTGTGCTTCATAGTGGCGCTCGTTCTGGTGGGCATCGGTGTATGGAGCGTCACGGGATTTGTGCGGACGCCGGCGCAACAGGTTCCCTGGGTCGAGCACGACTAGCAGGTTGATTTGTATCAGGGCACGGCTTCAGCCGTGCCGTAGAGATTCGTAACCTGTGGGCTTTAGCCCATGTTCTCGAAGTGGCTTCAATCCTGTTATCAGCGGCTAAAGCCGCCAACTTGAATTTGCATCGTCGGCACGACTGAAGTTGTGCCCTGATACAACGCTGTTTTGACCGTAAGAGCGAAGACTTACTATGGCAAATCCCAGGATTATCGTTGTGGGCGGCGGACTGGCGGGGCTGGCCGCCGCCATCAAGATCGCCGAGATGGGCGGTCAGGTCGACCTCTTCTCCATCGTTCCGGTCAAGCGGTCTCACTCCGTATGTGCGCAGGGTGGCATCAATGCCGCCAAGAACCTGAAAGGCGAGGGCGATTCCTGCTGGCAGCACTTTGACGACACCATCTACGGCGGCGACTTCCTGGCCAATCAGCCGCCGGTAAAAGTCATGTGCGAGATGGCGCCCGGCATCATCGACCTGCTCGATCGCATGGGCGTTCCCTTCAACCGCACGCCGGAAGGTCTGCTCGACTTCCGCCGCTTCGGCGGCACGCTCTACAACCGCACCGCATTCGCCGGCGCCACCACCGGCCAGCAACTGCTCTATGCGCTCGACGAGCAGGTGCGGCGCTACGAGTCCGAAGGCAAGGTCACCAAGTATGAAGCCTGGGAGTTCCTCTCCGGCGTCTTCGACGACCATCGCTCCTGCCACGGCATCTGCGCCATGGATTTGCGCAGCATGCAGGTGCAGACCTTCCCGGCGGAAGCTGTCATCATCGCCACCGGCGGCATTGGGGCGATCTTCGGCAAGTCGACCAATTCAGTCGTCTGCACCGGCTCGGCGCAGTCGGCGCTCTATCAGCAGGGTGTGTACTACGCCAATGGCGAGTTCATTCAGGTGCACCCGACGTCGATCCCCGGCGAAGACAAGCTGCGGCTCATGTCGGAGTCGGCGCGTGGCGAGGGTGGACGGGTCTGGGTCCCCAAACAGCCGGGCGACAAGCGCAATCCGAAAAGCATTCCCGAGAACGAACGCTGGTACTTCCTTGAGGAGTGGTATCCCAAGTACGGCAATCTGGTGCCACGGGACGTGGCTACCCGCGCCATCCACAAGGTGGTTTACGAGCACCACCTCGGCATCGACGGCCAGCCGATGGTCTATCTCGACCTGACGCACATCGACCGCAAGGTCCTGGACCGCAAGCTGGAAGGCATCCTCGAAATCTACGAGAAGTTTGTGGGCGACGATCCCCGCGACACGCCGATGAAGATCTTCCCCGGCATGCACTACACCATGGGCGGGCTTTGGGTCGATTTCGAACAGAAGACCAATATTGACGGCCTCTACGCCGCCGGCGAGTGCGACTATTCGATCCACGGCGCCAATCGCCTCGGTGCGAATTCGCTCGTCTCCTGCATCTATGGCGGATTTATCGCCGGGCCCAATGCCGTGAAGTATGCGCAGAACGTCATCAAGAGCGGCAAGCAGCCCGCCGGCAATCTCTTCGACTCGGAACGCAAGCGGCAGGAGGAAATCAACTCCCGCCTCATGAAGAACGACGGTACTGAGAATCCGTTCCTGCTGTGGCGCGAGCTGGGCGACATCATGACCAAAAACGTCACGGTGATCCGCTACAACAGGAACATTCGCGAGACCGACGCCAAACTGGTGGAACTGCTGGAGCGCTATCGCCACGTGAACCTGAGCGATCGCTCCATGTGGGCCAATACGTCGTTCGTCTTCGCCCGGCAGCTTTACAACATGCTGCAACTGGCGCGGGTGATTGCCCAGGGCGCGGCCATGCGCGACGAATCGCGCGGCGCGCACTACAAGCCGGATTTTCCCGAGCGCGACGACGCCAACTGGCTGAAGACCACAAAAGCGTATTTCGCGGCCGATGCCGACGAGCCGCGCTTCGAGTTCGAGCCGGTGGACACCTCGCTGATCAAGCCGCGGCCAAGGCGCTACGACGCAGCGTCCTAGTGGACAATTGCCGATGCCAACGGCGGATTGCGTTGGCGGGCTGGATCGCGATGACACGTTTTTTATTTTCCCGATTCTGATTTCGCCTGATCATGGGGCGAAGAGCGAACAGCGACAATGGCAAACAAGACCGTACTTATAAGAATCAGACGGCAGGACACTCCCGAGTCCAAGCCCTACTGGGAAGAATTCGAGCTCAACTACCGTCCTGGAATGAATGTCACCTCCGCGCTGATGGACATTGCGGCCAGGCCGGTTACCCGGCAGGGCAAGGCCACTACCCCGGTCACCTACGATTCCAATTGCCTGGAAGAGGTGTGCGGGTCGTGCGCCATGATCATCAACGGGCAGGCGAAGATGGCCTGCTCGGCGCTGATCGACCAGCTCAAGCAGCCGATTACCCTGGAGCCGTTCTCCAAATTTCCGGTTGTCCGCGACCTCTCGGTGGATCGCAACGTGTTGTTCGAGAACCTCAAAAAGGTTAAAGCGTGGGTTCCTGTCGACGGCACCTACGATCTTGGCTCCGGTCCACGCCAGATGGCGCTGGATCAGGAGCTGTTGTATCCTCTGTCGCGCTGCATCTCCTGCTGCTGCTGCATGGAGGCATGTCCGCAGTTCAATGAGAAGACCGGCTTCGTCGGCGCGGCCACCATCTCGCAGGTGCGGCTCTTTAACTCCCATCCTACGGGTAAGGGCCTGAAGATCGAGCGTCTGCAGGCGCTGATGGGCGACGGCGGCATCCAGGAATGTGGCTACGCGCAGAACTGCGTCGAGGTCTGCCCAAAGGAAATTCCGCTTACCAGGTCCATCGCCGATGTCGGCGGGCAGGTGATGTGGCAGGCCATCAAGGACTTCTTCCGGACGTAGCATAGAGTCAGAGAGGCCAAGTCCTGTCTGGCTCTTCTTGTTTATCGTAAAGATCCCGGACAGAAGAAGGTTACAAGCCCTGTTTGGCTCATCGCTTGCAACCAAACGCACTTCTTCTGGAGATTTACAGCCGGACATGTGCCAGCTCGTTTTCGGCGCGCTCGGCCTCTGCTCAACGATTGGAGTAATTGCAACCGGGACACTGGTATCAAAGCCTTCCCCTACTCACAAAGTAGAAGACTATTCCGGCAATGATCACGACAGGGCCGAAGACCCACCCCACGAAGGGTATTAGCATAAACAGGAAGCCGAAAAGGATTATGAGTCCGGGGACGATTGGCCTGCGATAAATCGCGACCATGCCGGCGCCGCATCGCGGGCAGGTGCTGGTGGCCAACCTCTGATGACTAGCCAGCGCAGCCGCCCCCATTGCCATCTGTGCCGAGGTCTGAACCTGCGCCGCGTCAAGTCATGGAGCCACTGCAGTTGACAAACCGGAGGGCTAAATCGAAGTAGACGATGTGCTCTGTTGAGCATTCACGGACGCCCCGCACCTTGTGCAGAATGCTGCTCCTTCGTCGGTCAGCGTACCGCAGGAGTTGCAATAAGGCATGGAGTTGATCTCCTTAGTGAAGTGTCTGGGCGCGCCTAAGCGAAGTATCCCGAAAATCCGGGAGACCCGCAAGGGAATAGTGATCGCAGTGCTTCACTCACGCGCAAACATCTCGATTAGAGTTGCAGAAACCGCCGCTGCGGTCTGCGCGGATACCCTTCCGCACCAATCGCCGGTGGGCTACCGCGCGTATATGATCCAGCGCCATCTGTTCACGTCTCCCCTGAAATGACACGCCGACGCGCATTGGAACTGCGCGCTCACTGGTGGTCATCGGGGCAACGATAACCGTTTGCAAGTGCCGGTTCATCTCATCCGGTGAGATAGCCAGGCAAGGACGAATTTTCCGAATTTCCGCCCCCACTGTGGGATCAAGCGTAATCACAACAGGCTTCCAGGCGTCAAGCCGCCTGCTATTGTGCAGCCCCGACATACGGGAAAGCCGGGCTTCGCCTCTCCTCAATTACAATCCAGCCAACGCTATACGGGAGCTAGCAATCAGAATGATGCGGACTTCATACCGGCTTGCTGTTTTCCTGCTTCTTTCCCTGGCGGCTGCCGCGACGCAAACTGGACAGTCTGCGGCGAAGAAGGCGCCCGAAGCCTGGCGCGCCATTCACGATTCCGCCATCGTCGTCGACACGCACGCCGACACACCCGGCCGCTTTGTCGACGAGAACTTCGATCTGGCCCAGGATGCCGGCACCGGCTATCTCGATTTCAACAAAATCAGGGCCGGTAATCTGGGCGCGGAGTTCTTCTCCATCTGGGTGGAACCGAAGGCTAACAAAGGCCACGAAGCCAAACGCGCGCTCGACATGATCGACTCTGTCTATGAGCAGGCGCGCCGCCATCCCGACCGGATGATGATGGCCTACAGCACTCACGACATTGCCGTCGCTCATCGCGAGCACAAACTGGCTGCGCTGATGGGCGTCGAAGGCGGCCACGCCATCGAGGGCGACATCCGCATTCTCCGCGACTATTACCGCCTCGGCGTTCGCTACATGACCCTCACCTGGTCGAACACCAATGACATCGGCGATTCCAGCGGCGACATCAGCGACAGCAGCGTTCCGCACCATAATGGGCTGAGCGACTTCGGGCGTCAGGTGGTGCTGGAGATGAACCGTCTGGGCATGATGATCGACATCTCGCACGTCGCCGACTCCACCTTCTACCAGGCGCTGGAGCTGAGCCGCGCGCCTGTTATCGCGTCGCACTCCTCCTCGCGCGCCCTGACCAGCGCTCCCCGCAACATGACCGACGACATGCTGCGCGCGCTCGCCCGCAAGGACGGAGTCGCGCAGGCGAATTTCTACTGCGCCTTCGTCTCCCAGAAATACCGTGACGCAGCTCACCAACTGCAGGTGCAGCACGATCCCGATTACGAGACGGTGCAGCAGCTCTTCATCAAGCCGCAGACGCCGGAGGTCGCGAAAGAACTGGCCGCAGCCAGGGCGCGGCTCGCTCCAAAGCTGCCGCGCCCGCCGCTCAGCGATCTCATCGACCATATCGATCACATGGTCAAGATAGCTGGGGTGGACCACGTGGGACTCGGCTCCGACTTCGATGGCATCGATTGTTCGCCGCAGGGGCTTGACTCCGCAGCCGACCTGCCGAAGATTACGGAGGCCCTGTACCAGCGTGGCTACAGCGCCGCCGATCTGGACAAGATCCTTGGCGGCAATCTGCTGCGTGTTTTTGGCGAGGTGGAGAAGGTGTCAAGGCAGATGCGCGAGCAGAGCGCCGCACCGTAAACCGGTTTCCGGGAACGGATCGGAAATACCCTACTGCTCCGGAGCGGCGGGCTCTCCAAAAACTCTGCGGAAAATTTGGTCCACATTCCGTAACGGCCGCTGCAGGTCGAAGGCGTGTTCCAGCGTCTCGCGCTTCACCTTCCCGGTGATCTCGGGATCGCTCATGATCAGCTCGCGAAAGTTGAGGTCGTCTTTCCACGCCCGCATGGCATTGGACTGTACCAGCCGGTAGGCATCCTCCCGCAGCACTCCCGCCTCAACCAGATCGAGCAGCAACTGCCCGCTGAACACCAGCCCACCAGTCGATTCCAGGTTTTTCAGCATGCGCTTCGGATACACCAGCAGCGTGTTGATCAGAGTAGTCGTCCTGTTCAGGAGATAATCGGCCAGAATGGTCGAATCGGGCAGAATGATGCGCTCCACCGACGAGTGCGAGATGTCACGCTCATGCCACAGGGCCACATTTTCCAGCGCGGCCTGCGCATTGGCCCGCACCACGCGCGCCAGCCCGCTGATCTGCTCGCAGGTGACCGGATTGCGCTTGTGCGGCATGGCCGACGAGCCCTTCTGCTTCTCGCTGAAATATTCTTCCGCTTCGCGGACCTCGGTCCGTTGCAGATGGCGTATTTCGGTGGCGATCTTGTCCAAAGTGGAGGCGACCACCGCCAAAGTCGCAATGTAGAAGGCGTGCCGGTCGCGCTGGATCACCTGGGAGGAGACCGCGGCAACGTTAAGCCCGAGGCGCTTGCAGATTGCCTCTTCGTATTCCGGCTCCAGGTGCGCCGCGTTACCCACGGCGCCGGAAAGTTTGCCTACCCGCATCTGCTCCGCCGCCATGTCGAACCGCTCGATGTTGCGTTGCACCTCGGAGTACCAGTTCGCCAGCTTCAGTCCGAATGTGATCGGCTCGGCGTGAATGCCGTGCGTGCGGCCGATGACGGGCGTGTCCTTGAACTCCCAGGCGCGCCGCCGGAGCACGTCCCGCAGCTTCGTCAGATCGTCGCGAATGATGGTCGAGGCCTGCTTCACCAGCAGCGCCTGCGCCGTATCCACCACGTCATTTGAGGTCAGGCCATAATGCAGCCAGCGGGATTCCGGGCCGACTTTTTCCGCCACCGCGGTGGTAAACGCGATGACGTCGTGCTTCACCTCGGCTTCGATCTGGTGAATGCGCGCGACCTCGAAGCCGCCCTTCTCCCGGATTGCTCTTGCCGCCGATTGCGGCACAATACCGGCTTCGGCCAGTGTTTCGGTGGCGGCAATTTCCACCTCGAGCCAGGTGCGAAACCTGTTCTCGTCACTCCAGATGCGGCCCATCTCGGGGCGGGTGTAACGGGCGATCAAGACTGCACTCCTTTACAGGCGGCGACCGGGACGATAACGAAAACTCATTATTGTACAGGCCGGATATGCTGCCGGCCTTTCGCTCTTCGCGGTTGGCCAAAAACGGAGTGAAAAAGCGGGGACGAAACCCGGAAAGCACCCGGCCATGCAACAGCCGGAGCCCATCCGGCTTCTTACCTTATGTCGCAATACGATATAATTGCCCTAAGGCCGCTTATGAGCAATCACACCCGACTGAGGGCCTCCGATTACCGGGCATTGGCCGAATTTCGCTACCAGATCCGCCGTTTCCTGCGCTTCAGCGAGGAGGCCGCGCGCGGCGCCGGCATCGAACCGCAGCACCATCAACTGCTGCTCGCCATCAAAGGCATGCCCGAAACCGAAGAACCTCCCCGCATCGCGTATCTTGCCGAGCGGCTTCAGATCCAGCACCACAGTGCCGTCGAGCTGGTGGACCGTCTGGCGAGGAAGGGCCTGATCGCGCGCAACCGCGGCGACCGCGACCGCCGGGAGGTGTACGTGCATCTTACTTCCCGGGGCGAGGACGTGCTGCGGGAGCTGACCTTGCACACACGCGCGGAGCTGCGCTCGGCAGCGCCGGCCCTGGTGGCCACTCTGCGCAAGCTGATGACCCGCACCCGATCGGGAGCCACATTCCGGCGGAAGCGCCCGAGAACCGCCCTCTCGAGGAGGTCAAGCTAGTGGCCAGGCACACGGAGACCCTTGGGGTCGACGGGCTGAACCCCCTGCGCCCGGCACAGGCTATCGCGGCAACGCCCATCGGCCAGGACGCGAGGTTCCGCACCGGCATCGTTTCCCTCCTGGCGGCGGCCATCGGGCTGGCGGCTGGCGTCATCGCCTGGCTGCTCTACAGCCTGATCGGCCTGTTCACCAACATCGCGTTCTACCACCGGGTTTCGTTTGTCTTCATGAGCGCGCGCAACAACCATCTGGGACTGCTGGTCATGGTCATTCCCGTAATCGGAGGAATCATTGTCGGCATCATGGCGCGCTATGGTTCCGACAAGATCCGCGGTCACGGCATTCCCGAGGCCATGGAGGCCGTGCTCATCAACCGCAGCCGCATCGAGCCGAAGGTTGCCATCCTGAAGCCGATCTCGGCCGCCATCGCCATCGGCACCGGCGGGCCGTTCGGCGCCGAAGGTCCCATCATCCAGACCGGAGGCGCGGTGGGCTCGCTGGTCGGCCAGGTGATGCATACCACCGCCGCCGAACGCAAGGTGTTGCTGGCCTGCGGCGCGGCGGCCGGCATGGCCGCAACCTTCAGCACTCCCATCGCCGGCGTGATTCTCGCCATCGAACTGTTGCTGTTTGAGTTCAAGTCGCGCTCCTTCATTCCTCTCGTCATTGCCAGCACCCTCGCTACCAGCGTGCACTTTCAGCTCATGGGACCCGGGCCCATGTTCAAGGTGGGCGCGCTCGACTTTGGTCTACCGCACGCGCTGCCCTTTTACCTTCTTCTGGGTATACTCTGCGGGGTCGCTGCGCTCGGCTTCAGCCGGCTTCTGTATTGGACCGAAGATCAATTTGAGAAGCTCCCCATCCACGAGATGTGGTGGCCTGCCATCGGCGCGCTCGGCCTCGGCATCATTGGCTACTTCGTGCCGCGGGTTTTGGGCGTGGGTTACGACACCATCTCGGACATTCTGAACGCGAAGATGCTGCTTGGCGGCCTGCTGGCCGTAATGGTCTTCAAGTCGGCGGCGCTGGTCATTTCGCTGGGATCGGGGACCTCCGGCGGCCTGCTGGCCCCCATGTTCATGGCGAGCGCCGCCATGGGTTCGGTCTTCGCCCTCGTGGTGGACAAGCTCTGGCCGGCGGCGAATCTGGCTCCGGGCGCGTTCGCGCTGGTCGCCATGGGTGCGGTGTTCGGCGCTGCCTCGCGCGCTTCCTTCACCTTCATCATCTTCGCCTTCGAAATCACCCGTGACTATAACTCCGTGCTGCCGCTCATGCTCGTCACGGTCATCGCCGACGCGATCGCCGTGCACTATGCCAGGAACTCCATCATGACCGAGAAGCTGGCACGCCGCGGCCTCCACATCCATACGGATTACGAGCCCGACGTGTTGCACCAGGTCACGGTGGGCGAGACCATGTCGAAAGACTTTGACGTCGTGCCGGCGAACATGCGGGTGGGGGAGCTGGCCGAGCGCATCGCCAGGCACGATCCTGCCGTGACCCATCACCAGGGTGTGTTCCTCGTCGATGCCAACGGAAGGCTGGCCGGCATCATTACCCGTGCCGACATTATGCGTGCGCTGGAGAAAGACCCGTCCGGCCATATGACGGTATTCGAGGCGGGCTCGCCCAACCCGGTGGTGACCTACCCGAATGAGGTGCTCTATGAGGCGGTTGCCCGAATGTTGCGCGTTAATGTCGGGCGTTTACCGGTGGCCAGTTGGGAAGATCCGGGACGCCCGGTCGGATATCTGGGACGCTCGCAGGTGATGGCGGCGCGCCTGCGGCGTCTGGAAGAAGAGCATGTGAGGGAGCCCGGCTGGGGCCTGTTGTCGCAACTCGGCAGGGCGATGCAACCCGAGTCTACCAGGCAAACCCGGTAGTGGACGCTCGCCGCATAGCTCCTGGCCGCTGATCTCGTAGGTCGGCGGGAGAACCGCCCGAGAGGTCGCACGATCGATGGCGAGACTTCGGGACAAGCTCGTTCGGGTATTCGGCCGTCGCCAGTCCAGGGATTTGTCGCAACGCCTCGGTGATTTCACCAGCAACTGGACGGTCATTCCTATCAGTGGGCTGGCGATCATCATCGGAGTGCTCAGCGCGTTCGTCGCGCTCGCGCTATTGCGGCTGATCGGACTCTTCACCAACCTGCTCTTCTTCCTGCGTTGGGGTACAGCCCTGGTCTCGCCTGCCGGCAACAAACTCGGCGCGTGGGAAATTCTGGTGCCGATGGTTGGCGGCCTCATCGTGGGACTGATGGCGCGTTATGGCTCCGAGCGCATCCGTGGACACGGGATTCCTGAGGCCATCGAAGCCATCCTCCTCAAAGGCGGCCGGATCCAGCCCCGCGTCGCCATCCTGAAGCCGGTGTCCTCGGCCATTTCGATTGGTTCTGGTGGCCCCTTCGGAGCGGAAGGGCCGATCATCATGACCGGCGGAGCCTTTGGGTCGCTTATCGCGCAGTTCTTCCATCTCACCAGCGCGGAGCGGCGCACACTTCTTGTAGCCGGCGCGGCCGGCGGCATGTCAGCCACCTTCGCATCGCCGCTGGCGGCGGTCATGCTTGCGGTGGAGTTGCTGCTGTTTGAATGGAAGCCGCGCAGCCTGATTCCGGTCGCCTTGGCCAGCGGAGCAGCCGCCGCCACCCGCCGCTACATCATTGGCATGGGGCCGTTGTTTCCCACGCCGCCACATCCCGCCTTCATCGGCCCGGGTGGCCTGCTCACCTGCATGCTCGTCGGAGTACTGGCGGGTGCTCTTTCGGCGCTGCTGACCCTGGCCGTCTATGCCGCGGAAGATCTGTTTCTCAAGCTGCCGATTCACTGGATGTGGTGGCCCATCCTGGGAGGTTTCGTCGTCGGTGTGGGCGGATTGATCTTTCCGCAGGCTCTCGGCGTAGGCTACGACACCATCGCAGCGTTGTTGCAGGGCCGGGTCTTGCTGGCAACCCTTGCCGGCATTCTGCTGGTGAAGTCCGTTATCTGGTCAGTGTCGTTAGGCTCGGGAACATCGGGCGGTGTGCTGGCTCCGCTGCTGATGATGGGTGGCGCTCTGGGTGGCATGTTGACCGGATTTGTACCCGACGAAGGCCTCGGCTTCTGGCCCCTGATCGCGATGGGTGCGATTCTCGGCGGCACCATGCGATCTCCTTTGACGGGGGTGGTCTTCGCTGTCGAACTCACACACGATCTGAATGCGATTCTGCCGTTGCTGGTGGCATCGGTTGTGGCGCATGGATTTACGGTCCTCACGCTGCGGCGCTCCATCCTCACCGAGAAGGTGGCGCGTCGCGGTTATCACCTCAGTCGCGAATATGCGGTCGATGCGCTGGAGATTCTGTTTGTCCGTGAGGTGATGCGCTCCAACATCGTTGCCATTCCAGCTGACACGCCACCGGCAGAGCTTTCCGGCGCGCTGCGCGATGATCCGAAGGGGCGCTGGCAGCGCCTCTATCCCGTCGTCGATGGCGAAAAGCACCTGGTGGGCGTGATCCCGCGCCGCGAGCTGCAGGACCTGGTCAAGGGAGGCGGGAGAATTGGCCTTGCCGATTTGATCCGCAAAGACCCGAAGGTTGCCTATCCGGATGAGCCGCTGCGGGTGGTCGTCTATCGCATGGCGGAAACGGGGCTGACGCGCCTCCCGGTAGTCGAGCGCGACAGTGGGCATACGCTGGTGGGGATGGTCTCCCTTTACGACCTGCTCACGGCCAGGATGCGCACGCTCGAGGCTGAGCAACGCCGTGAACGCATTTTGCCCCTACGGCTGAAGTTCCCTTTTCGACGGGCGAAGCGGGATGTCGCCTAGCGCGGAACAGCGTCCCTACAGAACCTGGACTTCATCAGCCTTGGTCGACCAGCCCCAGCAACTCCGACATTTCCTCGTAGAGGAATCCTTCGCCTGGCCGGTAAGGTTGGATCCAGCGGCCATCGATGACGAACTGGGGAACAGCACGCTTGCCCACCTGTCGTATGACTTCTTCGGCGGCTCCCGGCGTGGTGTCGATGTCGATATCCACATAAGCAATGTTGTTCTGATCGAGGAAGCGCTTGGCGATGCGGCAATCGGGACACCACGCGGCGGAATAGACCAGTAACTCCATAGCAATCAGATTAGCAAAGCTGCCAGGCTGCCGGATTGTTTGACCAGGCCGGCATCGGTATCGGAACCAGTGTATCTCCGCCGAGCAGGAAACTAACCTCTCCGTGCTGCGCCCGCACTTCCCCGCAACCGCGGTCCAGAATTATCATCTACTTGGCAGATATGGGAAACACCTTCAAGACAACGTTGCTGTTGACCGCTCTCACCCTGTTTCTGCTCTTCATGGGACAGATCTTCGGCGGACAGCGTGGACTCGAAGTGGCCCTGGGGCTGGCCGTCATCATGAACTTCGTTTCTTACTTCTTCAGCGACAAAATCGCCCTGGCCATGTACCGGGCCCAGCCGGTCACACGCGAGCAACTGCCTCGCGCCTATGAGGTGGTGGATCGCCTTACGCAAAGAATCGGCATACCCATGCCAAAGATGTACGTCATCCCCAGCGAATCGCCCAATGCCTTCGCCACCGGCCGTAACCCGAAGCACGCTTCGGTAGCGGTAACGGAAGGCATCCTGAACCTGCTGAACGATGAAGAACTGGAAGGTGTGCTGGCGCACGAACTCGGCCATGTCAGAAACCGCGACATCCTCATCAGTTCGGTGGCGGCGACTCTGGCGGGTGCCATCACCATGCTGGCTCGCATGGGCTACTGGGCGTCGCTGTTCGGAGGCATGGGCGATCGGGATGACCGTGAGCGCGGCGGCGGGTTCGTGGCCCTGCTGATGCTCATCCTCGCCCCTATCGCGGCCACGCTTATCCAGCTTGCCGTGTCGCGCTCCCGCGAATATCAGGCGGACGCCACCGGGGCCCAGCTCACTGGCAATCCCTACGCTTTGGCCAGTGCCTTAAGAAAGCTCGACGCTTACTCAAAGCGCATTCCCATGCAGGCATCGCCCTCCACCGCGCACCTGTTCATCGTCGCGCCTCTGCTGGGCGGCATCAATTTTGCGAACCTGTTTTCCACCCATCCGCCCATCGCCAAGCGTATTGAACGGCTGACTGGCCGGCCGGCGGAACTGGATTACTAGCAACTCGCAAACGGTACCGGCGTTGAATCGAGCCCGGCAGAATCCTGTCCGGGTCCCCTTTCTTGTGAGGGTAAGACATGGCTTGCACGGATGTGGGGCACGTCCCGCCACGTCGAACCTTGCTACGCATGGATCGACACCTTGGTGCTGGCAGCCGGAAATCGACATGCGCCGGAATTTTTCCCGGCTGCGCCTTTGAATCGTCAAGGTTTTCGTCGGTGTCACTTTGGTGCTGGCATGGGCTCCGTAAGGGAAATACTTTCCCTCCAAATCATGCAATCTCTTTCACAGCCATGCATCCGACGGTTATCTAACATTAAGATACAAAGTGGCTTAGCATCTACTTTCTTTGGTGAGCCGCTTGCACTCGCACGTCTTGGAATTCGCATCGCTGTTTGCCAGGAGGGCCACTTCCCTTGATGACAAAATTTGCTCGCATCACGCTAGCGATTGCCGTTCTAGCCATCGGCACTCTCGCGTCAGCCCAGCTCGTGCAAAACGGCGGTTTTGAAACTGGGGACTTTACCGACTGGACAGTTTCGGGCGACACGTCCTTCATCGGGGTGTGCAGCGTCTCTACCTGCCCCGGTAACTTCGCGCCATTTGAAGGTACCTACGCCGGGTTCTTTGGCCCGGTGGGTGACACTGCGTCGATTTCCCAGGAAATCCCCACCACGCCCGGTCAGCAGTATAGCCTCAGCTTCTATCTGGCTAACCCGCAGGGCGGCACGCCGAACTTCTTCTCGGTTCAGTTCGGCGATGCGGTGTTCAGTATCACGAACTTCGGCGTTGCCTTCGGCTGGCAGCAGTTTACGCTCAGCGACCTGGCAAGCTCGAATGAAACCTTGCTGTCGTTCACTTTCCGTAACGATCCGTCTTACTGGTTTCTGGACGACGTTAGTGTGGTTCAGAGTGGTACGGGAACCGTGCCGGAGCCTGGCACCCTTGTTCTGCTTGCTACCGGAGTGCTCGGGATTGCAGGGGTCGCACGGCGGAAGCTTGGACGCATGAAGTAACCCTTCCGGGGAAGCGGTACTCTGCGACTCTCCCTTGGTTATAAAGATTTTCCGTTCCGCAAGGAACGGAATTTTTTTGTCCCGAAACAATCTTGCCGGCTGCTGTCGCGATCTGAATGTACCCGGCGGTTTCGTCCCACGACGCAATGCCCGCCTTCATGGCAGCAGGCTTTTTCCGTGCGCAGCGCCGTCCCTGCCGGTTTATCGGGCCGCGGCGTGTCAGGAAGAGAGGCGTGGTCCGGGTTCGTGCAGCGGCGCCTGTGCGCGGTGCGGCTTTCCCATTCCTTAATGCCCCACAACGTGGGACATCGGCAAAGGAGCGTTTCACATTCCGCCTGCCCAGCGTCCCGCATCCGGCAACTGTGAGCCAGGGCCAATCGGACAGGAGCGGGGTTAGAAAAGTCCGAGTGTGAAATTTTTTTCGCCTGCGCGGCCGCCCATGTTTTGTTTAACTTGCCGCCGGGCAACGCTGCTGAAATATGCGGCCCATCGCTGGCTGCTGTTTACAAGACCCTCGCCTAGGGGCGATAATTTAACTGTCACGGGTTTCCTGAGTACGATCAATAATTTCTCCAAACCAGCGCTGTCAATTCATAGGTCTCACACTGTGGGAGGAGCTTTTATGGCAGTAATTTCCGACAGTATCGCCGAAGCTGACCGGCGAGAGCGCATCTGGTTTTTCCCGCACAAATTCTGGCAAGCCACAAAGAACATGCCCAAGGACGAGGCCGCAAATCTGATGGCCGAGGTCGAGCGCTATGCGACCGCCGGTGATCTTCAGGCGCTCAGCAAATATCCCTTTGTTTTCGTAGGTGATCCCTACACGAAGAAGAAGAAGACGGCAGTCTAACCTACGCCTCCGCGCACCGGCATGGCGGTTGCCGGCTGTCCCGCTTTCACCTTTCCGGCCGCAGTGGCCGGCTGTCTCGCCATGGGGCAGACAACGATTGGCAGCCGGCATAGCGTTTCCAGCAGATACCGCGCCCGGGCTATGCGTTCCGCGCCCGGGCTCATCGGCTGCAGCCCCAGCGCGCGCACCACGATGGTCCCGCCCTGCAGCTCAACGGCAACCCGCGATATGCTTCTGTCGTGCGCCTCGTCCAGGGCGTTCGCCAGCCGAAGGACACCGATGATGGGCATCAGCCCGGCACGGCGTTCCGCGCTGAGTCCCGCAAATGACGAATTGCTCGCGACCGGCAGCGGGCCCCGATGATACCGCACCATGGCCGCCACGCATCGTATTTCGTCTTCGCTCCAGCCCAGCGGCGGCTTCAGCTTCAATATCATCCGCCAGCCACGCTTCTGGTGAGAGCCGTGGGCGCCGTCTACGAGCCGGCTTCGCCCCACCTCATGCAGAAGCGCGGCCCCCTGCAGAAGCCCGCGCCGGCCGGGCGCGGATTCCAGTATCCCACATTGTAGGAGGCCGTCATAAAGCTCTGCCGCGAGCTGCGCCACCAGCTTCGAATGCGGTACGTCCGGGTCCAGAAATGAAGCCCAGGCCGTCAGTTTCTCCACCGCCGCCTCTTCCAGGGCGGCGCCGGCGGGCAGCTCCGCCCGCCATGCCTGCCACAGCGAATGCCGTCCCACCATTCTCCGGCGATAAAGGTCCAGCCGCTTCTGCCGTTCCTCCGCGACGCGCTCCAGCCATTTCAGCCGGTCACCGGCATCCACCTGCGGATGTGCCCGTATGAGACCGCGCAGCACATCGAAATCGTGGGCCTCGCCCAAAGCGTCCTGCAGCTCGCGAAGATCTTTCGACCATCGTTCGTGCCGTTGCGGCAGAAAGTTCTCGACGGTGTAGCGGAAGCGCTTGATACCGATGCGCAGCTGGTGCCACGCCACCGCACTACGGTTGCGGAGCGCCCGGCGGTGCAGTTCGCGCGCTTCCATCCAGCGCTCCAGCGCCAGATGCTGGAATACCGCCCCTTCCAGCGGTATCCTTCCGCTCCGTTTCGCGAGGTGCGCGTTCAGCGATGTCCAGCGTTTGCGGTCGAAATCACCCAGAGCGTTCTGCGCCGCCGCCTTAAGCTGCGCTTCCCTGTAAAGCAGTGAGGCACCCAGGCTCTGGCCCAGAGGGTCTGCTGCCGGCGAAAGCTTCGCCACCCATTCCAGCATCACCTGCGTATCCCGGAGTTCTCCTAGGCTGCTGAAAAGAGGCTTTCCCAACTTTTTCATCTGCTTCCAGGCCGGATCGGGATCGACCGACAGAAAACCATCCGCCATCGAGCGGCAGCGGCGGATCGCGACCCTTAGATCGTGTACCGGATCGGGGGCGAAAGCCGCGCTGGCGCGGTCGCACTCTTCCAGCACACGGGCGGCCCAGTAGGCGAGCCCCGCTTTTTTTTCGCGCGGATCAGAGGCTGGCATGGAGATGTTGGCCTGATGCATTTATACCGCGAAGCGGCTGTGGCGGCACGGTAGAAATGACGGTTCCGAAAAAAAAGGGACGATGGTCCGCCTAGAGATAGACGCGCTCGGCGCTGCGCAGGGCACGATAGCGTTCGAACACCTTCCAGTCGCTCTCCAGAGCCAGCATCGACTTCAGGCCGCTTCCGCGGAAGGTATGCGCGAGCATCTTCCACCAGTTGCGCAGGACAAACAGCGGATCGTGGGCGATGACCGCTGGGATGTGCCTAGTCTTCATCCAGCGCTCGGCGCGCCATCGCTCGAATTCGATCTCCTCCGGCCGAAGATGCCGGGTGGCGACAACGGCAGTAGTGCCGTCGTACTCCTCCATCCGCTCGATGCGGATTAGCTTCTGCGCCTGAAAGTCCTTGGTCATGGGCGTGCCTGGGTATGGCGTGGGATGCTGGATGTAGGGCCAGTCCACGTACTTGCGTGCAAACTCCAGGTTCGCCTGGATGGACTCGCGCGTGTCATCGGGGTTGCCGATGATCAGTCCCCCCACAACGTACATGCGGTTTCTGTGCAGGTGCTCGATGGCGCGCAATGTGGCGTTGCCGGTTACGCGGCCGGCCTCGCGAAACTCGTTTTTCGCCGCCGCCTTCAGAAAATCGAGGTCGTCCTCCAGAACATTCTCGATTCCGAGGAAAACATAGCGGAATCCCGCCTTCCGCATCAGCGGCGCCAGGGTTTCGCCATGCATCGCGATGGGCGAGGTCATTGCCTGCACGCTATAGACGATGTCGTTCAGCCCGGCATCGATGATCGCGCGGCAAAGCCCCTCGAAGCGTTTGATGTTGAGGCTGATGTTGTCGTCAACGATGAATATGGCGCGCGCGCCTCGCTCGCGGGCATCGCGAATGTCGGCGAGCACGCGGTCGAAGGCGTAGGTGTGGAAGTTGCGGCCGCGCATTTCGATGATGGAGCAGAAGCCGCAATCGAAGGTGCAGCCGCGCGAGGTCTCCACCACATCGATCTGCCGGCCCATCATCGTATAGCCGCTCAGCACGCGGGCGCCACGGTTCGGCAGCCGGATGTCGCCGCTCTCCAGGGTGTGTACGGGGCGGGAGGGATTTTCATGCCAGCCGTCCGCCGAGCGCCAGGAAAGGCCGGCGATGTTGCGGAGCTCTCCGCCGCCTTCCATCGCCCGCAGCAGCTCGCGAAAGGTGACTTCACCTTCGCCGCGCACGATGTAATCCACCCCGCTATCGCCCGCCATCCAGGCCTGGGGTGCGAGACTGGGATCGTAGCCGCCAACGACGATTCGCGCACCCGGCTGCAGCGAGCGTATGAGTGCGATGATGCGCGTCGCCGTCCGGCGCTGGAAGGTCATCACCGAGAGCCCGACCACATCGGGGTTGTGCTCGCGGACGAGACTCTCCACTGTCTCGCGCACCTTGCGCTGCACCAGGATCAGATCGGCGGCTGCTACCTTGTGATGGGCATCGACATTCCCTGCCAGCGAGCACAGTGCCCCGTTGGGCATCCGCACCGCCACCGTCGGCATGTGCTCGAACGAGTCGGGCATGGAAAGCAGAAGAATATTCATGCCATCACTCCTGCGGATTCGGCGATGGTCCCCACATCCCGGTGCGGCCGGTGGCATACATGCTACACCGAATCTGCTTCACCGGACTACCACAGGGCCGTCAGGAAGCCCGACGCAGGTTTTTCCGTCCGGTCTGGGAGTGACGCGGCCCGGCCGCCCGAATTCCACTTCGTGCTTACGATTCCGTGAGCCTGGGGGAAGATGCCGCGGGGCGTGCGGAAACAGGGTCAGCCTTGGCTTTCGCGCCTGGCCGGGTGCAGCAGTGTGGCCTGGCCGACCCACATCCTGTTCGTCATCCGCACGGCCAGACTGGGACGGGCCCGTCCTTTCAGCCGCGCGAGCGCTTCGTTGTAGGGTCCTACGAGGCGCAGCACCGCCGGGAGATGCGGATAAATGCGCCGAAGCCAGCGCAGGGCCCGATCCGCCGCGCGCCACTCCCGCGCGCCATAATCGAACTGGAATTCCTGCCGCAGCCGCGCAGGAAGCAGCTGGAGCGTCAGCGCCCGATACCAGAATGGCGGCCGCAATGGAAGTCCGGCGCCATCCTGCAGCAGATGGCCTGCATGCCGCGTGCTGGCGCTCACCCCCAGCACATCCGACCGCAACACGGACTCCATGTAGAGGCTCAGGCCGGCCCAATCCGCGGGCAGAAGATCAGGCGGAATGCCGTAGAGCGCAGAGGCCCTCCGGCTCTCGCCATAATAGCACTCGCGCTCAGCATCGCTCAGCCGCGGCAGCACCAGCTCGTAAGCCAGCAGGCTGCTGTCCAGCAGTGTCGCGTACACCCAGAGCAGCGCGTCGGCCTCATTGGCCCGGTAAGGGGAGCCTCTGGCAAAGCGGCCGACGGTCTCCGGCAGGCTCCCGCGGATGCTTTCATGCAGCCGGTGCAGGCGCCGTGCCGCGGCTAGCGCCTGCTCTACGGAGCCGAAGGACATGGTGAACATGACCCGAAACGTCTGATGGAAGCGGCTGACGGGATCGCTGAAGGTGCGGGAATGTTCGGCAATGGCGGCAGCCACCCATGGATGTGCGAGTTGCAGAAGCGCTGCCCGGCCCGCGGCCAGAAACAGGGCCGACTCCCGATTCACCTTCCAGCCGATTGACCCGGGCCCGAAAATACCTTCCGCGGGAGCGCGCGCCGACTGACTCAGACCGGCAAGCAGGCGCTCAAGGTCGCTCGCCGACACGGAGCGCAGAGCCATATGCAGCTATGGTATCGCAGACTGGAGGTAGCTCCGGAAGACGGGGCGGAACAGAAGAACGCCCAGCCGGCAGCACGGGACGCTGGCTGGGCGGGCAGCATATAGACGCTGCATTCGGATTACTCCCGCCTGTATTATCGGCGGGCGTGGAGGAAACTTTAGCCGGCTTAGTCGCCGTACACCGCTTCCCGCTCTTCCACCGCGGGCTCGGCCGGCTTGATGCCGCCGATGCTGCCCAGCGGCACAAATCCGTCTTTGGCCAGCGGCTTCTCGCCGAGGACATGCTCGCGATACAGGGCCATCATGCGGGCCTTCTCGGCTTCGGCCTTCACCCGCGCCTCGCGGGCCCTCAGCTTCTCCTGGCGCGCGTTCTTGGCGATGCCCAGCTTGTCCAGTGTGTCGTTGGCGGCCGCATTCACGTGCTCCTCTACCAGGTTGAGGGTGTGCGCCGTGGTTGCCAGACCGACTTTCTTGCCGCCGGCAAAGATCTCATGACGGCCGTGCTCTTCGTACCACTTCGTCAGAGTTGCCGTCATGTGCATCTTCTCGACGATGTTCCGCCAGCCAACGCCCGTGTTATAAGCGCAGAAGCTGATCTCCCCTTCCTGAGTCGCGTAAGGGATGATGCACTGCTCGGTGCGGCGGAAATCGTAGTTGAACAGGTCCTGGAACCACATGCCGGCGACGAACAGGAAATTCCAGCGGTCCTTGCGGCGCCGCTCGATATCCGCCTCGGTCCGGTCGCCGCTCACCTTGCCGTAGTCTTTGCCCGTGGCGCCGAAGGTCTTGTCGAATTTCTTCATCAGGTCCACGAACTTGAAGTGCCTGGGCGACTTGAACGGGTCGTAGTTCTTCAGCAGCGCCAGCGTCATGCCGGCTATCGAGAGCCACTTGCCGCGCGCGGCGTCGTTCACCCTGGCGATGTCATTCGCCAACTTGTCGCCGTTCAGGAATGCGGTCACTGGCACGGCTTCCTTCGTCTGCTTGTCGATCATCACCGCCATGCCGACGCCGCAGTTCGGATGACAGCCGCAGCTCAGCGCGCCCCAGTCTTTGTCCGGCCCATGCACCAAGTCGGCCCAGTCGGAGAACGTGCTCATAAAGGAGATGGGGAACCAGTCGCGGGTCGGCTCGCTCATGCCGGTCTGGTTCTTCACGTCATGTGCCAGATGTGACAGGGTATAGCGCTGCGCCTGCCGGCGTTCGTCGGTAATCGCCTCGTCGCGTCCGGTAAACGATACCGGCTGGAAGGAGAGGAACGAGATGCGTTTGGGATTGTCGAGCGCGAACTGGATGATGCGTCCAACCTGCTCGTTGTTGATGCCGTTGACGATGGTCACCACCGGCACGATCTCCACCCCCGCCTTATGCAGGTTCTCGATGGCCTGCAGCTTCACGTCGAACAGATTGCCGACCAGCCGATGCGAATTGGCGGCATTGCCGATACCGTCGAACTGCAGATAGGCATAGCGCAGCCCGGCTTCGGCGGCCTGCCGGGCGAACTCGAAGCTCTTGGCGAACTCGATGCCGTTGGTCGCGGCCTGCACGCTGTTGTAGCCGACCTTGCGGGCATAGGCGACCGCGTCCAGAAAATACGGCGACAATGTGGGCTCGCCACCGGAGAACTGCACCGACATCTGCCGCCGCGGTTTGATGGTGATGGCATTGTCGAGCATGGTTTTGATTTCGTTCCACGTCAGCTCATGAACGAAGCCGACCTGGTTGGCATCCATGAAGCAGGGATCGCACATCATGTTGCAGCGATTGGTGAGATCGATCGTCAGCACCGAGCCGCGACCGTGCTTGACGGTGCTGGAACCGTGATGATGCAGCTTCTCGTCGTTGTGCGCGCGGATGTCGCGGCCGGGGAAAACCTCTTCCAGGTGGCGGAAGAACGCGGTGTCGATGGCCATCACGTCTTCGAAGTGGCCGTGCTGCGGGCAGTCCTTCACCATGAGGATCTTGCCGTCGCGTTCGATGATGGTCGCCTTGATCTCGCCGACCTTCTCGTTGAGTAGGACCTCGACCGGCAGCTTGCCGTCAAGAATCTGCTGGCGGATTTCCGGCACGCATTTCGGGCAGAGCGAGTCGGTGCTGCGCGGCCAGCCCAGCGGCGGCTTCGACTTCTGATAGGACTTCAGCAGCGGCTTGTCGGACCATCTGGGCGTAAACGACGGATTGGGATGGATGCTGTTGACTCTGTCAAAGACCGCCCAGGCGCCCCTGGCGGCATAGGTGACGGCCTTTTCAACATACTTTACCGGTTTATGCATCACGCCTCTCTGAATGAGATGTTTGACGTCCCACCCCACGTGGGCCAGAAGGACACGCTTCTCTACAGTTACCAAGGTAATGACCCGAACCCGAAACGGCCAAGCGCGATGGGCCGAACGGGCGGAATTGGCGCCCCAGCGGGCCAATCGCACATTGAATGGTGACCTGCGTCACAGGCCTATGTTATTGAAAGGCAAGACTCTCACCTGTGGCTGGTCTCGCCCGGGCGCCTCACGTCGTATTTTGCCGGTCTGCCGTGCCGCAGTGAGCCGGCCATGCCACGTACCGGATCAGCGTCACCAGCACGGCAATCAGGAACAGATCGATAAAGATGTGCATTGCATCGGGCGCAAGATGATTGCCGAAGCTGGGCAGCAGTTTGGTGGTGCGAGCGAAGACGCGCTCGTACATGGCGGCGTAGCTCGGCGAAGCGCCCAGAATGTATGGACCCCAGAGGCTGCTGAAGTGCAGGAGCAGCCAGATGCTGTCGCCCACCAGCCCGAGCCAGAGCAGCGGCTTCAGTCGCCAGACGGTTCCCATGAGGAGCAGACCCTGTGCAGCGGCAATGATAGCCCCTAACGTCATGTTGGCCGGAGTGAATGCGCTCATTCCAGGTTGGTCGTTCCATCTGCCCAGCGGAACCAGAATGCACAGCTCGAAATAGACCAGCAAACCGAGTTGCGCGGCCAGAGCTGCTTTGTACCGCCGCGAGCCATTCATGGCTCGAAGTCTAGCAGGCCGGTTTCACCGGCACGTCAATTCTTCGGGCAGGGACTTCGCTCGAGGGCAACTGACCTGCGCGCGCCCGAATGAGCTCACAAAAGTCGCCAGACGCAAAAAAGCGGCCCATAAGGCCGCTCTTCGAAAGAGGCGAGCAAGGAAGGGATCGTTCAGGGAAGGCGATGCAAGGCAATGTTCCGCGATGCGGAACAAACAAAGAGATGTCGAGACAGACAGGAGAGGGTCAACTGCAAGGTTTTTGTGCCTCTTTATTGACATGCAGACGTGCACCTCAGCTTCCAAACCGGGCGCAGTCTGAGGTCACGTGTGGAAAACATCATCAAAGTAGTTGCCAATAGTGGTGATATTGCGAATCTGTCCGTGCCATGTTTGGTCGGCCGCGATTCAGGCAGATGGTACTCCTGTGCACATGTTAGGCGGAAAGGTTCTCATTGTGGGCCGCTGCCTGCTCCTCGATGATCTTGAGCTTATTGAGGAGAGCTTTGTAGCTGATCTTGAGGATCCTGGCCGCCTGGCGGCGGTTCCAGCGGGTTTGAGTCAATACCCGTTCGATGGCTTCCCGCTCGGCCGTCATGGCCGCGCGCCGTCCTATCTCCAGCAGGGAGGGGGTTTCGGCATCGGTGCGCTCACCCCTGCCGGCCGTGATGGGAATGGCGCCGATCGCGCCCTGAGGACGCTCACCCGGGGCTGCGCCGTCTCCACCGGGACCGGCAACGACGCCGGAAAGCGAGCTCACGATTGGCTTGTGGGTGGAAAGCTCGCGGATGATCTGCGCTTCGTTGCCCACGATAACGTAGCGCTTCACCAGATTCTCCAGCTCGCGAATGTTACCCGGCCAGTTGTACTCCATCATCCGGGCGTGGGCATAGTCGCTGAAGGGCGGCGGCTGCTTGCCGTAGAATTCGCTGTATTTTCGCTGGAAATAGTCGAGAAAAACAGGTATCTCCTCGCGGCGCTCGCGCAGGGGAGGAATGTGGATGGTGATGACATTCAGGCGATAGAAAAGGTCTTCGCGGAATGTGCCCTGCTGCACCGCGTTCTCCAGCGGCTTGTTGGTGGCGGCCAGCACCCGGACATCGACGGAGATGTCGCGCTTGCCGCCCAGGCGCGAGAACTCCCCGTCCTGCAGGACGTGCAGCAGCTTGGCCTGCAGCGCCGGATGCATCTCGCTGATTTCATCCAGGAAAAGCGTGCCCGCGTTCGCCAGCTCGAATTTGCCTAGTTTCTGCCGGCTGGCGCCGGTGAAAGCTCCCTGTTCATAACCGAAGAGCTCGCTCTCCAGCAGCTCGTGCGGGATGGCGGCGCAATTCACCTTCACGAAAGGCTTGTCCGGGCGGGAGGATTGAGCGTAGATCATGCGGGCCACAACTTCCTTGCCGGTCCCGCTTTCTCCCCGTATGAGCACGGTCGCGGTCGTGTCGGCCACCTGCTCGATGGTGTTCTTCACCTCTTCCATACGCGGACTGGTGCCAAACAGGCCGGCGAAGTCGCGGTTGCGCCGCACCTGGTCGCGTAGCTGGGGCACCTCGCCCAGCAGCCGCTGCCGGTCCAGCATCTTGTTGATGCGCATGTCCAGGTCCTTCGGTTCGAAGGGCTTGGCCAGGTATTCGTCGGCACCCAGCTTGGACGCGCTGAAAATGACGTCGGGATCATTGCGGCTGGAGAGCATCAGGACGGCGGCTTCGGGCCTGGCCTGTTTGATCCGCACGAGGACATCCAGAGGGTTAACGCCGGCTGCCGACAGGTCCAGCAGAACCAGCGCCGGATCGTGGACGCGGAGCATGCGAAGCGCTTCTTCTCCGCTGGTGGCGCTGCTCACGTCGAAGCCGCGACGGACCATCTGGGAAGCCAGGAGCCTGCCCGTGGCGAGGTCGTCGTCAACTATCAGCACCCGTAACTTCTGAGCTGGAAGCATTCCACTCCTGGGGCAGCTTTGCTGCAGGAAGCACTCCCCGCCCCACACAGGGAAATCAGCGCTCAACTATGAGAATCCGGCTACCCACTCCCGGGTTGCACCTGTGTGACACAGGCGAGAGACTCACGATTGTGAAGGTACAGTGGGCTGATTGTAACTCCGCTAGCGCGCTTGTGAGCACCCCAGGAGAGAATTTCTTGTGCAGAAAGGGTCGGGCGGGAAGTCGGATGGAGGGCAACCCGGAAACGGGCTGCCCCCAAAGCCCATGAGCCAGACTAGTTACCGCCGGAAACGGTGCGCAGCTTGCCCGGCATGAAGTGATAGGGCGGCCATGGTCCGGTTATGGACATCTGGCAATCCTTGAAATGCCGCGTGGCCGTGCCGTAACGGTTCTGATACTTGGCAACCGAGCTGGAGTCGATGAGGTGGGCGAAATCGATCAGCATTCCCCCCGAATCGGTACGCTTGCAGATGACGTCTTCTTCCAGCGGCGAAAAGAGCTTGTGCACCTGCATGGAAATGGCGCGCGCCCGGGTCTGCCGCTCCCGTTCGCGCGTCGCCTGTTCGCGCAATTTGCGCAGATACTCGCCTCCCACTCCCTCGGGCAGCTCGGAGACGGCTTCCTGCAGCGCCCCATCCTTCACCAGGAGTTTGAAGTGCATTTCGGCTTTGCCGCGCAAACGGTCCACCGTTTCCAGAAACGTTTTGCGGTTGGCCCTCACCGCGCGCCGCAGGGCCTCGTCGGAATCGAAGATGGTGCCGAAACGGAAGGGAAGTACGGTGGCGTTGCGGAAGCACTCGCTGACGACGCGCGCGTGATCCACGATTGCCTGCTGGGTGAGAGTTTGTCCGGCGGAATGGTCGCTGACGATGACTGCGAATTCGCCGCTGGGGTAGGCCTGCACAGGGGCGCCGTTCACGCCCCGAAGGTTTTCGATGGTTAGCGGGCGGCGGGCCCGAGTGCCGTTCGGAACGCCCTGTTGTTCGGCAATACAATACGCGTACCACGCCATCTTAGTCTCTCCTGGGAGTACTCACACACCGGTTGAGGCACAAGGTGCAAGAGGGAATCCTGACTGTCGAACGTGGAGTTGCAGATTTCAGGCTGTGATGGGATGATCAACACCCCCCAACTGCTCTATCTTAAGCCCTTACAGCTATAAACTGCAACAGGAACTCGCAGCGCCCCTTGATTTCTGGGGGTTCGGGAGGTCGGGGGGTCTCCCGCGGGTGGCCCCACCTGCCAGTTTTCCGACATGGCGTGAAATGGGGGCACTTCTCGGAAAATAGCGCTCGCCGCGCACCCTGTTTTGCGTCAGTTGCGTTTGCGCGTGGCACCTGCAGTCCCGTGTGCCTTATGGGTTTGCAGGGTATCGTTGCCCGCACCGGGTTCGCTGCGCCGTTTCCCGTGCACCAGGTTTCGCTCGTAGATGATGCGCAGCCCGTCCAGCGTCAGCAGGTCATCGATTTCGCGGATGTACTTCGAGTCGCTGCCCATCAGCGCAGCCAGCCCGCCCGTCGCCACCACCGTCACCTTATCTCCCAGCTCGGCCGTCAGCCGCTCGAGAATGCCATCAATCAGCCCCAGATATCCATAGTAAAGGCCTGACTGAACGCTATTTACGGTGTTGGTCCCAAGCACGCGTGGGGGTTTGCGGACATCGACGCGCGGCAGGCGGGCCGTGCGCGCGAACAGCGCATCCGCCGATATTCCGATTCCCGGCGTGATGACGCCGCCCAGATACTCGCCTTTCCCGGAGATTACATCGAAGGTGGTTGCCGTACCGAAGTCCACCACGATGCAGGGGCCGCCAAATTTCTCGAAGGCCGCCACGCTGTTAACAATGCGGTCGGCACCTACCTCCGCCGGGTTGTCGTAGTGCACCGGCATTCCCGTTTTCACGCCCGGTTCGATGAACAGCGGGCGCGAGTGAAAATACCGCTCGCAAACCTCGCGCAGCGTGGAATCCAGTGGCGGCACCACCGACGAAATGACCGTGCCCTGCACGGCCGTGAACTCGATGTCGTTCATGGCAAAAAGGTTGCGGAAGAGAACGCCGTATTCGTCCACCGTCTGCGTTTTGGTGGTGGAAACACGCCAGTGCGCGATCAGCGGATCGAAGCGGATGCCGTCCGCGTGCGATGTGGCCGCGAACACGCCCAACACCGTATTGGTATTGCCCACATCAACAACCAGCAGCATGGATCATTTTCCATCCAGCCCGCGGACATTTCCTGACAGCACCGTGCGCAGACCCTGCGGGGTGCGCAGCTGCAGAAATCCGCGTTCGTCGAGTCCTTCGGTCACGCCTTCATACCCGCCGCCATCTTCTTCAATACGCACACGGCGCCCGCGGGCAAACGACGAGCGCTCCTCAAAGCTCCGCAGAATCGCGCTGCGGGCGTTCTGGCCGCCCTGTATCAGCTTGCGGTAGCCGGCGTCGAGCGATTTTAGCAGAACGGCACTGAGCTCCACCCGCGACCACTCGCGCCCGCTCTCCATGCGCAGCGACGTCGCAATCGGCGCCAGCTCGCCCGAAAACGACACGTGATTCACGTTTATGCCGATGCCGACCACCATGTATCGCACCAAAGTCGGCTCCGCATTCATTTCAGTCAGAATGCCGCAGAACTTTCTTCCGCCCAGCAGCACGTCATTGGGCCAGCGCAGATCGGGACCGAGTCCCGTGTTCTGCTCCACCGCTTCGGCTACCGCCAGGCCCGCTATCAATGACAGAAACAGCGCTTCCATCGGTGATATCTCGGGACGCAGCACCACCGAGCAGTAGATCCCCGCGGACTGCGCCGATTCCCAGCTGTGTCCGCCGCGACCGCGGCCGGCAGTCTGCTCTTCAGCCAGAAACACGGCCCCTTCAGGCACGCCTTCCGCCGCAGCCTGCATCGCCGCCACATTGGTCGAGCCGATGCGAAAGTAATGATGAATCCGCGAGGAAAACATGGTGCCGCCTAGCAGCGGAGTGAGAATGTCCGGCAGGAGGAGGTCGGGAACCGCCCTAAGCTGGTACCCCGTCGCAAGATGTCCCGTGATCTGCACGCCCAGCTCGCGCAGATGTTCCACCGCGCGCCACACTTCCGAGCGCGTGGTGCCGAGCTCTTCGGCAATGCGCGTCCCGCTGACTACCACGGTCGCGTGGTCGCTCAGCAGGCGGACGATGCGGCTTAGCCGCGTGTCGGTCGAGCCTGGCGGCCGGCTGTCAGGACGAATTGGAGGCATGCCGACGATAACACGATTATGCGCGAGAAAGCCCGCATAGCGGTAGTTTCAGGACTGCCGTCAGCAATCTTTCACTGGAGAAGATATTTCACTCCCCAGTGACAGGATCGCCCTGATTACCGCTCTGGCGCTGTTCCGCCCTGGAGTGGAGATCAGCTGGGCGGTGGCCATGCCCGCCAGCTCCGGGTAACTATGCCACTCTTACCCGCGTGCGGAGGCTTTGGAAGTCGCAGGTTCCGAGGCCGCGCTTTGCCGCCATTGTGAGATAGGCTAGCGACGACGCATCGAGATTCCAGAACGCCTTGGCCACCCAGGCGTCGAGTGCCACGGGATCGGTTCCGGCCACCAGACATTTCTTCAGTGCGACGTCTTCCGGATTGCCGCCGGTTGGCCCGTTCCGGATCAGCACACGGTAGCAATCCATAATCGTTAGCGTGGGACGCATGAAATCAGCCAGGTCCACCAGGCTCTCGTGAATTCTCTGGTGCAGCTGATGTCGTGGGCCGCCGAGGATGCCGAACCAGTTCTTCATTCCCAGGGTGGCGCCGGTCAGGCTGTGGTGCTTGGCGATGGGGATGTTGATAATCCTGTCGGCCATGAGAAAGGGCGTGAGCACAGGCCAGTTGCGCAGCACATCGCCCTGCAGATCGACCTCCTGAAAGCCTGCTGATTCGGGCAGGATAACCTCCGCCCCGTTTTGCAGTGCCGCAGCTCCAATACCCGATCTCTGAAAGCAGCGGCGTGGGTCATTGCAGCTGACATCGGTCACAATTACCCGCTTTGCGCCGGCGCTCCAACACTGACGAACGACGTCGGCCACAATGTCTGGGTTGGTATTGGCAGCCTGTTCCGGAGTGCGGTCCCAACCTGCGTTGGGCTTGATGACGACAATGTCGCCGCGCGCGATGAAGCGATGCATGCCTCCGAGTTCGTCCACCGCATGGCGAACAAGCTGTGCCGGATCCTCGCCCTGCACAATCGCCATCTCGGGAAGGCTTGTGTCCGCAGCAACAGAGTGATCGCGCCTGGCATAGGTCACCAGTTCCGGGGATGGACGCGAGCTGCGCTCCGAGAGCCAAAAGCCCAGGCCTGCCGCGCCCAATCCTGTGCCGGCCAGCCGCAGCAGCCTGATGAGCGCCTGCCGTCGATCCAATGTGGGCCTCTCGCCAGCCATAGGCGGTTCCGTCTTTGCTTTTGGAGAACGAGTGGATTGTAATTCCGCTTAGATGGCCGCGACTGTGCAATCCGTCACAGTTAAAGGTGCGCAGCAGAGTGTACGCACTGCCAGGTCTGTCCTTGTCCTCATCGGGTTCAGTGCGGTGGTCGGTCAGATCGTGCTCATGCGGGAGTTGATCGTCTCCTTCAGCGGCAATGAAATCTCCCTTGGGATCATGCTCGGCACCTGGCTCTTCTGGACTGCCGCTGGCAGCTATCTCGCCAGCAGGATCAACTTCGGTGAGCGTAATGCAAGGCGCGCGGTCGGCGCCCTGGAGTGCGCACTCGGGCTTGGCTTAGGACCAACCATCTGCGTTTTGCGCGCTTCTCGAAGCATTTTTCAGACTGTTCCTGGCGAATTAATCGGGCCGGTCCCAATCGTCCTCACTTCTCTGCTGTGCCTCAGCCTGTTTTGCATTCTCTCGGGATCTCTGTTTGTGAGTGCAGCCAGAATGTATGCGCAGGCATGCGCTGTTTCAGGCAGCGCCGCCGGCAGCACCGCATATCTGCTGGAAGCCGCCGGCAGTGCGGCGGGCGGCATTCTCGCCAGCCTGATTCTGCTGCGCTGGTGTAACTCGCTTCAGATCGCGGCGATCGTCCTGCTGCTCAACATCTCAATGGCGGCGGCCTTGTTGTTTCCGGTGCGGCTCAGGCTCATGGTAGTCATGCCAGGTGTCGTGGTTATTGCCGTCCTGCTTATCCCTTGGGTTGTGCCCACGCTCGAGCATTATTCGCAAGCCCGGCTCTGGCGAGGTCTTCATCTGCTGGAATCCCGCGATTCAATCTACGGCAAACTGGCTGTCATCGAAACCGGCGAGATTCGCAGCATTTATTACGACGGTGTCATTCTCGGCAGTGCGCCCGATGAGAGCGCTGCGGAAGAGGACGTCCACTACGCGCTTCTGGAACATCCTGCACCGCGACACGTCCTGCTCATCGGCGGCGGAGTGAATGGCGGCGTCGCACAGGCGCTGGAACATCCCACAGTCGAGCGGATCGACTACGTAGAGCTTGATCCGGCACTGATTTCGATTGCGCGCCAGTATTTCCCGGCACAGTCGAAGGCATTGCTGGATCCACGCATAAGCCTGCACTATAGCGATGGCAGACGTTACCTGAAGACAAGCCCGGACAGGTTTGATGTGATCATTGTGGACATCCCTGATCCGCAAACCGCGCAGTTGAACCGCTTCTACACGCGCGAGTTCTTTGCCTCCGCGCGCGACCATCTTGCTCCCGGCGGGCTGCTCGCATTACAACTGCGAGCCTCCGAGGACTACATCAGCCCCGATCTGGCGGCATTTCTGCGCTGCATTAACCGCACGCTGGAGCAGGTGTTTTCTGACGTGGCAATCATTCCCGGCGAGACCATCCATTTCTTTGCGGCAATGCAGCCGGATTCGCTCACCGAGGACCCGCAGTTACTTATCTCGAGGTTGCATGCCCGGAACGTGCAGACACGCTATGTGCGGGAGTACTTCCTGCCCTTTCGCATGATGCCCGACCGCATGACGCAGGTGCATGAGCTGCTGCGGTCATCGCCGCGGACGCCTGTCAACCGCGATTTCTTCCCGGTCGCGTATTACTTCAACGTCGAATTGTGGAGCGCGCAGTTTGGCGGCGCATACGCCCGCTGGCTGCGCAATGCGGCGCAGCGCAGCTTCGGCAGCGTTGTTGCCTGCTGCTGTGCGCCTTTGCTGATTGTTGCCACCCTTCTGTCGCGCCGCCCACGCAGGCAACGGTTACGCGCCACTGCTGCGTTCTGCGTAACCGCTGCCGGATTTACCCTCATGGCCCAGCAGATCTTTCTGCTCCTGCTATTTCAGTCCATCTACGGTTACATCTACCACCAGCTCGCAATACTCATTGCCATGTTCATGGCAGGAATTGCCCTGGGCAGCTGGCTGGCGATTCGGTATCTGCATGGCTGTGCAGCCAGACTGCCCATCAGACGCATCGCCGGGGTGCAGCTTTTGCTGGCAGCGGCTGTTCCGCTGCTGCTGTTCGTAGTCTCCTGGCTGGCGCAGAGTTCGCGAGTCAGTACCACGTGGCTAGGCGCACAGCTCATCTTTCCCCTGCTGGCCCTGCTCAGCGGCATGGCAGGCGGCTATCAATTTCCGCCGGCCACCCAGGTCTACCTGGGCGAAGCTGGCGCCCCCCAGGGGATTGGTACGCTTTACGCCCTCGATCTGCTGGGTGGTTGCGCGGGCGCGCTCCTGCTGAGCTGCTATCTCATCCCGGTGTACGGCTTCTGGAAGACGGCCTGGCTCATCGCTGCGGCGAATTTGGCGCCGGCTGTCCTGGCCGCAATGGAAAGCCGGGAGCCGCTGGCGGCTCCGGCACAGCCGGCCTCGGCCCGTCAAATACCAGCGCCGTGAACATGAAGATGTCGGTGTTCTCATCCTTCCAGCAGTTGAGTTGCATGCCTGCCTTGGCGCAGGTCTGCTGCAGAAAGGTTGCCCGGTCCCAGCCCTGTTCCGTCGGCACCTGCGGCAACAGGAGGCCTTCGTACTCGCCGTTCTTCATGATCAGCCCGTCCTGTCCCACCCTGATCTGCCGGACATCGGTCACGCGGCGAAGCGGCGAGAGCACCGAAATTTCGTAATCCAGAAGACCCAATTCCGCGCTTGTAACCGGCGGGAAACGGTTGTCGCGCAGAGCAGCCAGGGTTGCCGTGTCGCGCACCGTCAGGTTCAGGGGCCTGCTTGCCGAGGTATAACCGACACAGCCCCGCAGTTGTCCGTTCTTCGTCAAGGTGACGAATGCGCCGCGCTCCTGGCTGAGGGCGCGGCTGGAACTCGCAGGCACGTCGTACGTCGACCCGGTACGGACGGCGTGCTCCACTGACTTGCGCGCCAGGGTCAACAGTTCCTCCTTCTCACGAGCAGTCAGCGAGAACGGCTGCGCGGCTGCGCGCTGCTTTTGCGTCTTCAGCAGCAGGACCGAGCTGTATCCAACCACGCGGGAGTGGTCCCCCGCGGTATCGCCCGAATTGGCATACCTCAGCAGCTCCGCATGGTTCGCGCCCATACGCTCGGCCGCAATCATTGCCGCCACAATGGGTGCTCCTCCGCACGCTTCCCACACGCGCATGGCAAAATTGCGCGACATGCTGAAGTAGTCCCAATCCTGCAGAGCGCTCAGTGTCTTGTGATCGATCTGGACGGCCTCATCGTACGGGTGGTAATGGGAAAGATCAGAGCTGGCAACGATGAGGGTGTCGCCACCTGCGATGAGCCTGGCCAGCGCTACGCCCAGAGCGCGACTGCTTTCGTAGCTTTGGTCTCCCATGACGATGGGCACCAGTTGAAAGCTGCCCAACACCTTCTGGAGCCAGGGCAGTTCGACTTCAATCGCGTGCTCGGTGCCTTGCGGCGTGGGGGCGTGTCCGCGGCTGGAGAGCCTGATGCTGGAGTCCATCCTGGCCGACTGCCTGGCAAATGCTTTGTCGACCGGAACTGTGCCGAGTGGCGTGGCATATGCGTCGCCGTCAAATACGGACGAGTAGTCGAAGGCTTCGTAGTGGGAAGGAGCAATTACGACGACACGCGAATACTTGTGGCCCTTCAGCGCGCCGTACGTGTACGCCGCCACAGGGCCGGAGTACGGATAACCGGCGTGGGGCGCAACCACGGCGAGAATCGGATCGGAAACCTTTGGCGGGGAGGCGTGTGCCAGCATGTCATCGATCATCGCGGTGAGCGCACCAGGATCCGCCGGATAGAAGCTGCCGGCGACGCCGGGCTGCCTCACCTTCTCCGCACCAGCGGCACGCGAGCACCCTGGTACGATGACGGCCGGTGCCGCGACGAGGGCAACAATCACCCAGGCTAACGAAACCCGACTCTTCATGACGCCTCCTGGCCGCTCACACGCGCCAAATGCCCGGAATCGGCTGCTTGCAGAAGGGACAACGGTTGCTGTGAATCAACATCTGTATTGTCGTCAGGCCGGCCCGCTCCACCAGCATCTTGCGGCATTTGGGGCAATATGTGTTTTCCGCCGGATGTCCTGGTACATTCCCGATATAGACGTAGTGCAGGCCTTCAGCGTCGGCGATGGCTTTGGCGCGTTCCAGCGTGGGCACGGGCGTGGGCGGCAGATTCTTCATAAGGTACTCAGGATGAAAGCGCGTGAAGTGCACCGGCACATCCACGCCCAGATTGGTCCTGATCCAGCGTGCCAGCCCGCGAAATTCCGCATCGCTGTCATTGAGTGTGGGCACCACGAGGTCAACGATCTCGGTCCACTTGCCCATCTTTTTCAACGCGACCAGACAGTCAAGGACCGGCTTCAATTCCCCGCACACCACGTCGCGGTAATACGACTCGGAGAACGACTTCAGATCAATCTTGACCGCGTCCATCTTGCCGAACGCGGCCTTAAGCGACTCCTGCTGGATGTAGCCGTTGGACACCACGATGCTGCGAACACTCGCCGCATGACCGGCATCGGCTGTGTCCATAAGGTACTCGCTGAAGACTACCGGCTCGCTATACGTATAGGCGATGGTGGGGCAGGAGTAGTGCCTGGCCAAATCTGCAATCTTCTGCGGAGGCGCATAGTCGGCGCGCACCTGCTCCGGGCGTACCTGCGAGATGTCCCAGTTCTGGCAGAACTTGCAGTTCACGTTGCAACCAGCGGTTGCCAGTGAAAACGCCAGCGACCCTGGCAGATAGTGGAACAACGGCTTCTTCTCGATGGGATCGATATGTGCCGTGCATACCCGCGAATGGACCAGAGTGTAGTACGTTCCTCCGCGGTTCTCGCGCACTCCGCAATATCCACGCTCGCGATCGCCCACGATGCAGGCGCGCGGGCACAGCTTGCACTTGATCTTTTTGTTCGGAAGTCTCTCGTAGAATCGGGCTTCGGTTACGAACCGGGAATCGCTCTCCGATCCATTCCACGGCAGGATGCTTGTAACAGGATAGGCCAAGGCATCGATGCCGCATGCGGCACATGCTGCCGCTGCGCATTTCAGAAAAGAGCGCCGGTCGCACGGGGCGGAATTGGCATGGCTGCCGGCCACGGCCTCCGGGATCGCCTCCGGTAGTCCTGGATCGGCCAGCAAACCCCTCTTGTCCGGCATAACAAACCTCACTCAGGCATCGGCCTGGAGCTCAATCAATGTGATCCTCTTCGGGTCATCGATCCCCAAACGATGCTGTGCGTCGGCGGCGGTCGCGATGTAGAGGGGATCCCGCTTGTCCGCCTGCAGCGTCTTCAGCCCCTTTTCAGCACGCTTGCGCTCAATCATCTGCCAGCCAACGTAGTCCAGCGCCACAGGGTCCCGCGCAGCCAGCAGCGCACTTGGCCGCCAGCTGTATTGCGGCTTGTACCCGGGGCCGCCTTCATAGGTCGCCGTGGTTGCATCGCAGATGGTCAGCCTCATCCTGGCGCGGATATCGGGCAGCATATTGACATCGGCGATGTATGGATTGCAGCCGTTGGGGTGGTACTTGTTAGGATTGTGAATCACACCGTACATGTTCTTCAGCGCCATGCTGACGCCGGCTCCATCGTGGTCCTTCAGCACCGGCAGGTTGATCAGGATGTCGCAGTTGCGCGTCAGAATCTTCGACAACCGGCTGCCAACGCTGCCGTACGTCACAAGGTCATCTTCGTAGCCAACCTGATCGGTGCCGAAGCACTGCACCCGGTTTCCGCCAGCCGCGATGTGAAATCCCGCGCGCTCCAGCTCTTCCGTGTCCCGGTCCCAAATGACGATGTCCTGCGCCCTGATCCCCGCTTCCTGCAATCGTTCGCAAACCGCTTCCACAAGTTGCAGATTGCTGGAGAACGCGCGGCCACCAAGCGCATTGACCTTCAGTCCGACCCTGTCGCCGGGACGAACCAGCTTCTTCCACGGCTCGGCGGGGCGATCTCCATCAAACAGCGCCTGCATGCTCTGATCGAGCAGCTTCACCATGCGCTGGGAATCTACGGAGCTGCCAGAGCCTCGCAGCATGGCATCACGCGCGATGATGACCTTGGGTTTTGCAATCGCGGCGCCCTGTTCAGCCGATTCGATGAACTCCAGAGCGCCGCTCGCACCCAGAACCGCCGCGCCGGCGACACACGTCCTGAGAAATTCACGTCGGGTCGTGTTCGGGGATTTCTTCATACTTTGACACGGCGAATTGCCGGGAACAGCCGCTGGCCCACTCATACTCCAAACCCGGTGCCGTTTTCAGTGACGAATGACCGCTATCGCGGAAGTCTTTGCTCAATGCCGTGCCCGAATGAGAGGAGAGCCTCTGGAGCTTCCGGCGATTCCTCATAGACGACAATACGCACCAGGTGGGGACCTTTTCGAAAGATCAGACTCTGACGGAAAAGGCGCGCGGCATCGCCCATGTTTACCAGCCTGGCGTCGGCTGCAGGTTCGGAATTGAAGACCTGGGCGGCGCCTTCGGCTTTCGACATCGTGTAAACGTCCACCACAGCCTCCAGGCTGTTCTGGAACTTATAGTCGGCAGTTGAGGCCTTCAGTACGCCGGCTTTCAGGTACTTTTCGGCCTCGCCGTCAATGTACTTCCACAAGTCCCCAGCTTCGAAGCTGCGAATGTCGGACGTTCTGCTCCAGCCTCGGATTTCGCCTGTCGCAGGAAAAGCCGCTGCCACATTCGTCTGGCCGCGATGGCAACCAGCGGCAAGCAGCGTAAGTCCCAGGGACAAAATACCGCGAGTTAAAAGTTCTGCTTTCACCTTGATCCTGGTTTGGCCCGATTCAGCAGGAACTGATTTGTGCGCGAACGGCTTTCGCCGATGCTGGTGACATAGATCGCCGGGCGGTCCTGCACCGGACACGCGTACTCGCAGGCCCCGCAACCCACACAGCGGTTCGGATCGATCCACGGCTGCTTAATGAGCTTCGAATTACCGTCGGCAGCGAACACTTCAGCAGGACGCAGGTAAATGGCTTTCGGCGATGTTGGGCACCACTCCTCGCACACAATACACTCGGTCGCCATGGCCCATGGCAGGCAACGCCCACGATCATAAAAAGCGGTGCCTATGCGAATTGGCCTGTCATTATGCGTGCCACCAGCCCATCCCTTCTCGCTGGAAGTGATCTCCCAGATGGCGCCTGTCGGACAAACCTGCGAGCACAGCACACAACTGGTTTCGCAATAACCAATGCGCGCCGCCAGCCGCGGCGTCCACAGGCCTTCAGGCCCGGCCTCATCCAGGGTGGGCTGGAGTGCGTTGTTGGGGCAGACCTTCATACACTCGCCACAGCGGATGCAGCGCGCCAGGAAAGAGCTCTCGTCAAGCGCTCCCGGAGGACGCAGCAGACGCTCGTTGCGCTGCACCGCGAATCCCGGCGTGCTCCGCAGGAAAGGTACAATCGCTGCTCCTGCCAGCAGGCCGGTGAAGATCTTGCGGCGTCGCAGATTGGCACCCAGCGACGCCTGGGTCGGAAAGAACCTGAACTGCAGGCCGCCCTCGGGACAATCCGCAACGCAGTTGAGACAAAGGTGACATTCCGCCTGTCGCCACGGAACCCCGCCGATGGGATCGTCACCGCCCTGGCAATGCAGCAGGCAGCGGTCGCAGTCTTTGCAGTTTTCCGCATTCTTGACCAGACCGAGCACCGACCAGCGCGAGATGATGCCGAGCAGCGCGCCCAGCGGACAGAGGGCGCGGCACCAGAAGCGCGTGATGCGAAAATTCAGCGTGACCAGAAAGATGAAGATCAGGGCGATCCATACTGCCTGACTGAAATAGGGCTGCCTGAACCTGAGAAGCCAGCCCGGGAGCACGAGGTGCAGCAGCCTGCCCATGCTCTGCACGGGCGTGTACCGGCTGTGGCTCAGAGCGCGCAGCCCGGCATCGAGCGCATAGTTTGTCGCCGGCAGAATCGATAGCGCCAGCGAGCGAATCAGCAGGGCGATAGGATCAAGCCACCCAAGAATGCTCGAACCCACCAGCGCCGCCGCAAGCCCGGCGATCAGGAGGTAGTACTTGATTGTGTGCCAGGGCCTGTACCGGTTGACCTCCACCAGGCGCCTGCCGCGTTTATGTTCCGATCGTAAGCTGCCAAAGTAGTGATGAATCGATCCGAGAGGGCAGATCCACCCGCAGAAGAAGCGTCCCAGGAAGAGTGTGGGAATGAGAATCGCGAGAAACCATAGCAGCCCGCGATACAGGACTCTGCCAGATAGCGCGTTCTGCAATGCGACCAGCGGGTCAATCTGCAAGAACCAGCGGACCGGATAAGCAATGCGGATGTCCGGCGCGCCCCTACGGAGCGACCCGCGAAATTCCGTGTTGAGCAGAAGAAACAGGAACAGCAGAAAGAAGATGATCTGCGACGTCCGCCGTAAAGTCGTGAGTTTCGGAAGACGCACTCGGTGCTCCAGCCAGTCGCGAGCGCTCAGCATTAACGGTCCGCTCAGGCTGCGGTTCGCCCGCGCTAATCAGGATCATGGTGAAGCAAAGCAGAACACACTTTCAGTGAGCGCCGTCACCCTTTGCCGCTCGGCTGGCGGCGCGCCGACAGATTTATCAATCAGATCCCGCTGCAAAGTTGAACTCCACAATCACCCAATTCCGTGACCGCAGTCACCGACACAACAGGTGTCTTACGGCATGCTGCATTCTGCGGGCGTCTACATAAAGGTTCACGATGACACCTCAGGCGCAACCCCGCATCTTTACGCCCTTCGTTGGCTCCGACTCCTCCCCCCGGATGGCATTTCTGTTTTGTTTGCAGGCACGTGTGAGCCCCGCAAAATCTGTCACGTGCAGCACTTCGAACACAATCGTTCGCGGCTCTGCTGGGGGATCTGCATGATCGCAGGCATCGGCATTGATCTGGTTGAGACGGGCCGTGTCACACGTGAACTGAGTCGCGCGCAATGGAAGGAAGATGACGGCGTCTTTGGCGCAGCGGAGATTGGCTATTGCAATGCGGCAAGGCGTCCCGCACAGACGTACGCCGGCTGCTTCGCTGCAAAGGAAGCAACCCTGAAGGCCCTGGGAGCAGAAATCACGGATCTGGGTATCTTTCGCGAAGTCGAAGTGAGGTTAGGCAGCCTAAGCACGCACGCAGCCATCGTCCTGCGCAACCGCCTGGAGGTTGTCGCTGCAGAGCTGGAGGTTAAGCGCATTCACCTCTCGCTGGCGACGCACAGGAAAACGGTTGCCGCCATGGTGATCCTGGAATGCTGAACATCCCGGTCCCGGCCTGGAGGCCATCATGAGCCAGTCAGCTGTGTACGAAGAACTCGCCTCCAGGAGCTACGAAGAGCTGGCCAGGGACTTCAACTGGTCGGTCGCGGAACGCGAACTCGACTACAAACCTGGTGACCCGATCAACATTGGGTGGATGTGCAGCGACCGCATCTGTCGTCTGGGCATGGCAGGAAAAGCCGCGCTTCACTGGGAGGACTTCCGGGGCAACGAGCAACAACTCACATTCAATGACTTACGCCTGTTGTCCAACACCTTCGCAAGGTTTATCTGCGATCTTGGCGTGGGAGCGGGCGAGCGTGTATGCCTGTTCATGGACCGCATTCCGGAGCTTTATATAGGGTTCCTGGGCATTCTGAAAACCGGTGCGGTGGCCCAACCGCTGTACTCCGCTTTTGGTGATGAATCGCTCCTGGTCCGTCTTGAGAACGCCGGGACGGCCGCCATCGTTACGCAGAAAAAGCACCTTCAGAAGGTCCGCAAGATTCTGGACCGGCTTCCGGAACTCCGCAACGTCATCGTCGTGGATGCGGATGCTGGCAAGCTTCAACAGCGGGAGATCGCTCTCGATCTGTTCGCGCTGCCACGGGTAAAAGACTTTCCCGTGTACCCGACGGTTGCGGAATCGCCTTCCGTTCTGCATTACACATCGGGTACAACGGGACAACCGAAGGGAGCGCAGCACGTCCACTACTCAATCATCTCGCAGTATCTGACCGCCAAATGGGTGCTGGATCTCCGGCCTGATGACATCTACTGGTGCAACGCCGATCCCGGATGGGTGACGGGCACTTCCTACGGCATCATCGGCCCGTGGTCAAACGGCATTACGCAGGCCGTGCTTGACTGCGGCTTCAATGCCGAGCGCTGGTACGACTTCATTGAGAAGCTGGGCGTCAACGTATGGTATTCCGCGCCGACCGCCATACGGCTGCTGATGAAGGAAGGCCTGGAGGTGGTTCAGCGGCACAACCTGTCGAGCCTGCGTCATCTGGCCAGCGTCGGTGAGCCGCTCAATGCCGAGGCAGTGATCTGGTCGGAGCAGGCTTTCGGCATGCCCTTTCACGATACCTTCTGGCAAACGGAAACCGGTTGCATTGTCATTACCAACTTCCCCGGAATGCCGGTGAAGCCGGGATCAATGGGCAGGTCATTTCCGGGGATCACAGCGACGGTACTCAACACGAAAACATACGAGCCGATCACCGAGACGGGCGTCGCCGGACTTATCGCTTTACGACCCGGATGGCCATCCCAGGTCCGCGGCTACTGGAAAAACGAGACGGGATACAAGGCCAAATTCAAGAATGGCTGGTATTTGTGCGGCGACCGCGCCTCCATTGACCCGGATGGCTACTTCTGGTTTATGGGACGCGACGACGACGTCATCAACACCGGCGGTCACCTGGTCGGTCCATTTGAAATCGAGTCGGCGCTCCTGGAGCACCCCGCCGTGCACGAATCGGCGGCCGTTGCCAAACCCGATCCGGTCAACATGGAGGTGGTGAAAGCCTTCGTCACCCTCAAGCGTGGCTACAGCCCCAGCGATGATCTGGAGCTGGAAATCATGAACCACATTCGCAAACGGCTTTCGCCGCTTGCCATGCCGCAGGAAATCGAATTCGTTGATTCGCTCCCGAAAACCCGCAGCGGGAAGATCGTTCGCCGGGTTTTGCGCTGCAAGGAGTTCAACGAGCCTGTAGGCGATCTTTCCACCATCATGGATGACTGACATGAGAAGGATACACCATGGATGAGATGAACCGAGTCGTTCGCGATTACATCGTGCGGGAATATCTGGAGGAAGGCGACGACCGCGAGATCACGGACACTACGCCACTGATAACGGGGGGAATCGTGGACTCGTTCTCGATGGTGTCGCTCAAACGTTTTCTGGAGAAGAAGTACCAGATCCGGATTCCCGATGCAGATGCGACCCCGGATGCGTTCGACACCGTGCAGGGCATCGTGGCGCTGGTGCAACGGTTCCGCACCGCAGCCCCGGTCGGTGTCTGAAGTCCGGCACAGCCGGAGGGCGGAGCCACCCGTTCTCCTGCGCAACATATTCAAAGATGCCATCGTCATGATGGCAGCATGGCTCGCGAGGACAATGTTATGGCATTCATAACCGCATTACGGGACCGCTATCAGAGCGAGATTGAGGCGATCCGGGCCTCAGGCCTCTTCAAGGACGAGCGTTACATTCATTCGCCCCAGTGGTCGGAAATCGAAGTCGAGTTTCCGGCCGGCTCGAAGCCGAAGAAATGTATCAACATCTGCGCAAACAATTACCTCGGACTTTCCAGTCACCCTGAAGTAATCGCCGCGGCGCACGCCGGCCTGGACAGCCGTGGCTACGGCATGTCTTCCGTGCGATTCATCTGCGGGACACAGGACATACATCGCGAACTGGAAAACCGGCTTACCGAATTTCTGGGCACCGAAGATACGCTGCTGTTCCCCTCCTGCATGGACGCGAATGCGGGCTTTTTCGAAGCCTGCCTGAACGAACAGGACGTCATGATCGCTGATCGGCTGGTGCATGCTTCGATTGTGGATGGCATGCGGCTTTGCAAGGCAATGCAGGACACCTACAAGCACTCCGATATGGGCCACCTCGAAGAAAAGCTGCAGGAGCACATGGACAGGCGCTCGCGCATGATCCTCACCGATGGTGTCTTCTCCATGGATGGCGATATGGCCAGGTTGAACGAGATTGTCGAGCTGGCAGAGAAGTACGACGCCATGGTTTTCCTCGATGATTCGCATGCGACCGGTTTCATCGGGCGTACCGGGCGCGGCACGCATGAGCATTGTGGCGTCTTCGGCAGGATCGACGTAATTACCACCACGCTGGGCAAGGCGCTGGGTGGTGCCTCGGGTGGCTGTGTCAGCGGCCGGCGCGAGCTGGTGGAGATGTGCCGCCAGCGGGCGCGGCCCTTCCTGTTCTCCAACTCGGTGGCTCCAGTGATTGTGGCGGGCGCGCTGAAGGTGATGGAGTTGATCAGCCGCAGCACCGAGCGACGCGACCGGCTGGAGTGGAACGCCAGGTATTGGCGTGGGCTGCTGAAGGATGCAGGTTTTGACATTAAGGAAGGGGAAAGCCCGATTGTGCCGGTCATGTTGTACGACGCGAAGCTGGCGCAGGACTTCGCTCGTGATCTGTTCGACGAGGGGGTCTACGCGGTCGGCTTCTTCTTCCCTGTCGTTCCCAAAGGACAGGCGCGCATTCGCACCCAACTCTCCGCCGCCCATGAGAAGCATCACCTGGACTTCGCCATTGACGCATTCAAAAAGGTAGGCCAGAAGCACGGAGTGCTGGGTCTGGGCAGGAAAGAGCTGCTGGCGAGAGCCGGCGCGTAGCGAAACACCGTCGCAGAGGCATGGACTCTGCTCATCGCAAACCGTATCTGGCGGCCGCTGGATTTCACAGCTTGCGGCCGCCGCTGGACCAGGACCGAACTACCCCGTGATGTGAGAGCGTTCAACATGCGGAGGCCGATATGATCTGCGAAGAGCTTGAGCGGCTCGAGGGAGAGTTTGACGACATTATCACTGCACTGGAGGATCCGAAGCTCACCGCGGGAGAGCGGGAGGCGCTTGAGAAGGAGTACCACCGCCTCAGCCATATCATCAGGCAGCATCAGACTGCCGGCCATGAGGGGCACCCCTGTTTTGAGGAATAGCACAATTTGCCTCCGTCAGCCCCAGCTACTGGCGGGTAGCTGTGCCAACCGGAGGCGGCCGGCGAGTGCTGGTGGTCTTCGCAGCTTCGCGCGGCAGCACCTGGATGGAGCCCATCATGCCCATATCTTCATGCTTGAGGATGTGGCAGTGATAGAGAAACGTCCCAACCGTATTCGGATCTCTGAAGTCCATCCGTAACTTCACACTCGGGTACGGCCCCTCACCCTTCCAGTAAGGCACATCGATGGTGTCCCGCATTGTGGGATCGCTGACCGGCTTCCCGTTTACCTCGAGAACGCGGAAGTGGATTTGATGGATGTGAAAGACGTGGTCTTCCGGCGAACGGTTTTCGATGGTCCAGTCTTCGACGTCTCCCTGATGGATGACGATATTCGGCGATGAACCCATCCTGTAGGGCGCCGGGGTTTGCCCCTCGACGGTGATGAAGTACAAGACGAAATTGTCGGGATCTACCGGATTCGAGGCACGCTGCGAGAAGTACAGATGCCGCTGGGTTACAGCTCCCGTCTCCAGCCGGTTGCCCGCAGGTTTCCCGCGCAACTTCGGCGGCGGAACCCTGCTCGCATTTTCGCTCTGCCCTGGGCCCGCGGTGCTCACGATATTGACAATTGTTCGTGCGGTGTCGTTGTCTCCCTGCGGCCCGGTGTCCCACGCCTGCGTAACCAGCTCGGCAGTCTCCGCCAGTTTGGGGGCGCTCACGATGAATTCCGCCCGCGCACCCGGCGGAAGCAGAATGCTCGTCTGCGTTGCTGATGCCGCGGATTCATCGGTGACCGGCACGCCATCGATGGCCACCAATTGCATCGCTTGTGCCACATGGTCGATCAGAAATTGCAGGTTGAAGATGGTATCGGCGCCGGCATTCAGCACCCGCCAAAACTCCTGTTTGCCGGCCGCCATCGCCAGTGTGGCCGGCAGGCCGTGCGAATAGGTGACAGGGACGAAGTTGAGCGAGAGGTCCCACGTGGGAACGGTTTGTGCTGAAGCTTCCGGTCCGATGCGCTGCTGGTCGCGCAGCACCAGCACCCGCTCGCCCATTGACGCGATCCCCGGCACGACCCGGTCCAGGCCTTCGACAATCAGCGCTCCCGAAGCACCACCCTGCACCTGCCGCTCGCTGAATCCGTGGGGATGGGGATGGTACCAGTAGAGTCCCGGCGGCTCATCGCGCGGAATGGTGATGCGATAATCGAATTCCTGTCCCGCCGGAATCGCCGTGCGGATGACCTCATCCTGATGACAGGCAGGAGGAATGGTCATGCCATGGAAATGCAGGTTCGTCACCGACGGATTCATGCTGGCTCCCGCGCAATCGTCCTGGGGCACGACGTGTGTATCGTGCTGTGACATGGGATATCCATGCCACTCCGGCAGCTCATTGTGTAGATGAATGATCAACCGGTCGCCGGGATGCACGCGCAGCGTCGGCGACTCCAGACCGTCGTCGGTGACGTAGCAGTAACGAGGCGGTCCCTCGCTCACCAGCGTCTGCTGATATCGAACATGCAGGCCCAGCTCCAAAACGCCATTCTGGCTGCGCAGTTCCGGTGGATTTTCAACCGTCGCGCCCGCGGCAGGACGCGGACAGGCTGGCTGCGATGTTTGTGCGTGCGCAGAGTTCACCGCGAGGAGCAGCGCAACGATCCATGAGAAGCTGGCGGCGAGCCGCCGCGAAGAAATGCAAACCAACTGCTTTGACCCTGGAGCGTGGTAAGAACCGTACTTCATCGCTTCACTGCTGCAAATGGATTTCGGGGAACGTTGCGCGGGCAGGAAACCAGAGAAGCAACCTGCTGCTCTGGCCAGTTTACATTGCACGCGATAAACGAGAGTACCGGAAGTCACTGCGAGTTTTCTTGCGATGCCGTCAGCTGGTCGCTCGAGGTGACGGTGAAGTTCTCCTGGGAAGAGAAGTAGTGTCCGGTCGAGTCCCAGGCGCGGATCACCAGGTTGTAGGTGCCGTGCGGCAGGGAGATCGTCGCATTCAGTATCGCGTCCGGGCCTATCGCCACAACCTGGCTGTTGGCATAGGCAACCATGCCGGTGATCGGATGCTCGTTGTCCTTGGCCGCCGCATTGATCTGCAGGGGCGACGTGAGGCGCTGATTCGCCACAGGCGCGCAAATCTTCACCGTCTGGTCCTGCGTGGCCGTGCACTGCGGCGTGCCGGCGAAGAATTCGGCCATGACCGGCGAGGTTGCGCCGTCGCCCGGACAACTGGTCAGCCCCAGCAGATCGCAGAGCATGCGCAACTGACTGCCCTGCCTGTACCAGGTGTCCGATTCGTAAGCCCGATTGACCTGTGGCCCAATCGCCACCTACCAGGTATGCCCGCCGCAGTTGTTGCGGTCGGGATAACCGCCGCAACCGTTGTCGCTGTTCAGCTCGCCCTCATCAAAGGTGACGAGCAGCACGCCGTCGCCTCCCGGCTGGAAGGGCGGCGACTGCAGCAGTTGCGGCACGAAGGTTTGCAGGTATTGATCGGCCGCCATGAGCGCCTGCTGGTCGTCACTGCCGTTGTGGGCGTCGTGGTCGAGGTCGGGTGAGATCCAGGTGAAGTTCGCGAGGCGGTTGTTCTCGATATCGTTCAGCATGAACGGATCGGCAGGATACATGTTGCGCTGCTCAGGGATTATGTTGACCACATCATTGTAGAAAGCGAACGGGTTATGACGGCGCACGTATTCACCGTACTGATATCCGAGATATCCGATTTGCGGCATGGTCTGGAAGTAGGCTCGCCAGGTGATTCCCTGGCCCCTGAAGTGCCGCACCAGATTGTCGACGGTGATGGTCTGATTGCATCCGTCACCATTGCAGATTCCGCCGTCGGCCTCTCCACCGAACGGATTAAGCCCGGACGTCAGCTCGCCGTAAGCCAGCCAGGAGCCATGTGAATCGGAATAGACCTGCATTCCCTGGCTGTATTGTTCGGCCAGCGACTTCAGGTACGGCATGTATTCGGAGGCGACGGCGATACTGCGGTTCTCCTCCATGATCACCACGACATGGTGAGAGCGGTATTGAGGCGACGGCGCCAGGGTTCCATCGGAAGGGCTCAGCTGCTGGGCCATGGTTGAAACGAAGGGAAGACTGACCAGACAAAGCAGCGCGACGACAGGCAGAGGACGTAGCAAGTGGCACCTCTCAGCGATTGCACAACCTTTTCAGGAACCCGGTTTGTTTTGCACACGGGCGCAGGATCGCCAGCGCCCGGCACACCAATCCGCTAACGGGCTGTCCTGGCGACACCGGGGCATCGCTGGGAACAACCAGTCAAAGAGAGGGCCTGGCCGGAGCGGCGCACCCGGACGGACAGCGCCGCACCGCAAACCTGAGCTGGATCGGTTGCGTGTGAGAGTAGCTACGACCAGACATATTGCATAGCGGGCATTAACCCTATGGTGCTATCGGGAATTCACCTACAGCGCGCAGGCGATTGGCAGCAATCAACTAAGGCGCAGCGCCGGGCAGACTACCATTTGGGGCGCCCGGCGCATTCGCGATATGCCGTTCCTTAGCTGCTGATTGTTACTCCTAAAGCCAGGATGAAGCCCTTTGGATTCGTGTTGCTGGGATCTGTTGGAGTATTCGTCGCCTGTGCGGTCGCGACCTCATTCGCACCCGCCAGCCAGCCTTCCAGAAGAGGGTTGTTGTTCGTATCGGTAGCCGTCGCGACTGTTTCACCATTCGGGCCGTTCGCGGGTGCGCTGAGGGAGCTGTTACCAGGGAAGATTCCCGGAGTCAGAGGCGTTGGAGTGGTATCGGCGGCGAAGGCCACCGCGTAAAGAGCGTCCCCTTTATTCAGATTGACGGCTGGAGCCTGAATGTTCTTGCCCGCGAAATTAGGGTTGGTACTCACCGCCCCGGATAGCGGATTCGAGGCATTCGTCGAATACGGCCAAATGGAAAAACTCCAGGGCACCTGGGAAGGAGTCGGCAGGGTCACACTCATGTTGATATTCGTGCCGTACGCGCCGCTATAAACGGCAGTGAAAACCTGGATGCTCATGCCGTTCCATTTGAGGGCATTGCCATTGTTCACGGCAGCGGCCGGCTGAAATTGGGCTCCCTTAAATGTGGGCGCAGAGAGCCCATCCCACTGTAGGGTCGCGACCAGCAGTTCGCCACCATTGAGACCCAGCGTAGCCGAGAGGGCCGAGGTTCCTGCACTGGCAGTAGCGACGACCGGAGCAAGACTGATTTGGGCGCGAAAACTGCAGCCAACAAAGGCGAACAACGCCACAATGGCCAGCAGCAGAACCGGCGTCAGCAGAATTACAAGGACCGTCATAGAGGCTCCTTTCGCACACAGCTACAGCCGAATGCACAACTTGCCCGGAACCAGAACAACAGCGTTTACCAAGTCCCCCTGTTGCACCTGCAGCCCAATGGACTACCGGCCGGCGGTCGTAGTCTGCACCACCGGCTCGGCATGTTCCCCGGCGAGATAGCCATGTCTGATTCCCGCGATGTTGCCCGACGTATCGATCGCCACGATTGTCGGCCAGAGGTCCACGCCGTACGCCAGCGAGATCTCCCGCTCCGGATCGGTGACCAGGGTTGCGGTGAAGCCGCTCCCGGCAGCAGCGGCGCGCGCTGTCTCAGGACTTTCACCATCGTTGACCGCCAGCACGGCGGTCCTCGATTTTCCGTTGCTGCTACCCGTCTTCTGCAGATCGAGAACGGCCTGAACGCTGGATTCCACCGAGCTTCGCCAGAAGACAAGCATCACGGGACGGCCGTTCAGCTTGCTCAGCGTCAATTGACGTCCGGGAGCATATTCGAAGAAGAAGTCGGGAGCCGGATGACCGATCCTCACGTTCGCGCCCGCCAGATTTATGGGGACGTTGCGGGTATCAACCAGAACTTTGGAAAGTGCTGTCGCGAGCGTCTCCTCCTTCAGTGCGCCCTCATGCTTCCAGGTGACTTTTCCCCTGGGATCCACGATTACAGTCACTGGCCGGTGCGCATTCTGCAAGCTGAACAGGGACTCCCACGCGCCATTGCGGTCATCGGCATAGATCATGCCCTCCGTAAACGGAGCTTTGCCCAGTTGCGCGGATGGCAACACGGCGATGACCACCGCCGGGGCAAGGGGTCGTTTGCTGCGCTGTAACGCTCGCGTGATCACGGCCAGCTCAGCCGCAGATTGGCCATCGGCGAAGTGGACGATGAGGTTCGGATTGGGTGCGCCCGGGCCGCCGGACTGCGCGCAAGCATGTCCCGTCACCATGATCTGACCGCTCGGGCCGGGACGGGTCATCGCCACCATCGGTGCGGTCGTCAGGGCGCCGGACCGGACAGCCATGTCGACCGGCAGCAGCGGCGTCGTCGTGTAGCCGCACACACTGCCGCTCACCGCCTGCGGAACCACCGGTCCCTGCGGAGAGAGCCGCGTGCCGCGAACGGTAAGACAGAGCGGCTGGTACGGCGGCAACGAGCCGCCGATCTCGCTGGGCGGCGTCACTCTGACGGAGGCCTGTGTCAACACAGGTCCCGAGCCCAACAGCACGAACTTATTGGGATCAACTCCGAAGGGATATAGCTGGTTATTTACGCTGACGCTCCATTCGTACTGGTCGATCCTGCCGCCGGGAATCCAGCTGTTGAATGCCGAATAGTCAGGACCGGAGCCCAAAGTGCCGACTTGTCCGCCGATCGGAGGCCGGGCCGGTGCGACCGAAGGAATCTGCTCAAACTCGACGTGCGGCCCAGGAAATTGGAATATCAACAGCACCGAACCACGGGCAGTGATTCCGGCTGGCTGAATGTCAACGCCTGTGTACGTAAGGATGATGCTCTGATCCTGCGGGGGCCCGCTGCCGAAGTCAGGGTTCAGCAGCGAATTGAGGAATTTACCGAGACTTGCGTTGACGTCGAAGGTGTTGGTGACGGTAAGATCCGCGCCGCTGCTGCTCAGCGCCTGGTCGCGCGCGTTCCTGACCGCCTGCGTCCCGTCACCAGTAATCCAATTGCCGATTGCCACGATCGGGTTGCTCAGATTTCCGAGAGAGACGGCACCGGGGAGGAGCTTGATGAACGGCCCAACCGCCTGCAGCGAGAACTCCAGCGTCGCCGTAAAGTCGGTACCTCCGACAGGGGTGTCGGCGTGTCCGTTGATGGTGAGAACGATCTTTCCCGTCTGAAGATCGAAGCTGGCGCTGTTCAGGGTGATGCCGGTACCCGACAGGTCCTGGCTGAGAATGCTGTCAACGACCGATTTTAACGTCGCCAGCACGAAGTCGCGTCCCGCCGCGAAGGCAAAATCATCGCCGGCTTTCAGGAAAACATTGCTGACGCTGTTCCAGTTCGAGCCGTGATCACTCAGGTTCAGCAGGACGGCCAATGCCTTTTGCGACCCTCGCAGCGCTTTGAACTGCACTGCCGAAATGTCGCCGGGCAGGTTCGCGCTCGAGGGCAGCAAACTGGTCCTCAGCGCGTTTCGGACCAGCAGATCGATGCCCGCCAGGTCCTCAGCGCTGAGCGTTTTGCTGGTAAATGACGGCGTGAAATTCACCTGCGCCTGGTCGGCCTTGAAATCGAACTCGACCACGTTCGCAGTTTGGGAGGTGATCTGGCTCACCGGCGCGGTGATCGTCAGGTCTCCGCGGATAAATTCGGCGAGCGGCGCGGTATTGGCATCGGGGAAATAGCGCATCATTACATTCATGGTGACGCTGAGGTTGATTCCGCTGGCATCGGGTACGTCGATTGTCGGTGGAAACATTTGCAGTTGCGCCCGTCCCTGGATGTGGCTGGGCTCGAACGGCGGTTGGGTAAACACGCCTCCGCCAATCGGATTCACGATTCCGCCCGGACCGCGCGCGACGGCAGCAGCATTTATGGCCCCCGCCGCAACGCCGAACAAGCCGCCAATCTGCCGGTGGTTCGCGATGGGATCGCCGAAGGTGTTCAGCACGCTGGTCACGACCGCGCCAGGCAATCTCCGCCCCGGCGGAGGATTATCATCAACCCGCAGCGAAACGGAATGCGGAAACCGCTCGCACTGATGCATTGCGGCCAGTACGCGGTTGATCGCGGGTAACGAGAACTCGGCTACAACATCGAAGTCGCCTGTAAGAATGTTCGCCATGACCTCACTCCTTCAGAAATTCGCCGCCGGCGCAGCTTTCGGGCAGGCAGGCAGTTCCGCTTATCTCGGCCAGCGCACGGCCAAAATAGCGATTGATGCGAGCAGCGCGACGCCTGCTGCGCCGTGGCCGACGGTGAACGACGACGCGTGCGGCTCGCGGTCACGCAGGAATTCCATTGCAAATCTGATTGCGGAGTAACCCAGCACCACAATGAGGAACAGGGCGCCAGGAAACGGCATCCGTCCCCGGATCGCGATCGCCAGCAGCAGCAGACCGGCGGCGCAAAGCGCTTCCAGCGTCTGGTTGGGAATTCTCTTCTCGCGGACGCCTTCATGATTCGGAAGTCTGACTCCGATCCAGCTTGTAGTGCGTCGTCCGGAACAGCATCCATTGAGCAGGCATCCGACACGAGTAAACATCATGCCGACCAGGATGGTGAAGGCGCTGACGTCCCAGAATTCTGCAAAATTCAGGTGCAACGCGGCAAGGAGCGGAACAGAAAACAGCAGGGCAAGAGGAAGGCCGCCATACATCATGAAGCCGCCCTGACGGCGGTCCCAAATCTCACGCCGGTGGGTACGATAGTACGGCCAGTGGCTCGCAATCCATAACAGCCTGGCGCCGGCAAGCGCCGGGACCAGAAGAACAAGCGTCGCCACATAGGCACGTCGGGGAGCTATCCCGGCGGCCCGCGCTGCCATGGTCCCCGCCGCAACTCCGGCAAGCAGGCCGACGTACAGCATGGCGGGATAAGTCCAGACAGTCAAACCTCGCCAGCGAAAAAGCACACGACGCATGACCTGTTCCTCAACCCAGGAGGGCGAGCGCTAAACCGCCGACAATGGCTACGTCAGCGAGGTTGAAAACCGGCCACCAGCCCAAATCGATGAAATCAATGATGTGCTGTTGCCGAAGAACGTCAGCAAGGTTACCGGCCGCGCCACCCAGCGCACATCCCACGCCCAGCACGGCAAGCGGGCTCTGCAGCCACAAACCCGAACCATGCAGCCATGCGGCAGAAAACAATGCCAGACACCAGATCAGAAGCATTGCACCACGGCAGATCGCCGGTTGATAAAGCCGCTCACGGTGACGAACCTCCATAAACCGCAAGGGCCCCCAGGAGAAGGGTGCCGTGAGCCGCTTCTGCACAACCCGCTTGCTGGCCTGATCGGCGATCAGTACCCCAGCGGCATAAGTAAGCAGTAAGAGCATGTGGAACTGCCATGACCAGGGTTGGAATCTGCGGACCCGGGGCCGGGACACCGGTCGTATGAATCCGGGCAGCTTATCGCGAAAACCGGAACACGGCAATAGAAAAACCTGGAATCTTCGATTGGAAATTTCTCGGATTTTCATATCCAGGTTTGAGTACCGCATAGAGTCTGTTATCAGCAATGCGGAAGTCTGTGTTGGAGGGAAAGGAGCACGTCAGGTACGGTCATTTGGAGGCGCAGTTGCGCCCGGCCGCCGTCATCCTGACCCGCGAGCCGAGCAGCTTTCGCGATATGTCGCCGAATGTCCTTTCTGACTACGGCGCGAAGTAGCCGGAGATGTCCAGAATCAGGTTCGTCGGGTTCGCGGCGAAGGCGTCGATGGACCCGTTCGTAGTGGGCACGATCGCCATGTTCGAGGTAACGGCGCCATCCAGCGCATTGAGGGTGGAGACTCCCGGCTGCGGCTGGCTATCCGGCCACAATGTCAGGTAGCCCAGGGAACCGCTTGGCACCACCGTCGCGTTAAGGACGTAGGCTTGTGCCGTGCCGGGAATGCCGCACGGACCATTCACAACGTTCACGGTGAGCTCGCCGCTAAATTGTCCCCGGCCAGTGCGTGTATCCAGCGTGCGGCAGGGGACCACCGCATAAAACGACAGAGGATCCGCTCCCGACCCTGCGGCCGCAAAATAGCCGTTGATGTCGATCGCCAGGTCCGTGTTGTTGGAGGGATACACCTGAATGTCGCCACCCACTCCCGCGAGCACAAGAGCGGCATTGGCGACCACCGTCCCGGTGGGGGCATTCAGGGTGGAGATTAGAGGTATCTGCAGGCCGGCGGCCCAAACCGTCAGATATCCCAGCGGCGCTCCCCCTGCCGGGATCGCCGTCAGGTTCAGGGAATAGGCCTTCGCCGTGCTCGGGATGTTGCAGGATGTGGCATCCAGCACCGGGAAATCGCGGATGTGCCCGCCCTGCAACTGGGGACCACCGAGGTAGCCGTTCGGCAGGCGGGTATCCGCCACGCGGCAGGGCGGCAGCGGGAAGAATGCCTGGCTGAGGTCGGTGGGCATAGCGAAAAAGCCATCTATGTCGAGGATCACGTTGCTCGTGTTGCTGACATAGACGCTGACGTCGCCCGCGGTGCCCGCAGGAACGATGGCTGCATTGGCCTTCACACGGCCATCGAGCGAGTTCATGGTTGAAACCGGCGGCTGCGGTTCGCCCGTCGGCCATACCGTCAGGTACCCCAGCGGTCCTTGCGGAACTACCGTGACGTTTAACGAATAGGCAGCAGCGTTCGAAGGCACCCCACAACCACTTTGCAGAACGGCGATGTCGCGGGCGGTACCGCCCTGGATGGGACCTCCGTTCCCGCGTGTGTCAATGACCCGGCAGGAAACCAGAGGCACAAACTGCAATGCGGTGGGCAAGCCTCCGGCGCCTGAGGCGCTGGCCTGCTGCGCGGCAGACGGGACGATGGTCAGGGTGAGCACCAGAGCGAGTACGGCAAAGCGAGATAGTCCTGGCATGTCAGTTCTCCGGGTAGTCGTCAGGTTTTGGTTTGGCTGAGTTCCGGACGAAGTCCTGCAGTCCCGGTGGCGTTCGGAGAATCTGCAGCCGATTGGCGCTGGTGCAAGAGCCTAACACAAATTACGACGCAAAGTAACCGGAGATATCCAGCCCCAGGAAGCCCGGGAAGCAACCAGGACGCGAGCCTGGCGCTATTGCCCGCACTGCAAGAGTGGCACCTTAATTGACAAACCGGAAGCCGCCGAGAAGGGATACGCGTGTGACGCCTGTCACTTTGAAACTTCCAAACTGCCTGCTGGTTTGGTTGCGGTTCGCTTCCACGATTTGCGGCATTCCGCCGTCAGCCGGATGATTGCGGCACGCATACCGTTGCCGATCATTGCCAAGGTCGTAGGCTGGACCGCCGGGACAACGGCGAAGATGGCCGCACGTTGCGAGCACTTCGGAATCGAGGAATTGCGGGGAGCGGTGGAAGCTGTTAGCCGTGTGGGAGTGGAAATTGATCCGGGGTCCTTGGTATTTTTCCCCGGTGTCCGCCGTGAATGGCAGAGACTCCCGCGCTAACTGATTAACAACGTTGGTCGGGGCGAGAGGATTTGAACCTCCGACCCCCTGCGCCCAAGGCAGGTGCGCTACCAGGCTGCGCTACGCCCCGACTGTTTAACGCTTGACTGATTCTAAACCAGTTTCAGAAGGCCGCACTACGGCGGATTTCCCGCTCCGGGTGCAAGGGCGGCGAAAACTCTGCCACCGTGCATCGAACCCTATCCCTTCATCGTCCAACCGAAGGGTGTCGGGAGCAACATCGTCCAACCCAGCGGTGAGAGAGCAACAACATTCCAGGCAGGGAGTGAAGGGAGCAACCGGCATGAGTACTGAGAAGCAGGTATCCGCCCTGGCGGCAGCATTCTTCGTTGTTCTTGCGGCTCTGGCATTCGCATCGGCGGCCGGCGAGCTGAAGGTTTCCATTCAGGAGTATGAGGTACCAACGGCGCACTCGAGGCCGCATGATCCGGCGGTCGCCCCCGACCGCTCGTTGTGGTGGACCGGTCAGCAGGCAAACAGACTGGGTCGCCTCGATCCCGCTACCGGCGCGATGAGGGAGTACCCGCTCAGGACGCCCGATTCCGGTCCGCACGGTCTCACCGCGGATCGGGAGGGCAACATCTGGTTTACCGCGAACTACGCAGGGTATATCGGAAAGCTGGATCCAAACACGGGCGACGTTACGGAATACAGGATGCCCGATCCTGAAGCGAAGGATCCGCATACCCCGGTGTTCGATCAGCACAGCACGCTGTGGTTTACCGTCGAAGAGTCGAACTTCATCGGCCGTCTGGATCCCGCGACCGGCAGGATCGAGCTGAAGCGCGTCCCGACTGCCCATGCGGTGCCGTACGGAATTGTGATCAGCAGCAACGGCACGCCGTGGTTCTGTGAATTCGGAACCAGCAAACTGGCGAGTGTGGACCCGAAGACCATGGCAATTACCGAACATCCTCTGCCGCAGGGGGCACGTCCCCGGCGCCTGGCGATTACCGGCAGCGATGTCATTTATTACTCCGATTATGCCCGCGGCTATCTGGGTCAGTTTGACACCCGCAGCGGCAAACAGCAGGAGTGGCCGTCGCCCGGCGGGCCGCACTCCGAGCCCTATGGCATCGCAATCACGCCGGACGGAGCTGTCTGGTACAGCGAGAGCGGCGTTCATCCCAACACGCTGGTGCGCTTCGATCCCCGCACGCAGCGGTTCCTGCTGACGGCAATTCCCTCGGGCGGCGGGGTTGTGCGCAATATGGCAGCCACCAGGGATGGCCGGCTGTATCTCGCATGCAGCGGCGTCAATAAAGTCGCAGTGGTGACGCCTTAGCCAGGAACCCGGAGATTTTTCACCCTGGTGAAGAGCTCCATCAGCCTGGCGCTTGAATCCACGGGAAAGGGAGCGGGCCGGTTCAGGTCGCGGACCGCGATAGGTAATCTGCCGATGAGTTTCGCCGCATTCACGCGAATATCGTGGATTGCGGGCGCAGGGCCAAGCCGCCTGCCGTTGCGCATCACGCAGGAGAGCAGCTGCTCGGACCCGGGGTAATTCTCCTCCGCGATACCGATGAGATCGCGGGTGTAGCAGCCGGCCTCGGCGAAACGGAAGACCTGTTTGCAGCCGGGATAGGTGGGCTTTTCCCCCTTCTCACTCAACTTCACCCGCGGCTCGCGATCATAGGCGACCAGCTTGTAGACGCCACCCAGTGCCGGCGCGTCATTCGAGGTGGCGAGCGCGGAGCCAACCCCGAACTCGTCGATGCGCGCGCCGCTCGCCAGCAATTCGGCGATGGCGTACTCGTCCAGATCTCCGCTGGCGATAACGATGGCGGAGGCGAGCCCGGCCCGATCGAGCCGCTCCCGCACCTGTCGCGAAAGCTCCACAAGATTGCCGCTGTCCAGGCGGACGCCATAGGGTCGCAGGCCCGCCGCTGTCAACCGGTCCAGAGCGCGCAGGGAATTGTAGGTGTCCAGCAACAGAACCGAGTGCGCGGGGAAGATAGCCATGAAGTCGCGAAAGCTGGGCAGCTCGTCGTCATAGGCCATTACGAAGGAGTGCGCCATGGTCCCCAGGCTGGGAACGCCGAAGCAAAAGTGGGCCTCTACATTGGAGGTGCCGGCACAGCCGCCGATGTACGCGGCCCGCGCGGCCAGCACGCCTGCCTGCGGCCCGTGTGCCCGCCTGCTTCCGAATTCCACCACCGGACGCCCCGCGGCGCTCTGCACCACACGCGCTGCTTTGGAGGCGATCGTCGTCTGAAAGGTGATTGTGGCGAGCAGAAAGGTCTCCACAATCTGCGCTTCGATGATAGGAGCGGTCACACGCAGCAGCGGTTCCATGGGGAACACCGGCGTGCCTTCCGCCACCGCCCAGACCTCGCCGCCGAAGCGAAGCCCGTCGAGCCAGGCAAAAAACGCGTCATCTACGTTCGCGAATGCCGGATGGCGCCGGAGGAACTGGATCTGCTCCGGTGAAAAGGAGAGGTTTTCCAGGTACTCGAGCGCCTGCTGCAGGCCCGCGGCAACCAGATAGCCGCGATGAGCTGGCAGGTTACGGATGAAGAGCTCGAAAGTCGCCTCTCCGCGATGGCGGTTCTGAAAGTAAGCCGCCGCCATTGTGAGCTCGTACAGGTCGGTCATCAGGCCAGGCTGTTGCACGTTGTTCAACATACGATTCGCGGATGGTGAAATCAATGTAGGGCGGCGGGTGATAAACGGTGGTTCGGACGATCCTCAGTTTGCTTGAGCGGCACGAGCGGTCAAGAAACTTTGCGGCGGCGTAGATGCATCACCAATCTCTTTTGCCGGACGGCAACAGTGGGTCATCGATACGGAAGCCTTTTCGCCTTTTTTCTCGAGCATCGACGCGGCCTGCGCCAGGCTCAGATCGGACGGCGCCGGCCTGAAGTCGGCATTGATCTGGTGCTGCTGTTCGCTGATGGTGTGGAACAGCAGTGCGCGCCCCGCGATATGCACGTCGATCAATGAGGTCTCCCAGTCGTCCGGTGCGACTTTGGTCTGTTCCACATGGAAGGTACCGCCTTTATGCAGCCTTCCCAGAAAGCCGGCGCCAAAGGTTACATCCGACCGCAGACGTCCGCTGAGGCTTACCAGCCGGATCTCCTTCGCATTGATCACCAGTGTGCCTTCCATGTTATGAAAGACCTTTGCCTCGCGGCTGGGCGGCTGAAAGCGGGGGTTTGGCTGGAAGCTGAGCCGGATGTTTCCCTGTTGCGTTCCGTGGCTGGTGAACAGGAACGCGTCGGGCAGCATCCTCAGCAGCGCCGCCGATTTTCGGGCATCCTGATCGATTGCCGCCCGATTCTGGCGACGCGCATGGTCATCCCTCACCAGCCGATCCAGTTCCTGCTTCGCCGCCTTCTGCTGCTCCGGCGTCGGGGGATGCCCGTTGTAGGAGACCGGCCAGGAAAGCCAGCATTTGGTCGTCTCGATGGCCTCCGTGACCTGAGTGCTCCCGCCTTTCTGGCTGGTCTGCCGGAACATCCAGTAGCGCGGATGTTTCTGGGCGTTTAATTCGTTGTCAACCATCCTTGAGACCAGCGCGTGCGCGTCCTGCTGCGCCTTTAGAGGCAGGACTGCGAGGATGAAAACCGCACCCAGACCGCATATTCTGAATTTCCTAACCAGACCCATTGTTGTCCCTGTCTGCATTATTAGAGGCTGTGAGAACGCACCAGTGTTGGCCAGGACGCTCCCCTGCGCAGCGGCTCGGCTGGACGCAAAAGTCGCCAGGCGGGAGCTGCCGCTGATTCGCGCGCCGGCAGGAGAGCGATTGTGGCGGATACACTGCTGATGAGATCGCATTCACTCCGGGCGCATCGAACCGATTACGAAGATGCCGATGCTCTTTTGGGACGTTGATACCCAGATCGATTTTCTGTCGCCCGGCGGCCGGCTGTACTTTGCCGGTTCGGAGAGGATTGCCCCCAATCTGCGCCGGCTCACCGCCTGGGCCGGCGAGCAGCACGTTCTCGTGATTTCCACGGCGTGCGCACATCGGCCCGGCGATCCTGAGCTGGAAATCTACGGAGAGCACTGCATGGCTGGCACGCCCGGCCAGCAGAAGTTGCCGGAGACGTTGCTGCCGAACCGCTTTGTGATTCCGAACCGGCCCATTACGCTGCCGGACCTGCGTAGCTTCCAGCAGGTCATCCTGGAGAAGCAGGCTTTCGATTTCTCCAGCAACCCGAATTGCAGCGCAATGCTGGCGCAGCTCAGGCCGCCTCTGGATATCGTGGTCTACGGGGTCGCTACCGACATCTGCGTAGCTGCTGCCGCCAGGGCCCTGCTCAAGCTGGGAAATACCGTATCTCTGGTGCACGATGCGGTGGCTGAGCTCGATGCACAAAAGGCAGGGGAATTCCTGCGGGAGTTCGTCAGCGATGGCGGCAGACTGGTTAGTGCGAGCGATGTTATCGGGAGGCCGGCCGAGCATCGGGTGGTAAAGTGAGACTGCATCAAGCCGAAGTTTTCGCTGGTGGATGGCATTGAGCCTTTTTCAGAACAATCCGCCGCCTGAGGAAGCGGTCGACAGGTCGCGCCCGCTGGCGGACCGCATGCGCCCGCGCAGTCTCGACGAGTTTGTCGGCCAGGAGCACATTCTCGGGCCGGGAAAATCTCTTCGCGTGCAGATCGAGCGGGACGACACCGGTTCGCTCATCTTCTGGGGCCCGCCGGGCGTGGGAAAAACCACGCTGGCCAAGATCATCGCCCGCATGACGCACGCCGATTTTGTCGAGTTTTCCGCCGTGCTCGCCGGGATCAAGGAAATCAAACAGGTGATGGCCGATGCCGAACGCGCCCGCCAGTATGGCACCCGCACCATCGTCTTCGTCGACGAAGTGCATCGCTTCAACAAGGCCCAGCAGGACGCTTTTCTTCCCTATGTCGAAAAGGGAAGCATCCGGCTGATCGGCGCGACCACGGAGAATCCTTCCTTCGAGGTGATCCCGGCGTTGCTCTCGCGCTGCCGCGTCTACGTGCTGAAGCCGCTGGCGGAAGAGCAGATCGTCGGGTTACTCCAGCGTGCGCTCGAAGACGAGGAGCGCGGTGCCGGGGATCTGCACCTCAAGGTGGAGGAAGCCGCATTGCGCAAGATTGCCGCCTATTCCAGCGGCGACGCACGCAGCGCCTACAACGCGCTTGAGGTCGCGGCGACGCTCGCCACCGACGAGGCAAAGGGTGCCGCGCCGGATATCACGGATGCCATCGTCACCGAGGCGCTACAGAAGCGCGTGCTGATGTATGACAAGGCCGGCGAGGAGCACTACAACCTGATCTCGGCGCTGCACAAGAGCGTGCGCAACAGCGATGCCGATGCCGCGCTCTACTGGTTGGCACGCATGCTGGAGGCCGGCGAGGACCGACTGTACGTCGCGCGCCGCGTCGTCCGTATGGCAGTCGAGGACATCGGCCTGGCCGATCCCAACGCGCTCGGTGTCACGCTTGCGGCCAAAGATGCCTTCGATTTTCTCGGCATTCCGGAAGGCGATCTCGCGCTGGCGCAGGCGGTCGTCTATCTTTGTGCCGCGCCCAAATCCAACGCGGTCTACACGGCTTATGGCGCGGTGCTGGAGGATGTGGAGCGCACCGCCCAGGACCCGGTGCCACTGCATCTCCGCAACGCGCCCACCGGACTGATGAAGGACTTCGGCTACGGCCAGGGATATCAGTACGCGCACGATCTGGAAGCGAAGGTCGCGGACATGCAGTGCCTGCCGGACAACCTGAAGGACCGTGTCTACTACCATCCGACGGACGAAGGGCTGGAGAAGCGCATCAGGGCGCGGCTGGAGGAAATCAAAAATATCAGGGGAAGGCGGTCGTGAGTCGCCGGGCCAGACATTTCCCCAGCCAGGACAGCGACGGCACGCGAGCCGGGGTATGGTCTTACTTCTTTCGCGCCTCCGCTTCGGCCAGCCAGCCACGCCGCAACTGTTCCGGCGGAACGCTGCTCAGGTACGGCTTGATATCGACAATAGGTGTTCCGTCCAGCATGTCAACGCCCCGCACATGCAGGTCAGCGCCTTCATAGCGAAGCAGCTCGACTACGGTCAGGCCAATCGGATTCGGACGCCGCGGAGAGCGGGTGGCAAACACACCGTGCGGCCGATTGTCCGAAGGCGGCGTAAAGAGCAACTCGACGCCCTCGGCGCGATCGAACTCCCAAAGCACAAAGAGATGCGAAAAACCCCCGATATCGGTGAGCCCCGGCTCATACTCGGGCAGAATCCTGAGCACACCCTCGGCCTTATGCTCAGCCCCGAGTCCCTTCGGAATCTCGCTCGTGTTCTGGTACGAGCTACTCACAAACCCAATTGGCCGTGAAGTGAACATCTCGAACATCTCCTCCCAGGCAGCGGTATGAATCTGGCCGCGCAGGCGTAAGGCATGAACCCGCGCCAAATCCGGGCGCCATCACTCTGGTTCAGCGTGGGCGCGCAGACTCCGCAGCGGAGTGCGAACATTGGAGACGGCATAACCTTGCTCGTCAGTCGAGCCGATCTGGAAGACAATCGCCGTCTCGCTCTGCTCCCAGCATCCCCACAGTAGTGCATCGCGTCCCGATGCGACCCACGCCATGTCGCAAATTTCGTCAGATTTAATCTCAATTTCTCCCAGCGCCTCCGGATTCAGGCGATTACTGTAAGGTGTCGCCACCACTGCCGGCCCGAGGATCTCGATATCGGCTCCTGGCGCCAGCGTGACAGCGAACACCGAGGCTCGCTCGTCATCGAAAATCGGCTCCACGGTCACCTCATCTCCGAGCGGCGCGCGCTTCGGAGCGGCGCCGCGGCGCAGGCCCGCGGCTCGCGGCAGCAGCTCCACCACCACGTTGCGGAACGCATGCTCACCCAGGTTCTCGACCACGTGCACCAACCCCGCCGGCGACAGCTCGCACTCGCCGGCGCTGTAGCTCAGCCGCTTTGGCTCTTCGCCGCGGGCGGCGCTGATAATGTCCCCACCGTTCGCCACAAACAGCACGTAGTCGTTGGGATGACGATGGCAGAGCGTGCGGTCGTGCGGCGCAATCTCCACCGCGAAGGCCCGCACAAATTCGTTGGCGATGACGAGATGGTGTCGCGGTTCGTCAGCTATGTCGACTACGCGGCTGCAGTCGTAGCCTGGATACATGCGGATTCTTGCGGCGTCACGGCGTCACCGCTTTGAACTGGATCTCCACCAGACGGATGTCCTCGGCGCCGGTATTCGTCAACCCGGCCTCAGCATGCGGCCCATGAAAAACGATGTCGCCGGCGTGATGACTCACATTCTGGCCGGATTCGCCCGCCGGTGTTACTCGCTCCTTTGCATCGCTCAAAAGCACTGCCAGGTGCGGAGAAGGATCCAGAATCGAGACCGTCTGCTGCGGTTTGATGGTTACCGCGATGATCCGGAATGTATCGCCGTAGCCGACTAACTTCGCGGTGGCCGGTAAGGCCGGCCAGTCCTTCGCGCGCGGATCGCTCTCGCAGTTTTTTACGCATACGGGATGCCCCTGGTTCTGCAACAACTCAATGGTTGCATTGCGAAAGGGCGCCGATCCAGCGTCGGCCACGGCATGCACCACGCCTGCCGGCGCGTAGGACACCTGGCCGTCCTGAAACATTACATGCTTCACCTTGCCATCGGGGCCGCTGACGTCAGCCTCGGCAGGGCCGAGCGAGATACCGATGTAGTCGGTCGAGTGGTGGTGCATCAGCGTGGACTGTCCCGGCGCTATCTCAACGTAGTACGCGCGGACGTACTCGTTCTCCAGCTTGAGGTGATGCGAGGGCTCCGCCGCCACCTCGACGGGAGCGGCACTGGATTTGCCGGCTTCCTGCGCGAGCGCAGCGCAACAAAGGGTGAGCATGAAGATCGAAGCACAGATTTTCATGGGCGAGAGCCTACATGCAAGCTCAACCCTGCGCAAGCCCTAATAACCGGAATCACGGCTATGGCTCTCTTTTCGCCGTGACCCCGATCGCATATCTCTGCGGCCGCCGACTTGCCCTCGCCCTTCGATTTCTGTTTGAATTCAGAAATCTACTCGCGGGAGCATTGACCTGCCGAACCAACTTTTCGCCTGCAAGTCCATTGACAAGCTGATCTCCGAGTCGGAGGAGCCGGAGCATCGCCTGAAGAAGACGCTCGGGCCGTGGTCGCTGACCGCCCTGGGCATCGGCGCCGTCATCGGCTCCGGCATCTTCACCGTCATCGGAACGGCAATCGCCGGGCAGAAGTTCGACACTTCATCCATTCTGAACGCTCCCGTGGCCGATTACATTGTGCACCATTCGGCCACGCTCGGCCGTCCCGGCGCAGGTCCGGCGCTTGCCGTTTCGCTGGTGCTGGTGGCCATCGTCTGCGCCTTCACCGGTCTGTGCTATGCGGAACTGGCGTCGATGATTCCCATCGCCGGCAGCGCCTACACCTACACCTATGCCACCATGGGCGAGCTGATCGCCTGGATCATCGGCTGGGACCTCATTCTCGAATACGCGGTCAGCAACATGGCCGTCAGCGTCGGCTTTGCCGCGCACATGGCGGCGACCTTCCAGTGGTTCGGCTTTCATCCCGCGCTGCGCTGGATCACGCCCGCCTACCTGCCGGGCGGACTTACCGATCTGCAGGGGAACGTACTCTATACACCGGGATGGCATTTGGGCTTCAACATTCCCGCGTTCCTCATCGTGATGATCCTTACGGTAGTGCTGGTGCGCGGCATCCGCGAGTCCGCCGAGACCAACAACGTGATGGTGCTGCTGAAGATCGCGGCCATTCTCACCTTCGTCTTCGTGGGAATGCGCTTCATTCATCCCACGAACTACCATCCTTTTGTGCCGGAAGGCTGGTCGGGCGTGCTCACCGGCGGCTCCATCATCTTTTTCACCTACATTGGCTTCGACTCGGTTTCCACCGCGGCGGAAGAGGCCCGCAACCCGCAGCGCGACATTCCGTTCGGCATCATCGCAACGCTCGTCGTCTGCACCCTGCTCTATATCGCGGTCGCGGTGGTGCTCACCGGACTCGTGCCTTGGCGTTCGCTGATCGACAACGCCGCTCCCGTGGTGAACAGCATGAGCATGCTGGCGGGCACGACCAGGTCCACCCTGCTGCGCTGGACCGAGCTGGCCGTGCTGTTTGGCGCGATGATGGGCATGATCTCCTCGCTGCTGGTGTTCCAGCTTGGGCAGGCGCGGGTGTGGTTTTCCATGTCGCGCGATCGTCTGCTGCCCACCATGTTCAGCCGCGTCCATCCGCGCTTCCGCACCCCGGCGGTCGCCACCTGGATCGCGGGATTCCTGGTCGGAATCCCCGGCGGTATTCTCGACATCGGCACGCTCTCGGACCTGTCGAACATCGGCACGCTGTTTGCCTTCGTGCTGGTCTCGGTGGGTGTGATCATCCTGCGTTACCGGCAGCCGGAGCGTCATCGCGGCTTTCGCGCACCCGGCGGCCTGGCGGCCCCGGTTCTCAGCGTCGTCTTCTGCGTGCTGCTGATGGCCGGCCTGCCTATCCTCACCTGGCTGCGCTTCTTCTCCTGGCTGATCATCGGCCTGACGGTGTACCTGCTCTACAGCCGTCACCGTAGCGAGTTCAGCGCGCGCAATTCGAACCGCGTGCTACAGACGGCCGTCAAACCGTGAACGACGACTTCATTCGCTCTCTGCCCAAGGCCGAACTCCATCTGCATCTCGAAGGCACGGTCGATCCTGCCACATTCTCCGAGCTGAGCCGCCGGCATCCGACTCCTCTGCTGACGACCAATCCACGCTACCGGCATCTGGAGGACAGCGGCCGCCTCTATACGGAAGAAGGGGCGCTCGCACTCTACCAATACCAGGACTTTCCTGGATTCTTGCGTGCCTACCAGGCGGTGACGGAGCGCCTGCGCGATCCTGCCGATTACGAACTCGTCACCTATCGCATGATGCAGAAGCTGCACGCGCAAAACGTGGTCCATGCCGAAGTGTACATCTCGGCGGGCGTGGTGCATTGGCGAGGTCAGGAGTTCGCGCCGCTGTTCGAAGGGGCCGAGCGCGGCCGGCGGCGCGGCGAACGCGACTTTGGCATCTCGCTCTACTGGATCTTCGACGCCGTTCGCCAGTTCGGAGTGGACGATGCCCGCCGCGTTGTCGACGAAGCAATGCGGCTAAAGGAAAGCAACGTCGTTGGAATCGGCATTGGCGGTGACGAGCGCCGCGGCGGCCCGGAGCAGTTCCGCGAGGTGTACGAACACGCGGCAAGGCACGGGCTCCGCCTTACGGTCCACGCCGGCGAGACGGTTGGACCGGAATCCATCTGGGGCGCGCTGCGAGAGTTGAAGCCCGACCGCATCGGCCACGGATTACATGCCATCGACGATCCCGCGCTGGTGCGCTACCTGGCTGAGAAGCAGATCCCGGTTGAAGTCTGCATCACCAGCAACGTGATGACCGGCTGCTGCGCTGTACTCGGCCAACATCCCGTGCGCAAGCTCTTTGATGCGGGCGTGCCGGTGGTGCTGAATACCGACGATCCGGAGATGTTCCACACCACTCTGGTGCGGGAATATGAGATCGCACGCGATGTGTTCGGATTCAGCAACGACGAGCTTCGCGAGCTGGCGAGAAATTCCTTCCGGGCATCGTTTCTTGCGGAGGAAAGCAGACGCGAGATGCTGGCCAGGCTCTAGCGATTCATTTGCCGCCTTCAGCCGAAACCATCACGACTCTCATCTCCGGCAACTGATGGTTCGAGCCGGCCGGAATCCGGTCCACCGTAATCCGGAATGGCCGTGCATCGTTGGGCTTGAGGGGATCGCTCGCGAAGCTATCCAGCTGCACGCTGGTCCCCTTTTTCGCCATGCCCATCAGTGGCGCGCGGATGTTCTCGAGGATCTTCCCGCTGCCATCGCGGAAGCTTAACTCCACCACCGCGCCAATCACCGGCCGGTCCCCGGTATTCATCACCTCTCCATCGAGGTTCATCGCGCCGCCGTTGGGCGCCAGGTTCATGCTGCATCTGGGTAAACTGCAGTTGATTTACCTCGGGCTGCACCGGAACCTGGGCCGCCGTCGGAGGCGGAGTCTTCCTGGGCGCGCGCGGCATGTAGTAGAGGATGATCCCGATCAGGGCTGCCGCAACCACGATCGCGAACAGCACGCCCGGAACTCCCGTTCCCGGCCGTTTTGGCACCGGCTGCCCGGGTACCGGCTCCGGACCCCGACTGCCTATATCACTGCGCTGACCCGATGGAACACGCGGATTGGTCGCCATTGCACCCTCCAGCTTCGCACGCCGGAGCACCTGATTCTCCTGCGCCTTTCCATAGGATGACGCAGGTGCGCGGGAGTTTGCAGGCTTTCCGGAGTTGCCGGTGCCAACTGGCACGCTCGGGCCACACATCTCAGGAGTAGTGCAGCTTTTTGACGTTCGCGCAGCCAGAGTTCTGGCCACCCTGTGTGTCTTTGTCGCCGTCGCCGCGTTTCTCTACGGCGTGCGGCATACCCTGGTGCTGTTCCTGTTCGCGATTTTTTTCGCGTACCTCCTGGAGCCGCTGGTCAGGCAGATCCAGAGCTCTCCCCTGGCGCGGCACTCGCGCGCGCTCGCCATCGCTGAAGCTTATCTTTGTGTGTCTGCAGTGCTGGCGCTGCTTGGATTCTTTTTCGGGCCGCAGCTGGTAAAGGACACCCGGGCGCTGGTGCAGTCCATGCCCGGCCTGCTCGACAAGGTAGCCAGCGGGCAGATCGTGTGGCAACTCGGCAACAGGCACGGGTGGAGTTACGAGACGCAACTCCGCATCGAGCAGCTCATCGCCTCACACCGCCAGGAGATCCTGCACTGGATTGCCCAGTTGGGATCGTATGTGGGGCAGTTTCTGGCGAATCTGGTGTGGGTGGCGCTCATACCCATCCTTGCCGCCTTCTTCCTGGCCGACGGACGCCACTTCGCGCAGATTTTCATCGAAGCCTTTGACCGGCGCGATCAGCGCCGTCTGCTGCGTGGCATCATCGACGATCTCGATCAGATGCTCGCCCGCTTCATTTTCTCCCAGATTACGCTGGGAGGATTCTCGCTGGTGGCCTACAGTACGGTCCTCGTGCTGCTGCATTTTCCCTATGCGCTGGCGCTCGGTCTGGCCGGCGGGATCATGGAATTCATCCCCGTGGTCGGCCCGCTGCTCGCCGCCGCCGCCATTCTGGGGGTTGGCTTTCTTGCCGGATTTGCGCCGCTGTGGGCGGTGCTGCTCTTTCTTGGCGCGTGGAGGCTCTGCCAGGACTACGTGGTCAGCCCGCGAATCTATGGCCGCGGACTCAGATTACATCCGCTGGTAGCCATTGCCGCCGTGCTGATGGGAGGAGAGCTGGGAGGGGTTCTGGGAGTGTATCTCTCCATTCCCATTGCGGCCACCATGCGCGTTATCTGGAATCGCTGGCAGGACTATACCGATAAGCTGGCCTTGGCCGATAGCGCAAGAATCGCGGAGATGTCACCGGTGCCTCCGCGCAAAACCGCTCTCCGCTAGTTGGTTTCGCCGAATGAGTTCGGGCAGTACGGCGCTTCCAGTGATACGTGCACGGCCAGTCTGAGCCCAGCGAGCCGGGCTCCAAACCTGCATTCAGCCGACGCAGTATGGCGGGAATCATTCGCCAGCGACGGTCATGCCGTCGATACGCAGACTGGGCGCGGCAATCGGGCTGCGGAAATGCAGATCGCTGCCGATTTCGGAGATGTTGAAGAGCATGTCCTTCAGATTGCCGGCCACGGTGATCTCCTCCACCGGGAAGATGAGTTCGCCGTTCTGGATCCACAGTCCACTGGCGCCGCGCGAGAAGTCGCCCGTGACCAGGTTCACGCCAAAACCCAGGAATTCCGTCACAAACAAACCTTCCTTCACCTCGCCGACGATCTCTTCCATGCTTTTCGTCCCCGGCTGGAGGAAGAAATTGCCCGGACCGATGCCGGGCGTGCCTGCCAATCCGCGCGAAGCGTTGCCGGTGGTCTGCAAGCCCAGCTTTTTCGCGGTGTACGTGTTCAGCAGATAGGACCTGAGGACGCCGTTCTCGATGACAGCGGTCTTGCGGCTGGGCACGCCCTCCGCATCGAAGGGGCTGGTGCCGAAGCCGCCGGGCATGGTGCCGTCGTCGATGACGTTGATGTTGTCGCCGGCGATCTTCTCGTTCAACTTGCCGGTCAGGAACGACGCACTGCGGTAAATGGAATCGCCATTTACGGCCTCAAAGATGTTGCCCACCAGAGCCCCCGCCACCGTATGCTCGAAGACGATGGGCACCTTCGCGGTTTTCACCTTGCGCGCGCCCAGTCGCCGCAGCGTGCGTTTGGCGGCGATCTGGCCGACCTCTTCGGGAGGCTCAAGCTTCTTCAGCGAGTTCGCCACCGAGTACCAGTAGTCGCGCTGCATGGCAGCGCCTTCAACCTGGGCAATGGGTACAGACGAAACCGAGCAGTAGGACCGGGAATAATCACCGACAAAACCATGCGAATTGGCCAGTACCCGGTAGCCAATCGCCGCATCGAAGGTTCCCCCTTCGGAATTGGTGATGCGGGGATCCGCATCCAGCGCAGCTTTTTCTGCGCGGCGGGCGTAGTCAATGCGGTCGGCGGTCGGCAGCGAATAGACATCGTCGTAGTACAGTTCGAGATCGCTGTCGAGCTTCCCCAGTTGCGCCGGCTCGGGAATTCCGGCGCACGGGTCTTCGCTTGTGACCCTGGCGAGGGCCAATGCCGCATCCACCATCTGCTTCAGGCCCGCGGGCGTCAGATCGCTGGAATAGGTGCTGGCCGCGCGTTGCCCGAAGAACACCCGGACGCCGATGCCTTTGGAGCCGGACTCCTTCAGCGTTTCCACTTCGCCGAGGCGCACGACGGTGGAAAACTCGCTGCCGTCCATGGCGACAGCCTCAACAGCGGTCGCCCCGCCCTGCATGGCGCGACGGACCACGTCAGTTGCGATTTCCTTCAGATCGGTTGAGCTTACGGTCGCAGTCGTAGCTTGTTCGGCGGTAGAAACGTTCATTGCTGTCAACGTCCTATGTTGTGGGAGTACCAGCTCCATATAAGCACCTGAACCAGGCTGTAGAGGTACCACGATGTAGCAGTCAGAATAATGATTGTCATCCCGACCAGGGGCTTCAGCCCGCGTGGAGGGACCTGCTGTCTGTCCAAAGCCGTGCTGTGCTGCGCGAGAAAGCAGGTCCTTCGACTCCGCGCCCGTAAGTTAAGGGCTTCAGGGGTTATTACCCGCCGGTTCCACCCACGGTCAGCCGGTCCACCTTCAGCGTGGGAATACCAACGCCCACCGGCACGCTCTGCCCATCCTTGCCGCATGTGCCGACGCCTTCGTCCAATTGCAGATCGCTGCCCACCATGGACACCCTGGTCAGCACATCGGGTCCGTTACCGATCAGCGTCGCATTCTTCAGCGGCGAGGTCACTTTGCCCTCTTCGATCAGGTACGCCTCGGAGGCGGAGAAGACGAACTTGCCGTTGGTGATGTCCACCTGCCCGCCGCCGAAATTCACCGCGTACACGCCATATTTCACCGAGCGGATGATATCTTCCGGCGAGTCCTGGCCCGCCAGCATATAGGTGTTCGTCATGCGCGGCATGGGGATGTGCTGATAGCTCTCACGACGGCCGTTGCCAGTGTTCGGAATACTCATCAGCCGCGACGACAGCTTGTCCGACAGATATCCCTTGAGAATTCCTTCCTCGATCAGCACCGTGTTCTCGGTGGGATTGCCTTCGTCATCGACGTTGAGCGAGCCGCGGCGGCCCGGCATGGTGCCGTTGTCGACCACCGTACACTTGTCGCTGGCCACGCGACGACCCAGCATGCCGGAGAACGCCGAGGTCTTCTTGCGATTGAAGTCGGCCTCGAGGCCATGGCCAATCGCCTCATGCAGCAGAATTCCCGGCCAGCCTGGCCCGAGCACCACTTCCATTTCGCCCGCCGGCGCCTCCCGCGCATCGAGCTGGATGATCGCCTGGCGCGCCGCCTCTTTGGCGAAGTGCTCCGGCGAAGCCTCGTTCTGGAAATAATCCAGCGATACTCGCCCGCCGCCGCCGGCGGTTCCGCGCGCCGAACCGGAAGCCTCCGATTTTGCAATGCAGAAGACGCTGATGCGGGCCAGGGGCTGCGAATCTTCCGCGAAGCTGCCATCGGAGCCAATCACGAGGATCCTGCGCAACTCGTCGGCATAGCTCACGCGGACTTCACGAATTCGCGGATCGTAGTCGCGAGCGGCCCTGTCGGCGCGCTTCACCAGATCGACCTTGGCGAGCACATCCGCTTCCACCGACGGCAGCGGCACGGGATACAGGTTATGGGCGGGCCTGTCGGTCAGCCCGACAACCGGCTGCTTCGATGGCCCGCTGGCGATCAGCGCGGCCGTCCGCGCGGCGTGCAGAATCCGCTCCGGCGAGAGATCGTCGGTGTAGGCGTAGCCGGTGCGCTCGCCCGAGAGCACGCGCACTCCGCAGCCCACCGAGATGCCCTCACTGGCCGATTTCACCATGCTCTCGTCGAGCGAAACCGAGGTCGAGGTCTGATATTCGAAGTACAGGTCGGCGAAGTCGCCGCCCGCCGACAGCGCGGCAGCGAGATATTTTTCAACGTCGGCCTGGGCAAGGCCGTAGCGGTCGAAAAAGAACTTTTTATCCATGATCACCGTATTGGATGCCCTGACCGTCTGGGAGGGCGCGTCCGGCATCGCCGCACACCAAGCAAAGTCGGCCGGCGGGGCGAATTTTCATTATCACACAGCCTTGTGCCACCCGACGCTGCGCGCCGGGGCGCGGCCGCGCTAGCCTGAGTCGGATCAACATGCACGCGGGCACCATCTCCCCTGAGCTTCTGGCCAATATGCTGCAGCAATTCCTGGCCGATGTCCCTGGCGCTGTGGCCGTGGAGCAGGGCGAGGTCCTTTTCGACTTCAGCTCTGCCCGGTACTCCATCAGCGGCGAAGGCAGGTGCGTGCTGCATATGTGGTCGGAAGAGCGCAACGCGGTACGGCGGGTGCTCGCTGCCGAAGTCAGGGGCCGCGCCCTGCACCTTCAGGTCTCGCGATTTGGACAGACGAGACCCACAGTGCTGGAAATCTCTGCCCAACGCGACCACCGCACCGGCGCCGGAAAGCGGGCGTCGCGCACCCGCTATCAGGCGCTTCTGGAACGCGTTCTCCGGCGGGACTATGTCGGCCTGAAACTGGAACATTTCAGCAGCAGCCCAGACCTGGAGCATTCTTTGAGCCCCGTGTATGCACGCGGACTGTTGCGGGCGGGCCAGAGCGCATTCGCCGTGCTGGGGGTCAATGCGGAGGAGAGCCAGCCGTCGGTTGATGCCGCGCTCACCTTCGGCATTCTGTGGATGGATTACCAGCGGCGGCAACTGGCAGGGCGGGCGGTAGTGGAGGGCCTGAAGCTGTTTGTGCCGCCCGTACGTTCCGCGGTGGTGCGCCAGCGCGCGGCAAACCTGAATCACGACGCGGCCGGGTGGCAGATCTACGAACTCGACGAACGCTCCGAAATCTGTGAGCCGATCGACACCGGCGATGCCGGCAACATCCTCAGCCGGCTTACCCGCGCGGTGGACCGGCAGACGGCGGAGGAGCGGTTTGCGGCTTCCATCTCCCGCATCCGGAGCCTTGTTCCGGCTGCGGAAGTAGCTGTCGAGTCGGCTTCGGAGATTGTCTTCCGGCTGCACGGACTGGAGTTCGCCCGCGCCCGCCTGACGCCCATTCCCGATTCGTTCCGCAACGGCGAGTCAATCCTGTTTGGCATTGCCCCGGCCGAGTTCGTGCTTGATGAGAGCAGCGAGCCGCTGTTCACTGAACTCGTGCGGCGCATCAGCGAACAGCGCCATCCCGGCGGCTCGCATACCAACCTGTTTTTCCGGCTTGCGCCGGAGCGCTGGCTGGAGAGCCTGATCAGGCGCGAGGTGCGCGTCCTCGACGAGCGGCTTGACGGCCGGTCTGTCTACTCCCAGGTTCCCGCCTTCGCTGCCACGGACCGCGTCATGCTCGATGTGCTCACCTGCACCATCGACGGCCGGCTGGCGGTGCTGGAGCTGAAGGCGAACGAGGACATTCATCTGCCGCTTCAGGGGCTGGACTACTGGGCACGGGTTCGCTGGCACCAGCAGCACGGCGAATTTGCCCACAACGGCTACTTCCCCGGCCGCGAACTCTCCAGCGCTCCTCCCTTGCTGTATCTGATTGCCCCCGCGCTGCACACGCATCCCACCACCGACGTCCTGCTGCGCTATCTTTCTCCGCGAATTGAATGGCAGCTGTTGCAGGTGGACGAGCGCTGGCGCCAGAACGTGCGGGTGGTCAACCGCAAACATGCCGCAAAGGCCGGCAACGCGCGCTTCTGAACCTTCGCCGGGCATCCTATACAATCGGGCTGCGAATGATGAACCGCATGATTTTTGCCAACCTGGTCCACAGGCCGTTCCGCACCATCATCAGCGTGGTCGCAGTCGCCGTCGAGGTCACCCTGATCCTGCTCATCGTCGGTATCATGATGGGGATGCTCAACGACAGCAAGAACCGGCAGGCCGGCATCGGCGCCGACATCATGGTGCAGCCGCCGGGCTCATCGCTGCTGATGGGAGTAAGCGGCGCGCCGGTGTCGGTGAAGGTTGCCGATAAAATCCGCAGACTGCCTCACGTCGCCGCGGTTGCGCCGGTGGTGACCCAGATCATGACCTCGGGCGCGGTCGAAGTGCTCTATGGCATCGACCTGCAGTCGTTCGATGCCGTCAGCGGCGGCTTTCGCTACCTTTCTGGCGGGCCGTTCCAGAATGCCAACGACATGATCATCGACGATCTCAAAGCCGGTTCCAAACACCTCAAGGTGGGAGACACGATGGAAGCGCTGAATCGCCAGTTTCGCATCAGCGGCATCGTCGAGCATGGCAAGGGCGCGCGGGAATTCATTCCCATCACTACGCTGCAGGAGATGATTGGCGCGGCCGGAAAGGCAACCATCTTCTACGTCAAGGTTGACGATCCCAATAATGCCGAGACGGTGGTGCACGAGATCAAGGCCATTCCCGGCATGCAGTCCTATGGCGTGCGCTCGCTGAAGGAATACCTCACGCTGATGACTTCGGCCGCCGTTCCGGGCATGACCACGGTCATCAAGGTGGTGATCGGCATCGCCATGATCATCGGCTTCATCGTCATATTCCAGGCCATGTACGCGGCAGTGATGGAGCGGACGCGCGAGATCGGCATCCTGAAGTCGCTGGGCGCGGGCAAGCTCTACATTGTGAATGTGGTGCTACGCGAGACGCTGCTGATCGCCATTGCCGGTGTGATTGTGGGCATCGCCATCAGCTATGCGGCGCGAGTCGGCCTGCACACACGGTTCCAGACACTGCCGGTTCTGATCACCGCCGGCTGGCTGGTCAGGGCCACCATCATCGCGCTGGTCGGCTCGCTGCTGGGCGCGTTTTATCCGGCAATGAAGGCCGCGCAGAAGGACCCCATCGACGCGCTGGCTTATGAATAAAAGTTCCAGGGAGTCGCTTATACGAGATCCTGCTCTGAAACTCCTGCCGACTTCAGAAGGTGACGAAGCAATCCGATCTTCAAGGGATGATTGTGATGTACGGGAACTGAAAGGCGGACGATACTGTTCGGTTTACCGTAGTATGATGGCTGCCTTGTATCCGCAAAGTGACCAGCCATGGCGCTCGAGAATGCGTGTGAAGACTTTGCCTGAAACCGCCTTCATACAGCAATTTCGAGTACGCGGTCTTTAGGATAGGACTTCGCTTCAGCTACATCTACGTAAAGACAGCCCTCAATAGCCTCGTGCAGATTGGCCATCAGTTCTTCCATCGTTTCGCCTTGAGTGGCGCACCCCGGGATGGCTGGAACCTCCGCCCAATAGCCGCCCTCTTCGGCCTCGTGTACGATAACTTTGATCTTCACAGCTCACTTCCCTTGTCAGATCCGCATGGGCATGACGACGTAGCGGTATTTGAAGCCGTCGTCGCCGGCGTCCTCGGGACGCATCTGGCCGGCGGACTGGGCGTCCTTGAACTCCAGCCGTACATCGCCGCCGTTGGAGGCCTTGAGGAAGTCCAGCAGGTACTCGGAGTTGAAGCCGATGGTGAGGGGATCGGCGGCGTAGGCGGTCTCGATCGAGTCTTCCGACTCGCCGGCGTCGGTGGAAGAAGAGGAGATTTTCAGTTCGTTCTTTTCGAGCTTCATGCGGATGGCCCGCGAGCGTTCGTCGGCGAACTGCGCCACGCGCTGGATTGCCGTATTCAGGTCACCCCCGTGCACCACAACCACCTTGCCGGTATCGCGCGGCAGCACGGCTTCATAGTTGGGGAACTGTCCGGTCAATTGACGCGAGGTCAGCAGCCGCTCGCCGATGCGGAAGAACAGCGTCGATTCATCTTTGGCGAACTCGACGAAATCCACATCGTCGGCCACGCCCGACAGCAGCGAGTACAGCTCGCTCATGGCTTTCCTGGGAATCAGCGTGCGGTTCTCGCCGCTCACCTCGAACTGCTCCCCCTGCTTCTCGATATGCGCCAAGCGATGCCCGTCGGTCGCCACCATGGTGATCGATTCGGGTTTCAGCACCATCAGCCCGCCGTTCAGCGTATAGCGCGACTCCTCGTTGGAGATGGCAAAGATGGTGCGCCCGATCATGCTGCGCAGCGTCTGCGCCGGAATCCGGATGACTCCGGCCGCGGGAAAGGTGGGTAGTCCGGGAAAGTTGGCGCGCGCCATCCCCACCATTTTGGTATTGGAACGGCCAGAGCGAATGTTGACCCAGTGGTTCTCCAGCAGCCGGATCGAGATGTCGCCGTCGGGCAGCAGCTTTACGTAGTCGTACAGCTTGCGGGCGGGGATGGTACAGGCGCCTTCGCGCTTCACCCGGGCCGGACACGAGGTGCGCAGGCTGAGGTCGAGGTCGGTCGCCGTAATCGTCAGCCGGTTGTCGGCAGCCTCAAAGAGAAAATTCGAGAGAATGGGAATCGTGGTTTTGCGCTCGACGACCCCCTGCGTGGCCGTCAGTTCCCTGAGCAGCTCGAACTTGCTGACGCTGATTTCCATTGCCGTACCCTGGATCGCTCCCGTTGCTTCGGCAGCCATAAGTCCCACCTCGACAGGCCTTTTATACTGCTACTCCTTATATCAAATCAAAAACCTATAAAACCAGTAGTAACAGCAGGCAGAGCGGAAAAGTGGAAATTCGGGGCGGAACCACGCTCCGGGCTGGCGACGGGCTGCGGCTGGCGTGGGAAAGCGGGCCCGCGACCTGCGAACACCGGTGCCGAATGCAGCCGCGGTTCGGAATCCGCCCGCGGCTTCCACGCAATTCACAGGGCGTCCACAGCAGATACTCGGGAAAACGGCCTCCGGAAGTGAAAAAGCGCGCTTCGCGCGCGCTTCACAGGCCCAGGCTCTCGGTGAGCTTGTTGACCACCCGGTTCAGGTCCTTGTCGGTTTTCCGCTGCAACTCGATTTTCTCGATCGAGTGCAGCACGGTGGTGTGGTGCTTGCCGCCGAACTGACGCCCGATTTCGGGCAGCGAGGCGTCGGTCAGGTGCTTGGCGAGATACATGGCGATCTGCCGCGGAAACACGATGACGTGCGAGTTGTTTCTGGCCTTGATTTCCCCCTGGCGCAGGCCAAACTGCTCGCAGACCGCCTTCTGGATGGCCTCAATCGTCACCTTTCGGGCCTGGGCGTCGATAAGGTTCTTGAGCACGTCCTGCGCGGTCTGCAGGTTGATCTCGCCGCCAGTAAGGGAGGAGTAGGCCGTCAGGCGGATCAGAGCCCCTTCCAGTTCCCGCACGTTACTGCGGATATTGGAGGCAATGAAAAGCGCTACCTCGGTCGGCAGGATCACGCGATCCGACTCGGCTTTTTTCTGCAGGATGGCCACCTTGGTCTCAAGATCCGGAGGCTGGATGTCGGCGATCAGTCCCGACTCGAAGCGGCTGCGCAGGCGGTCTTCAATCTCCGCCAACTCCTTCGGTGGCCGGTCGCTGGCAATCACGATCTGGCGGAGGCACTCATGTAACGCGTTGAAAGTGTGGAAGAACTCCTCCTGGGTGCGCTCCTTGTTGACCAGAAACTGGATGTCGTCGACCAGCAGGACATCCATGTTGCGATACCGGTCGCGGAAGCCGGTCATCCTGCTGTAGCGCAGGGCGTTGATCATGTCGTTGGTGAAGCGCTCGCTGGAAACGTAGCAGATGGAGCGCTCCGGCTGGCGCTTCTTGATCTCATGACCAATCGCCTGCATGAGGTGGGTCTTCCCCATGCCCACGCCGCCATACAGGAACAGGGGGTTGTAGGCTTTGGATGGCTTCTCCGCCACCGCCCGCGCCGCAGCGTGCGCGAACTGGTTGCCCGCGCCGATTACGAAGTCGTCGAAGGTGTACTTGGGATTCAATTGCGCCGCTCCATCCCAGTCGAACCGCTGCTGTGCGACGGGGCCGGCGACGGACTTCTCGACCGCGGTCTGCTGGGGCCGCGCATCGGGGCCGCCGGCACCGTGACCGTTGCCGCGGTGCTCTTCGTCGGTAACGAACTCGACATCGCGGTACTCGAGCCCGAGGTTTTCGATGGCCTCGCTGATCAGATCGCCGTAGCGCTCACCGATGTGGCAGAACTCGGGGTTAGGGACCCGCACGAAGAGGACCGCGCCCTGCGCGTGATCGTAGCGGGTGGGCTTGAACCACGTCTCGTAGGAGGTCCGATTGACTTTTTTTTCCAGTGCGTCAAGAACACGCACCCACGGGTTGGCAGAGGCAATACCAAAGGAAGACATAAGGGGCAGTCCTAGGCGGAACGCCTTTTCAAAAACAGGTCGTCACTCAGAGGGAAAACGGAACCGAGCAAAGGCCAGTAAAGGGCGCAGAAACTGATCGGAAGTCAACATTCCGGCAAACCTTTTAGCGGCGTCAATGGAGCTTTGCACCGCATTTGTGCAGCATCTTCTATTCTGGGCTGCACGGATACTAGCACGAAAAAAATTTCGCGCGAGACAAAATATTCTGCCTCCATTTGCGTTTTTCTGTGAGCGATTGATTTCGGGAAAGTTAACGCGAAAAAAATTTTTTGCGGGGTGCTGCATCGTGGTGCAGCTCGCCGCACGCTGCCGCAACAGCCCGCGTCGCGGGCGAGAATCGGGGTCAGGCTGAAGGCAGAAACAGCCAATGGCGGAAGGACGCCGAATGGCCCGCAGCAACATCAGGCTGTCTGCCCGGCATGCTGCCGGCTCGCCCATTCTTCGGCTGCGGCAATCCGCTTTCCGATCGAGGGATGCGAATGAAAGAGCCACTCGACGAATTTCGAAGGCTGGCGCTCGGCCAGATTCTGGTCCGCCAGCTTCTGCATCGAGGTAACGAAGGGGCCAATGGACGGCGTGTTCTCCCAGGCGTAGCGGTCTGCCTCGCGCTCATGGTGGCGGGACAATGCATTCAGCGCCGGCATCAGCAGGAAGCCAAGCACCGTGGCCACCAGCGCAATCAGCGGCAGGTTGGCGAAATCGTACAGCCGCGCGTCGAGTGCGGGGAACCACTGCCTGGCGATAACAAACCGCAGGACGGTGTTAATCAGCCAGAATCCGAGGAAGGTAATGCCGACCTGGGTCAGAATGCCCTTAAGGATGTGGCGGCGAACGTGGTGCCCCAGCTCGTGGGCGAGGATGGCCTCGATCTCGTCATCGCTGTAATGTTCGAGCAGCGTGTCGGAGAGAATGATGCGCCGGGTCGAACCCAGGCCGGTAAGCGCGGCATTCGCCTTGTTTGACTTCTCCGAGAGCTTCCATTCATAGACTCCCCGCACGCGCGTGCCCGCACGCTCGCCCAGCCGGGTCAGCCGGTCGCGAAGCGCGTCGTTCGCCAGCGGCTCGAACCTGTAGAAGATGGGCATCAGCACCACCGGCGCGAGCTGCGCCAGCAGCAGGAACAGTCCGATAAAAACGGCCCACGCGATGATCCACCAGCGCTGCGGCGCAATGCGGATGATGGCGTACACCAGCTCGACCATCACCGTGCCCAGTACCAGCGAGACCAGCCAGCCCTTGCATTCGTCCCAGATCCAGCCGCGCAGCTTCTGGCTGGAGAGGTGGTACGAGTGCTCCAGACGGAACGAGATGTAATCGAATGGCGTGCCCAGCACCCTGGCGATCACCGAGAACATCAGCACATAGAGGAAGACGGCCAGGAAGTAGTGCTGGTTTGCACCAAGGTAGGACCAGTCGCGGAGTTTTCCTGTCCAGCCGGTCACCAGCAGCAGGACGAGCAGGGCAAATCCTATGACCGCATCGGCCATGCTCAGCCAGCGATGAATCCGGTTGTAGCGCCGCACCTCCGGCGAGTCCGCCGGCTGCGGATTTGCAGTGCTAGCCATCCTCGTGTGGTCGTGCGGGCGGTATGCCGCCGCTCTGTGAGTCAAGTATAAAGCAAGGCGGCGCCGCCAGGTCCACCGGCGCCGTTGAAAAGCCTCACTCCAACTGACGAATGGGTATCGGTTCTGCTGCGGCTGCGTGCTACTGCGGAGACGGCAGCTTCTGACGGCTGGTCGTAGCGGCCTCGGCAGCCCCGGTCTGTCCCGTCGCGGACGCGCCATTCGCGTTGGCATTCGACATGGACGCCAGTTCCGACTGCCGGTAACGCGGCGCGCTTACGTAACCGTGGATGTGGTCCCTGCTGATGCCGTTGATCACAAGCTCCACAGGTTGCGGGCTGTCCGGCGTATAGAACATCACCGGCTGGTAGAGGTTCACGTGCTTCTGCGAGAGGTTCCGGTCGTCCACCAGCAGCTCCAGATCGGCATACTGATGCTTCGTGTTGGCTTTCTTCAGCCGCACTCCGAAGGGACCGGTGTGCTGAAACTGCTTTGACCTGTCGATGTCGAATTCGTAGTAACTGCGCTCACCCTTCTTCTGCAGCAGCACGAGTTCGTCGTGGGTGCGCGCGATGGATCCGGTCAGCTCCGTGCGCGTGTTGCTCAGGTCTCCCTGGGTAGCTGCCAGATCATTGCGCGTGTCCGCAATGGCTTTGTTCTGTGCATCGAGTTGTGCCTGCATCTTCTTCCAGCGCGAGGCTTCGCTACGACGCGGCGCTATCGCCCGCCGCAGCGGCGGATTCGGCGCCGGCGTGGACTGGGATTGGGCGCGGGGCGCCAGGGAGTTCACCTTCGCAGCCAGATCCTCAACCTGATTGCGCGTGGCGGTCAGGGCCGCCTCGGTCTGCTGGTTCCGTGCGGCGAGGTTCTGCGCGACACGGTGTTCGTGAACCGCATAGCCGCCGAGCGTACCGCCGGCAATGACGGCTGCGGCAATATAGGCGATCGCACGCCTGGGAATCGCTGTTCGTGGTGATGCCTGGTAATTCTCCATCGCTTTGCTCCTGAACTCCTGACGAATTGTTAGGAGCACGGCAGATTCCACGCCGTCCGGAATGTAATCGGTTGTGAGACTTGCATTTCCGGCCACAGGGCCGGCAGGGGACGAGAAGCTATTTCGCCGCAGTGTGCAAATTCTTCACAACGCAGCAGTGAGCCGAAAGCACGGCCATCACTTCCCAATGCAGAAGGAGCTGAAGATCAGGTTCAGGATGTCGTCCGCGGTAGTGGCGCCGGTGATGTCGTCCAGGGGTCGCAACGCGCTGTACAGGTCGAGCAGGATCATCTCATGCGGGACCCGCAGCGGTATCGCGGCCGTGGCGCGGTCGAGCGCGGCAATGGCATCGCCGACCAACTGCTTCTGCCGCATATTGGTGAGTAGACCGCCCTCCTGCTGTGCGCCGGCATCGCCGCCAACCAGGCGCAGAATGCCGGCCCGCAGTTCGTCGATGCCGGTCCCGATCAGGGCAGAGACACCGAGCTCACCCGGAACACGATCGCCGCGAAAGTCCGGAGCGGCATCGATCTTGTTCCAGACCACAATCGCCAGGCGGTTGGCCACGCTCTCCAGCAGGCGCTGGTCCTGACGCCGCTCGTCATCGCTGAGCGGGTCGGTGTCGCCACGGGAAGCGTCGCGCACCACGAGCACAACCTCGGCGTCAGCCAGCGCCTCCATGGTCTTGCGAATGCCGATGCTCTCTGCCTCATCCAGCGCCTCGCGGACGCCGGCGGTGTCCACCAGCTTGACGGGAATTCCGCCGATGGCGACGGTTTCGCTGACCAGGTCGCGCGTGGTGCCGGGGGCGGCCGTCACAATGGCGCGCTCGCGCTCCACCAGCCGGTTGAACAGGCTGGACTTGCCCACGTTCGGCCGGCCGACGATGGCCAGGGTGAGCCCCTCATGCACCACCTTGCCGAAGCCGAAACTGGCCAGCAGCTCCTCCAGCGGCGCCCGCACCGCGGCGATGCGCGCGAGAATCTGCTCATCGGCAATGACGGCAACATCGTCTTCGGCGAAGTCGATTCCCGCTTCCAGTACTGCAATCAGCTCCATCAGTTGCTGCTTGATAGGCTGCAGCCGCCGGGAAAGCGCGCCGTCAAGCTGCCGTGCCGCTATTTGGGCCTGATAGAGCGTTTGCGAGTCGATCAGGTCGCGTACCGCCTCTGCCTGGGTCAGGTCGATGCGGCCGTTGAGGAAGGCCCGCATGGTGAACTCACCAGGCTCCGCCAGGCGCGCGCCCGCAGCCATCGCCATTTCGACTACGTGCCGCAAAACAACCGGTGAACCGTGACACGAGATCTCGACTACATCCTCCGCCGTATAGGAATGCGGCTTCGCAAACCAGGTGACGACCACCTCGTCGATACGTTGGCCGGTCGACCACCCCGGCAACCGCAAACCCGGCGCTTGCTGGGGGCCCCGGCTGGCGGCATCGATCAGCTCGCCGAAGTGCGCGCGGCCAGCTTCCAGATCGCCCCCGTGCGCCAGCCGCAGCATGGGACGTGCGATATCGCGCGCTTCCGGGCCTGACAGCCGCACTACCCCGATGCCGCCCCGCCCTGGAGGCGTGGCGATGGCGACGATGGTGTCGTCAAGGTGCACGCTAGAGATTATTCACCACAGAGGCACAGAGACACAGAGGAAAGCCGGGTTGGTTTGGGGTCCGACAAGACCGAAATGCGTAGGAACTTGCGCGGACAAGTGCGCGATTGGAGACAAAAATCCGCAGGTCGTTTCTTTTCTGTGTCTCTGTGGTGAATTCCCTATCGCCGTCTCGATATCGGCGCTGCCGGCGGCTTGCCCCTGTAGTCTTTGGGGTAGACGACGACGTGGCGCTGGGTGGCCTCGCCATCGCTTTCGGTGCGCAGGTCGTCGAAATCGCGCATGGCCAGGTGCAGGATGCGGCGCTCACGCGAGGACATGGGCGCGAACGCATAGGGCATGCCCGTCTGGCGCACCCGTTCCGCGGCAACGTCGGCCGCCAGGCGCAGCTCCTGCAAGCGCGCGACGCGGAAGTTCTGGCAGTCGAAGCTGAGCTTCTCGTGCTCGTCGGGTGCGAGCCGTAGCATCTCCAGCGCAATCTGCTCGAAGGCTCGCAGCAGCTCCCCGCCATTTTCCAGCACCAGCGGGCTGTCCGTCCCGGAGAGTTCCACCAGGATTTCCGGCCGCTCCCACTCGCGGGCGGCGTCCACCTGCGGGTCCACCGTGATCCGGTAGCGCAGGCGAAAATCACCCGCAGCGAAGACGTTATTCAGCAGCTCGCTGATTTTTCTGGCGGCGGCGACCTTGTCAGCAATGGGCATCGTGGTTCGCGGCAATGACTCTGCCGTCCCTGTCGCTACTATTTGGCTGCCTTCTTGCGGGCGCGCTTTTCCATCTCCGCCCGCATCTCGCGGCCCAGCCCCGTGCGGTTCATTATGTACTGCTGGGCGATACCGATGATATTTCCTACCACCCAATACACGCTCAGACCTGAGGGCAGGTTGAAGCTGAACCAGCCGATCATCAGCGGCATCATCAGCGTCATCATCTGCTGCTGTTTGGGATCCATGCCCGAGCTGGGCGTCATCTTCTGCATGAGCCAGGTGCTGACGATGATGACGACGGGAATAATGTACAGCCTGTCGGGTGCCGACAGATCGTGCAGCCACAGGAACGGCGCCTGACGCAGCTCGATGGCGCTGGCCAGCATGGAGTAGAACGCGAAGAGGAACGGCATCTGGATGATCAGCGGCAGACAGCCGCCCGCCGGATTCACGCCCTCCCGCTTGTACAGGTCCCCGATCTCCACGTTCATCTCCTGGCGGCGGGGATCGCGCATGGGATACTTCTTGTACTTTTCCTGGATGGCCTTCATCTGCGGCTGCAGCTTCTGCATCTTGAGCGCCGACTTCATGCTGGTGATGCGCAGCGGCAGCAGCGCCAGGTTGATGACGACGGTCAGGATAATGATCGCGACGCCCCAGTTGCTGGCGATGTGGTCGTGCGTCCACTTCAGCCACAGAAAGAGCGGACGCGCAATCAGGCTGAAGAAGCCGAAGTCGACCACATTGCGCAGGTCCGGGCCATTCATCTGTCCCGGGGCGGTGTTGGAGCGCACCGACTCGAGGACATTGAGCGCCTTGGGACCGACGAAGAGCCGCACGCGTGTGGCACCGCTGGTATCGCCGACGGCTGTTCCCAGCACTTCGTAGTGGACTGTCTCGTTCGGGTCCGGTTTCTTCGGGTTTTTCGGCAGGGTGATGGAATTGCGCAGTGTGACCATCGCCGCCGTGTCCGGACTATCGGGCAGGAAGATGGCCGCAAAGAACTGATCCTGCGAACCAGCCCAGTTGAACGGTCCGCGCAGGGTATTGCCGCCGCTCACTTTCTTGGCCGCCAGCCGTTCCACCTTGCCCTCGGCCATGTATTCGATCTTCTCCGAGGCATAACCGGGAGCGGTGGTCTCATCGCCCAGGGCCGCCGGCCACATGGAATAAGCCGGGACGGGCCTACCATCCTGGGTGACTGCGGTTTCAATGGAGATGACGTAACTGGTGCCGAAGGCGAAGCTCTTCCGCACGGTCGTGCCGCCGCTGGCGTACTCAAAGGTCAGCTCGGCCGGGGCCGTCAGGGTCCCCGTGGCGCTGGCGACATATAACGCGGAGTTGATCTGGTTCCGCAGGTTCTCGTCGTAGGTGTACAGAGCGAGCGGCAGACCGAATTTGACCGTCTCCCGGTTGACCAGGTCGAGGGGATGTCCCTCGTCGTCTTTGTATCTCTTCAGCACCCACGACCTGACCAGCGCGCCGCGATTGGTGAACGTGATGCGGTAGAGATCGTTTTCGACGACCGTCTCCGTCTCACCACTTGCGACCCTTGACGGCGTGGTCTTCGGCGCTGAGGGCGTGGTCTTTGGCGCTTTCTTACTCGCCTGAGGCGCGGGCGGTGAGGCTGGCGCGGCGGGAGCGGCAGGCTGCGCCGCGGGCTGGCCGGTTTGGGAGGCAGGCGCCTCGTTCGGCTTCGGCTGTTGCGGCGGATTTTTTTTGAACAGGAAGATCTGGCTGATGATGATGATCACAAAGGTGACGGCGAAGATCACCAGCATCCGCCTGTCGCCGCCGGGCTCCTGTTGTGGGTTGCGATATTCAGCCAATTTCGGGTTCCGTTCAGCAGGTAGAGCGCCGCGTCAGCGCCGCGTTCACGACATTATCCCGTCGCCGGGGCGGCTGTTCAGCGGGCGCTACAGCAGTTTCCGAATCCGGTACCGGGTCCACTCCCGCTTTAGCGAAAGGATGGCACCGCAGCAATCTTCCGGCTGCCAGCAGACTGCCCCGCAGCGCGCCGTGCCATTCGATGGCCTCCATCGCGTACTCCGAGCAGGTGGGCACGAAGCGGCAAGAATGCGGCAGCATGGGCGAGATGCAGCGTTTGTAAATCCGCAACATGAATTGCATCGTACGCTTCATTTCACCTGCCCCGGCCGGGCGCGCTGTGCCGCCAGCCGCAGGCCGCGCGCAACCTCATCCGTCAACACCACCAGCGGCAGCGCAAGAACGCTGCTGCGCGGATGGAACACGATGTCCACGGGCGCTTCGCATCCTGACCACGACAGGCGGACGGCTTCCCGCATGCGACGCCTGATCCGGTTCCGCTGCACCGCGCCGCCCAGCGCCTTTCCGACCGTGAATCCAACCCGCGGCCCATTACCCGGCAAACTCTGGCGCCGCAGGAAGAACACCGTCATGTTTCCCGTGAACTGCCGGCGTCCCTCCTGGTAGACCCGCTGAAAGTCGGCATGTTTCAGCAGACGCTTCGATTTTGGAAACCTGCTGCTGGGGACGGAGATCGTGCCAGGCATTCAGTACTCGTCGGCATCCGCCAGAAGCCCTGCTCCTACGGTTGAACCGCGAAGACCTACAATTGTAATCGGCAGGTCTGCGATCGTGCAGGACAACATCGTGCCGGTGGCTTATTCGCGGAAGCCGGGCTTCACGGAGACCCGCTTGCGTCCCTTGGCGCGACGGCGCGACAGCACCGCCCGGCCGCTCCCGGTCTTCATGCGAGAACGAAAGCCGTGAGTCTTCGAGCGGCGGCGGCGGTTAGGTTGGAATGTGCGCTTCGGCATGCAAAACTGCGCTCCTCATCATCACGAAATGTTATGGAGCAAACGAAAAGTATAATGGCCAGCGTTCGCGCTGGCAACCTGGCCCCGGGGGTTCGTTGACAATGCTCGCGGGATTCGACTATCCTTATGTTTTTCGCGGTCCTGCGTTTGCCCGCCTGATGGTCTCTGCGCGTCCAGCGCCTGAACCGAGCGGCTCTTTCGCGGTCTCAATTCTGGGAGATTTCAGAGATGTCAACCTATTTCCCCAAAGGGGAAATTGCGCGCTGGTGGTTTGTCATTGATGCCGAGGGTCAGACCCTGGGACGGCTGGCGACGCGCGTCGCGCGAATCCTCTCCGGTAAGGACAACCCCAGGTACACGCCGTTCCTGGATATGGGCGATCACGTCATCGTGATCAATGCGGCCAAGGTGCGGGTAACAGGGCTGAAGTCCGACAGCAAGGTCTATCATCGCTATACCGGCTATCCTGGCGGCCTGAAGTCCGAGGAATACCGGAAACGGATGGAGCGCAGGCCGGAACGGATCGTGGAAGAAGCCATTGTGGGCATGCTGCCCCACACCAAGCTGGGGCGGGCCATGGCCGGCAAGCTGAAGGTATACCGGGGCGACAGGCACCCGCACCAGGCGCAGAAGCCGCAGGCGATCAGGGTAGCTCAGGGGGCATAGCTCGACTCACCCACTAAAGCGGGTTTGCTCGGGATGACAACATTCAGGAGAAAGCTGGAACGGCACGGCTGAAGCCGTGCCCCTTCAAAGATATGGCAGAACTGGTTCAATATTACGGCACGGGTCGTCGCAAGGCGAGCGTCGCCCGCGTGTTCCTTCGTCCCGGCAGCGGTGAGTTCAGCGTCAACGGCAAGCCCTTCGATCAGCACTTCGTCACCGAAGCGCAGCGGATTATGGCGAAGTCGCCCTTCGTGCTTACCGAGACGGCAGGCACCTTCAACGTGACCTGCACGGTCAGCGGAGGCGGCGTCAACGGCCAGGCTGGGGCGGTGCGCATGGGAGTGGCGCGTGCTCTGCAGGAGTTCAATCCCGAGCTGCGCGCGAAGCTGAAGTCGGAAGGCTTTCTGCGCCGCGATGCCCGCACCAAGGAACGCAAGAAGTACGGCCAGAAGGGCGCACGGAAGCGATTCCAGTTCTCGAAGCGGTAGTCTCCAGTAGCCAGTAGTCAGTCGCCAGCAAGGAAACTGGCAACTGGCTAGTAACGACTCGCCTTTTGGTTCCGGGGGCGAGCGCGGAAGGTTCAACCGGAACGAAATCTTCCCGCGCGGCGGGGCGGGAAAAGCAATCCAGGCTGCGGCCTGGATGCAAGCCAACCGAGGAGGTAGCTTGGCAAACATCACGATGAAGGAGCTGCTCGAAGCAGGCGTTCACTTCGGGCACCAGACGAAGCGCTGGAACCCGAAGATGAAGGAATACATCTTCGGCGAACGCAACGGCATTTACATTATCGACCTGCAGAAGACGCTGAAGATGTTCAAGGAAGCGTCCAGGTTCGTGCAGGAGCAGACGGCCGAGGGCAGGCTGGTGCTCTTCGTCGGCACCAAGCGCCAGGCGCAGGACGCCATCGCCGAAGAAGCTACGCGTAGCGGCATGTTCTATGTGAACCAGCGCTGGCTGGGCGGGCTGCTGACCAACTGGGTCACGGTGCAGAAATCGGTGAAGCGGCTGAAGGAGCTCGACGAGATGGCCACCGACGGCCGCTACGAGCTGCTGCCCAAGAAGGAAGTCATCAAACTGGAGCGGGAGCGCAAGCACCTGCAGGCGAACCTCGCGGGCATCAAGAACCTGAACCGCCTGCCCGATGTGCTGTTCGTGATCGACTCCAACAAGGAACAGATCGCGGTGCGGGAAGCGCGCAAGCTGGGCATCCCGGTGGTCGCCGTGGTGGACACCAATTGCGATCCCACGGAAGTGGATTATGTGATCCCCGGCAACGACGATGCGCTGCGCGCGATCCGGCTCTTCGCCTCCAAGATCGCCGATTCCGTGATCGAGGGTTCGCAGGCCGCCACCGACAAGCAGACGGCCGAACTCGCCGCGGGCGTGCAGTACAGCGAAGCCGCGGAAGCTGCGGCAGCCAGTCCGGAAGGCGAAGCCAGTGCGGCGCCTCCGGAAGCGGCGATGGAGGAAGCCGAAGAGGTCAGCATGGAAGAGGTGCTGGGCCGCGGAGGCAGGCGCGCCGCGGAAAATACAGGCGCGTAGCATCAGGCTTGAGATTCATCAGCGCTTTGGGCCCGCGCATCCATGCAGCGCGGGCGTTGTTTTAGTGGGCTCTTGGCTTTTAGCTCCTGGCTTTCAGCGAACTGGAACAACGACAGACATTTATCTCCTGGCAGTTGCTCCCCTGAGTGGGTAGTTTGCCAGGAGCCAGAGGAACTTCGAAATAATGAGTACGACGACCGTGAACATTTCAGCAGCACAGGTAAAAGAGCTTCGCGACAAGACCAACGCTCCCATGATGGACTGCAAGAACGCCCTTACGGAAGCGAAAGGCGACGTCGAACAGGCGATCGTCATTCTCCGCAAGAAGGGCATCGCTACGGCGGCCAAGAAAGCAACGCGCACCACGAGTGAAGGTTCTGTGGCCAGCTATATTCACGCCGGCGGGAAGATCGGCGTGCTGGTGGAGGTCAACTGCGAAAGCGACTTCGTCGCCCGCACCGACGACTTCAAGAATCTGGTGCACGACATCGCCATGCACATCGCCGCCACCGATCCACGCTTCATCCGCAAGGAAGACGTGACGCCGGAGGCCTACGAGAAGGAGAAGGAGATCTATCGAGCGCAGGCCGCCCAGACCGGCAAGCCGGCTCCGGTGATCGAAAAGATCGTCGAGGGCAAGATGGCCAAGTTCTACGAGGAGGTCTGCCTTTACGAGCAGCCCTTCATCAAGGAGCAGACGATTACCGTCTCGCAACTGATTGCCAGCGTGATCGGCAAGCTGGGTGAGAACATCTCCGTCCGCCGCTTTGCCCGCTTCAAGGTGGGCGACGTCGGCGAGACCGTCGCTATCAGCAAGGGTGGCGAGCAGGCCACCAAGTAGGGCGTCCGGCCACGCGGCGCCTGTGGCCTGCGGCGATGCGGCCTTCATCAATGGGCTTCAATGTGCTGCGATGCGGTAGATTGAGGCCCCTTCCCTTTGCGCGGATTGTGCGCCCGCTTACAGGATTTTCTTGCCGAAGGCGGAGAGCGCCAGCTCCACCGCCAGCTCCGCCGTCTGGTTGCGCTCGTCGAGCACCGGATTGACCTCCACCAGTTCGAAGCTGAGCATCCGGCCATGGTCGGCGATGATCTCCATGGCGAGGTGCGCCTCGCGATAGGTGGCGCCGCCCCACACCGGCGTTCCCACCCCCGGGGCGTCTTCGGGATCGATCCAGTCGAGATCGAGCGATACGTGATAGCCAACGGTGCCGCGGCCGGCAAGGCGAAGCGCTTCCTCCATCACGGATCGCATGCCGCGCTCGTCGATATCGCGCATGGTGAAAACATGCACTCCGGCCCTGCGGATGTTTTCCCGCTCGTGCTCGTCCACATCGCGGATGCCGACCAGCGCGCAGTTTTCCGGACGCACTTTGGGGCTGAAGCCGTACAGCTCGCTGAGCGGCGAATGGAAGAGGCCCATGATGGCGCCCAGCGGCATGCCGTGCACGTTACCGCTGGGAGAGGTTTCGGGAGTGTTGATGTCGGTATGGGCATCGATCCACAGCAGCCCCACGCGCTGGTGCCTGCGGCGATAGAACTCTGCCACTCCGGCCACGGTGCCGACGGCGACCGAGTGGTCCCCGCCAAGGGTGAGCGGGATCTTGCCGGCTTCGAGGGTCCTGATGACGAGATCGGCATGCGCCGAGCAGGTCTCGGTAATTTCGCTGAGATATTTTGCCGTCGGATCGCCGGCCGAGCCGGTCTCCAGCATGGCGACGGGGACATTGCCGCCGTCCTCCACTTCATAGCCGAGGGCCTGCAGCTTGGCTTTGAGGCCCGCAACCCGCATCGCCGAAGGGCCCATATCGACTCCGCGGCGGGATTGCCCAAGATCAAGGGGAACGCCGATGATGCGGATGTGCCGGGTTTCGACGTTCTGCAGCGGTTTGGTGCTGGGACTGGTCGCCATAGCTATGTCTTACATGCGAGGGCCGATACCGAAACCGTCCGACGCGCGTTGCAGACCATTCCGCTGCGGAGCGAACAGCAGATCCCTCGGCTCCACTCGGGATGACAACCTTCCAGTTTCACAAGGTCAAACCAGGGTCGCTCCGTTACGGGTACAGCCTGTACAGCATTCGCGGGAATGGGATGGTCTCGCGGACGTGCTCGAGGCCGCAGATCCATGCCACGACGCGCTCGATGCCCATGCCGAAACCCGCGTGCGGAACGCCTCCGAACTTGCGGAGATCGAGATACCAGCGGAACGCCTCTTCCGGCAGACCGTGCTGGTGGATGCGCTGCAGCAGCAGCTCATACGATGCCATGCGCTGCGAGCCGCCGATGATCTCGCCGTAACCTTCGGGCGCCAGCACGTCAACGCAGAGCGCCAGTTCGGGCCGCTCCGGATCGGGTTCCATATAAAACGCCTTCACGGCTGCGGGATAGCGATGCACCATCACCGGACGATCAAACCGCGAGGAAATGAAGGTTTCGTCCGGCGAGCCGAGGTCTCCACCCCATTCAAAGCGGCTCTCGAGCAGCCCCCGGCCATGGCCCTCCTGCAGCATCTTCACGGCTTCGTCGTACGTGATGCGCGGAAATGGCGTGTCAATCTTTTCGAGTGGGGCGATGTCGCGTCCGATGGTTGCGAGCTCGGGACGCCGGCGCTCGAGACAGCGCCTGACGATGAAGGTGATGAATTCCTCCGCCAGTTTCATCAGGTCGTCGAGCGTTGCCCAGGCGATCTCCGGCTCGACCATCCAGAACTCGGTGAGGTGACGGCGTGTCTTGGACTTCTCCGCGCGGAAGGTCGGGCCGAAGCTGTAAACCTTGCCCAGCGCCATCGCGGTCGCTTCGATGTAGAGTTGGCCGGACTGGGTGAGGAAGGCCTGCTCGTCGAAGTAGTCAACCGGGAAGAGCGTGGTCGTGCCCTCGCAGGCGGCCGGGGTGAGGATGGGCGGGTCAGTCAGGGTGAAGCCGCGCTCGTCGAAGAAGTCGCGCGCCGCCTTGATGATTTCGGCGCGCACCCGCAGGATGGCCGCCTGGCGCGGTGAACGCACCCACAGGTGACGGTGCTCCATCAGAAAGTCAACGCCGTGCTCCTTGGGGGTGATGGGATAGGGATCGTCGGGACTGACGCGCTGCACCACCTGCGCGTCGCTGACCTCGATCTCGTATCCGCCGGGAGCGCGTTTGTCCGCGCGCACCTTGCCGGTGACGATCACGCTGGATTCCTGCGTCAGGCCCTTGATCGCCTCGAACAGTTCGGTTGAAACCGCGTTCTTCGCCACCACGCCCTGGATGATGCCGCTGCCGTCGCGAAAAATGGGGAACAGCAGCTTGCCGCTTTCGCGCAGGTTGTAGAGCCAGCCGCGAATGGTGACGCTCCGGCCTTCATGCTCGCCGATTTCACGAATGGTGGTGACCGGCGCTTCGGTTTCTGTCCTGATCGATGTATTCATGAGTGCCTGATGTTGAGTATGCACGTTCCATGCGGAAATGTCCCGGGCCGGACTTTGGCCGGAGAGGCCATGCACCGGCGATTGAGCGCACGGACATAGATTGTACGCCCGGCCCGGAGACCGGCGGGCACCATGATCGCGCGCCGCCACATCCTGCTGCCGCTGCCTTGCGCGGAACGGCAAAACGTGCAAAATAGGACATTGCCCCGAAGGGTCCTTATATGCCTCCTGCCACATTCCTGCCCTCCGTCAGCCGCATTCCCGGCTCCATCGGACTGAGCCTCTCCGGAGGCGGCTTCCGCGCAACCCTTTTTCATCTGGGCGCCATTCGCCGGCTGAACGAATTCGGCATCACGCCCAGGCTCACCACCATCTCCAGCGTCTCCGGCGGCAGCATCCTGAATGGTTTTCTGGCCAGCCGTCTCGACCCGCCTCTCTCATCCGGCGTGGCCGACTACAAGACTTCCGTCAGCGCGCCCATGCGCCAGTTCTGCTCGCTCGACATCCGGCGCTGGCTGGGAGTCGACGCTCTCATACCCGGTACGCACAACAGCACGGGGCTGGCCAAGGCATATAACGAGCATCTCACCATGGGCAAGAAGCTGTCCGAGATGGCCGCCGCGCCGCATCATGTTTTTTGCTCCACCGATCTGGTGTACGGCGTGAACTGGATGTTCAAGCGGGCCCAGTGCGGCGATTACCAGGCCGGCTTTATGCCAACCCCCGGGGACTGGCTGGTCAGTACGGCGGTTGCCGCCTCGTCGTGTTTCCCGCCAGTGTTCAGGCCGCTGCAGCTCAATCTGGATCCCGCGAAGGTCCCGGCCGGCCACGACACCAGCTCCGAGCGCGAAAGGCGGATCCGCGAGATTGCCCTCAGCGACGGCGGCGTGTATGACAATCTTGGCCTGGAGCCAATCTGGAAGGACCACGACACCGTGCTGGTCTCCGATGGAGGCGCCCTGTTTTCCATCGGCGGCGACAACGGCTTCGCCGGGGACATCGGACGTTTCATCGCTATTCCGGAAAACCAGGCGCTTGCCGTGCGCAAGCGCTGGCTGCTCTCCAACTTTGTCTCCGGCCTGATGAAAGGCACGTATTGGGGGATCGGCGCAACCGTCGCCGAGTACAGAATTCCGGGCGGATATTCCGAGGAGCTGGTGAAGAATTTCATCGCCGCCATCCGCACCGACCTCGACAGCTTCTCCGAGGGCGAGGCGTGCGTGCTGGAAAACCACGGCTATCTGCTGGCCGACGCGGCCATTCGCGCCTGGGTGCCGCGCCTGCTGCCGGCCTCACCTCCCGCCCCGGTTATTCCTCACCCGGATTGGATGGATGAGGCGAAAGTGCGGGAAGCGCTGAAAAACAGCGGCAAACGCTCGCTGCTGGGGCACGCCGCGCCGTAGAAAGGGCACCATCCCGCTCCCTGACGTCCAGGTAGGCCCCGGGCGCATCCCAGCCGCGGTGGAGGGCCTGCGCTCTGGTCCTAGCCCGTCTGGTGCTTCTCTTCTTCCACATCGATGGGCCGAAGTTGGTCCACAACGATGAACCCGATCAGCACTACGACCGGAAGATACAACGCTCGCAGCTCCCAGCCGTGTTCCATCACGGCGCCCGCCGCCGCGCCGAGCACATAGCAGCTCCAGATTGCCAGCAGCATTGCCGTTTCACGCACATCCTTCTGCTGCCGCCAGACCCTGACAATGTGTGACATCCCATGCTGTAGGACCTCATCGTACGTCCAGAACAGTGCCCGGGTGAGCGACTCGGCAAATTTGGTCAGAGTCCCGGTGACGAAAGTCGTGTAGATGGTCAGGGCGCCGATATGGGTGAGGGTTGCCGTCTGCACTCCCATGGCAAAGGCCAGCAGGGCCACCAGCGTGAAGTACGCCGGCGAATGAAGATCGACCATGTGGCCCAGATACAGGGCCGGGGTAGCGCGCGCAAGCAGCAGCAGCAGAACAGCCTCAGCCGCCAGGGTGGCCGAAGCTATGCGCTTGGGTCCCGCTCGGCCGGCAATCTCGATGGCCACGCGGGTCAGGAGCATTCCCAGAACATAAGCCGCAACCGCGCAGAATGGCCGCAGCAGGTCCGGCCAGTCGTGCTGGCCAAGAAATATGCCGATATGCACGCTGTTACCGCTCATGTTGGCGGTGAACACCTGGAAGAGGACGATGTAGCCCACGGCATCGACGAAGCCGCCAATCGCGGTCAGCGAGAGGGCAACACCAAACTTGCCGCCTGGGCCGATTTCGTGGGTCCGGGTCACAGCTGTTTCAGAGCCAGCTTTGCTGCGTTATATCCGCACATGCCGTGCACGCCGCCACCGGGCGGGGTGGATGAAGAACATATGAAGATGTTTGCCGCCGAAGTCGCGTAGTACCTCATTGTGGGACGGAAAAGGAACTGCGTGAGGTTCATCAGGCCACCGCCGATATCCCCGCCCACAAGATTCGCGTCCATGGCTTCCAGGGTGGCGGGGGAAAACGCGCGCCGCTGGAGGATGCAGTCGCGGAATCCGGGCGCAAAACGCTCGATCTGCGCCTCAAGGCGCGGGAGCATGTCAAAAGCCGAGCCGTTGGGCACATGGCAGTAGGCCCAGGCGATGTGCCGGCCCTCGGGAGCGCGGGTGGAATCGAACAGGGTGGGCTGCGCCAGCAACACGAAAGGCCGCTCGGCGTGGCGTCCATGCCGCATGGCGTCCTCTGATGCGACGATCTCCTCCAGCGTCCCGCCCAGGTGGACGGTTGCCGACCGCCGGCACTCCGGTGCCTTCCAGGGCACCGGCTCGGACAGGGCGTAGTCTACCTTGAAGACAGCCGGCCCGTAACGGTAACGCTCCAGCCTGTGTCTGTAGGCAGGCGAGAGCCGGTCGCCCGCAATACGCAGCAGTTGCCGTGGGGTCACATCGCACATGGCAACGTCGTATTGCCCCAGCGAGGCAAGATTCTCGACCCGGCTCGACAGATGCACCCTGCCCCCAAGAGTTGCCAGATAGCTGCATAGTGCATCGGTGATCGACTGGGCTCCGCCACGAGGAATCGGCCATCCCACAGCATGGGCGGTGGCCGCGAACATGATTCCGAAAGCCGCCGTCAGCGGCTCCTCCAGCGAAAGAATGGAATGGGCCGCCAGCCCCGCGAACAACGCCCTGGCCCTCGCACCGTGGAACCAGACGTGCGCAATCGAGCTGGCCGAGGGAAAACCCAGCAAGCCGAGACGGGCGAGCAGAAAGGGATGCCGCGGGAAGAGCGATACCGGTCGCAAGGTTTCCGGCGCCAATTCGTTCCAGTGCTTGGCGAATGTTCCAAACAGCCTGCGCCATTGTTTTCCATCCTCGCCGAGCGCCGCTTCGGTATTGCCCAGGTCGCGCTCCAGCATCACCGCCGTGCCATCGTCCAGGGGATGGGCCAGGGGCGCCGGTGGCTGTATGAATTCCAGTCCGTAGTCGCGCAGCGGAAGACCTGAAAAAAAAGGCGAGCCCGCGGCCATGGGATGCACTGCCGAGCCGAAATCGTGCAGAAAGCCGGGCAAAGTGAGAGGGAGCGTTCGCGCGCCGCCACCCGGTTGAGGCTCTGCTTCGAAGACCTCAACCCGCATTCCCGCCTGCGCCAGAACGATGGCCGCTGCCAGGCCATTGGGACCGGCTCCGATGACAACGGCTCGTCTTTGCGTTGCGGCCATAGGTGTCAGTCGGCAGCGATCCCGGCCTGTGCGTGTGTCATTCCGAGGGACGAGTGGAAGAACAGAACTCCAGGGCTGCTGCTTCCGGCGGAAACCTCACACATCCGCGACCGGGCCCCTATACCTTTTTCCCGTTCCGCTCGAGGGTGACAAAGAAATCGCGGCTGATGGGCTCGATGGTTGCCTTCACCTCGGGAAACTTCGTGCACAGCTTCCTCAGTTGCTCTTGGCTATACAGGAAGAGATCGCAGCGACTCTTATACCGCAGCTGCCGCTGCCATCCCAGAAAGCCCCCCGCCACAGGAAACGAAAAGAACGCCTTGTGACGGGTTAGCGACAGCACCTTGGCCATCACCTTCTCCGGATCGGGCATGTAATCCATGAAGCCCATCACGATGACGTAGTCGAAGATCTCCTGCGGTGCATAGGTGTAGAAATCGGCAACCATGAAATTGCAGCGATCGCCCACCCCGACTTTGCGCGCGTGTTCCGTTGCCAGCTTCAGCATGCCCTCGGCGAAGTCGATGCCAACAACGTGTGACGCGCCACGTTGCGCCAGCGTGATGGAGTAATGCCCGGGCCCGCAGCCGACGTCGAGCACGCTCCTGCCCAGCACCGGCTCGCAGCCCTCGATGGACTTTTCGTAGCGCAGACGCATGCTCTTGCGGAACAGGCGATTGATGACGCTGTCGATGACGCCATTCTGGTTGCCATAAATGGCATCGAAGTCGTTGGCGTACTGATGAAAAAAGGTTTGGGTGCGATCAGGCGACATGGGATTTTACCAGTTCGGGGCAGTTGCTGATGGCATTCTCAAATGTGGTGACAGGAAAATCCTGCAGGATCCGCCTGACCTTGGATTCCGTGCCTTCGAGATTTACGTACGATTTGAACCTGCGAATGCGGCTCATGGGCAGCCGGGGATGGGCGGGATCGACCTCGCGCGGATGAATGTAGAACACCACCGGCCGTCCCTCGGCAAGCACCTCATGCGCCTTGGCGCGGACCAGCCAGTAGGGGAACAGCCGCAGGTAGCCACCGCCAAAAAAGCACATGGTTTTCCCCATCATGTCGGCGACCGTAATCGGCAGCTCGAGGATGCCGTCGCCGTTGCCCACGCGATGCGGCTCGCGCCGGCCTTCGCGCATGCCACCATGCCCGCGAGCCGCGGGAAACACCGACGAGTCATAGCGATATCCCGCTTCCGCCAGCACATCGAAGAACCACGGCGTCGCCTCGGTCGTGGAGAAGCCGGGGGCGCGATATCCGATCACCGGCACTGATGTGATGTCCTCCAGCAGCAGGCGCGCCCGGCGAACGTCCTGGCGAAATTCTTCCCGATCCTGCTGATACACCAGCGTGTGGCCGTAGCCGTGGGAGGCGATCTCGTGTCCGCGGGCCGCCGCTTCCTTCACCAGATGTGGAAAGCGCTCGCCCACCCAGCCCAGAACAAAGCAGGTAACGTGCGCGTCGTATTGGCTGAAGATGTCCAGCAGACGCGTGAAGTTTCTTTCCACACGCGAGGGCAGGCTGCCCCACTCGGAAATGGCGGGCGCACCTGGGATATCCAGGATGTGGAACCAGTCTTCAACATCCACGGAGAAGATAGAGCTCGGCATGACGCCCACGGGTGCTTTAGATATATACCGTTCCGCTCACCCGGCACAAGTGAGCGCGGGTGCCGGGTCATCGACTTCATTTGACTGTGACCGCAGTGCTGGGCTAGCCTCGAATCCCTGTAGCACCACGATAAGCTCGGTGTGCCCACATTGCCACGAGCTTACGCCGGGTTCCCCGCCATCCTGACATGAAAATACGCCGCCAACTTCTCAGCCTGGTCGTGGCGTTGGTGTTTTGCACGCTGGCGCCCGCCGGCAACATGGTTCAGCCCAGCCATGCGACGAAGGCTATGGTGGCCAGCGTGCACCCCGAGGCCACCCAGGTTGGGATCGCCATCATGCAGCAAGGCGGCAACGCCATTGATGCGGCAGTTGCGGTAGGCTTCGCGCTGGCGGTCGTACATCCGGAGGCCGGCAACATCGGAGGGGGAGGATTCCTGCTGTTCCGGCGCGCGACAGGGGAGATCCACTTCCTCGACTATCGCGAGAAGGCGCCGGCAAAGGCCACTGCCAACATGTATCTCGACAGCCAGGGCAACGTCATACCTGACCTGAGCACGATCGGCTACAAGGGCATTGCGGTGCCGGGCTCGGTAGCCGGACTGGCCTATGCCGAGCAGCATTGGGGCAAGCTCTCGCTGAAGCAGGTGATGGAGCCTGCCATTCGTCTGGCACGCGATGGCTTTGTCCTCGAGTATGCAGAGGCGCAGTCGTTTCGCGATTCCGGGCTGGCGCGGTTTCCGGAGTCGCACCACATTTTTCAGCGCGATGGCAATTACTACCAGGCAGGCGAGGTTTTCCGACAGCCGGAATTGGCGAAAACCTTGGAGAGGATCGCCGGTAATCCGGATGACTTCTACCACGGCTCCCTGGCGCGCGAGCTTGCTGCCGCCATGCAGAAGGGCGGCGGGCTGATTAGCGCGGAGGATCTCGCAGCCTACGAGGTCAAGGAACGCACGCCCATTCGCGGCACCTATCGCGGCTACGAGATCATAAGCGCTCCTCCGCCGTCGTCAGGAGGAGTGGCCCTGGTCGAAATCCTCAACATCCTGGAGGGCTACGACCTGGCGAAGCAGGGCGACCGCTCGGCGCAGAGCATTCATCTGACGGCGGAGGCATTCCAGCGGGCCTTTTTCGATCGCGCGGAGTTTCTGGGCGATCCCGACTTCGCGAAAATTCCGGTTGCGCAACTGATCGACAAACGCTACGGCAACGGCTGGCGCGAGAGCATCGCAATCCGCCGCGCCACGCCAGCCGCCGCACTCAAGCGGCCGGCGATTTTTTCCCAGCTCGACAGCTATGCCCGCTCGCATCCGCAACCGCGGGCGACAGCCGAGCCGGACCACACCACGCATTATTCCGTGGTCGATCCCGAGGGCAATGCGGTCTCGGTGACGACGACGCTGAACGACGCATTCGGCTCGCGCGTCACGGCGGAAGGGCTGGGCTTCCTGCTCAACGATGAGATGGACGACTTCAGCTCCAAAGCCGGCGTGCCCAACATGTACGGCCTGATCCAGGGGCCGGCCAACGCCATCGGGCCGGGCAAGCGGCCGCTTTCGGCGATGACGCCAACCATCGTGCTCAACAACGGCAAGCTCTTCCTTGTCCTCGGTTCCCCCGGCGGACCGACCATCATCACCACCGTGGCTAACGTGCTGATGGGGGTGGTGGATTACGGGCTGAACATCCAGCAGGCGGTGAATGCCCCGCGCTTCCACCAGCAGTGGATGCCTGACCAGATCCTGGTGGAAGCGACGGGGATTGCGCCCGACACCATCGGCGTTCTCGATCACATGGGGCATAAGGTGAAAGTGGCGCGGGGATACTGGGGCGACGCCGAATGCATCGCCGTGGACGGGAAAACCGGCGAGCTGCTGGGCGCCAGTGACGGGCGCGATGGCGGAAAGGCGGCCGGCTTCTGATGCGCCGGGCGATGTCCACGCTGATCTCGGCCCGAGGTGAGCGCCTGGGCACGGCCCTGCTCGAACAGTTCGTCGCCGGCGGCGCGGAAGCCGTCGAGATTTTTGCCGCGCGCGGCCACTTCAACTACACCGAGCGCCGGCACGTGCGCGAGATCGCCAACTGGTTCCGCAGCACCGGCGTAACGTTTCACTCCATGCACTCGCCGATGTACAGCGATGAGGAGTGGGGACGCGGCGGCAAGCCGCCGGTCAACATCGCGGCGGTGGAGAAGCGGGAGCGCATCGCCGCGCTGGACGAGATCAAGCGCGCGCTCGAAGTGGCGGAGCAGGCGCCGTTCCGGTTTCTGGTCCAGCATGTCGGCGTGGGCGACGAGGAAGCCAGCGGGCGCAAGCAGGAGGCGGCGATAAGCTCGCTTGAGCAGCTGCAGATCTTTGCCAGGCCGCTGGGCGTGCAGCTGCTGGTGGAGAACATTCCCAATGAGCTCTCAACGCCGGAGAAGCTGATCGGCTTGCTGGATACAGGCGGCTTCCCTGATATCGGCGTCTGTTTCGATCTGGGCCATGCGCACATCATGTCCAGCGTGAAGCAGGCATTCGATGTCATGAAGGACCGTATTCGCTCCACCCACGTGCACGACAACCTTAAAGACCAAGATTCGCATCTCTGGCCGGGAGAAGGCAGCATCGATTGGAGCGAGGCGATGCCGCTGCTGCGCACCGCGCCGCATGTCCCGCCAGTGCTGTTCGAAATCGAGGGTGTCGAAGGCGAGGATATTTCCGGCAGGATGGCAGCGGCGTTCAGCCGGCTGGAACGAGAGCAGGCGGTTTAGCGGCTTTGCGGCGGCGGATTGGCCGCCCGCAAGGAGTGACCCGATGTCGTCCTCAATTACATCTCCGCCCGGGCGGCCGCTCACGGTTCTGTGCCTGGCCAGTTACTACAAGGGAACCGAATTCATACGCGAGTGCTACCGCCAGGGCTGCCGCACCCTGCTGCTCACCTCGCACAGCCTGAAAGACGAACCCTGGCCGCGCGAGAGCATCGACGAAATCTTCTACATGCCGGACGTGCAGAAGGAATGGAAGCTGGAGGACGCGCTGCTGGGCGTCAGCTACATGGCGCGCAGCGAGACCATCGATCGCATCGTGGCGCTTGACGACTTCGACGTGGAAACGGCGGCGACATTGCGCGAGCACCTGCGCGTGCCCGGTATGGGAGACACGACGGCCCGCTACTTCCGCGACAAGCTGGCGATGCGGGCCAAGGCGCGCGACGAAGGCCTGCCGGTGCCGGAATTCATTCACGTGCTGCATCATGCGCGTCTGCGCGAGTTTATGGACCGCGTGCCGCCGCCGTGGGTGCTGAAGCCGCGCTCCATGGCCGGCTCGATGGGCATAAAGAAGGTGCAGAGCGCCGACGAATTCTGGTCATCGATGGAAACGTTGGCCGACAAGCAGTCGTTCTACCTGCTGGAACAGTACGTGCCGGGAGACATCTATCACGTCGATGCGATCTTCTACGAACGCGAGCCGCTGTTTGCCATCGCCAGCCGGTACGGGCGTCCGCCCATGGAGGTCTCGCAGCAGGGGGACATCTTCAGTACCAGCACATTGCCGTCCGGCTCAGACGAGGCGCAGCCGCTCATCGAGCTCAACCGCCGGGTCATGAAAGCCTTCGGCATGCTGCGGGGCGTCTCCCACAGCGAATTCATCCGCGGACGCCACGATGGCAGGCTGTATTTTCTGGAAACCTCCGCCCGTGTGGGCGGAGCCCACATTGTGGATCTCGTCGAGACTGCCACCGGCATCAACCTGTGGGCAGAATGGGCAAAGCTCGAAATTGCCGGAGGCAAGGCGCCGTATATGCCGCCCAGGCCGAAAACCGATTCCGCCGGACTGCTGGTTTCGCTGGCGAAACAGGAGCATCCCGACACCTCGGCGTACAACGATCCCGAAATTGTCTGGCGGATGGCCGACAGGAAACATCACGTCGGACTGATCGTGAAGTCGCCGGACCCGAAACGCGTGCAGGAGCTGCTCCACAGCTACACGGAGCGGATGAGGCAGGACTTTCTGGCCTGGCAGCCGCCGCTGGACCGGCCAAACTTCTGAGCAGTCCAGGCCGTTGTCACTGTCCTTCTTCGCCCAACAACCTGGCCAGGGTCGGTTTGTGCTTCCCGGATCGCTGCTTGCGCTTCTTGTCGCCAGGTTCGGTGCGGGTGGGAGGCGGAGTGCCGATGGCGGCCCGCGCCGCGGCCTTGACCGCCGAAGCAGCACGAAAGGGTTTAGGCTTGCGACGTTTCGACGGCATGCTCTCCTCCCCTTGACGAAATTCGCTGTCCTCAGCCCACCAGCACAGCGCCGCCATTCACGTTCAGGATTTCACCGGTAATGAACCCCGCGTGCCTGGTACACAGGAAGAGAACCGGCGCGGCGATCTCCTCCGGGGTGCCGACGCGGCCGATGGGAATGGTGGCGAAGACCTTCTTGCGGCGTTCGGGATCGCCCAGCGCGCCGGCCGCCATGTCAGTCTGCACCCAGCCGGGAGCGACGCAGTTTACCCGGATCTCATGAGGCGCGAGCTCGGTAGAAAGTCCTTTCGCCATGCTGATGAGCGCTCCCTTGGTCGCCGCGTAATCGCAGTGAAAGGCTTCGCCGCGCTGTCCGGCGGTCGAGCTCACCAGCACGATAGTTCCCCCGCGTCCCTGGACTTTCATCTGGGCCACCGCGTGCTTCACGAGGGCGAAGGCGCTGTCCAGGTTGGTAGCCAGGGTGTCGTGCCACTGCTCGTCGCTCATGCTGTCAATACCGACGTCGTCGGGCGGCCAGATGCCGTGGTTGACGACGAGCGCATCCAGCGCGCCGAAGCGCTCGACAGCCGCCCGCACCAGGGGCGCGGCTCCCGCGATGCCGGTAAGATCGGCCTGGACGGCGTGGCAGAGATCGGCTCCGCACTCCAGCACCAGCTGCTCGGCGGCAGCCCTGGCGCGCTGATAGCTGAAGGTCACGCGCGCGCCCGCCCGCACGAACAGCCGCACCGTGGCCGCGCCGATACCGCGCGAGCCTCCGGTGATGAGGGCCGCCTGTCCTTCCAGCGACAGCTTCGGTTCCGGGGGCAGCATGGCAAAAAAGTTATCACACCTCTTCCCCCCGCAAATGGATAGGGCTACACTGCTGGAATCCGAAGGCCGGGCTTGCCGATGCCGGAATCAGGATTGCCTGTGATTATCGCCGTCCGCTGACGAAACTCCCGCTCCCAAACGTGCCGCTTGCGGTGTAGGTCACCCGTGTGTCTTTCATAAGCTGAAGGAGTTTCGAATGCCGGAAACAACTGCGGCTGCCGCTACAGAGCAGCTTCCTGATTTTGTCGATGTTGATTTTGCCCGCCGCCTGGAGCTGGCGGAAACCATCCTTCCCGATTGCGTGGAAGGCCTTCGCCGCTTCAGCCCTGCCGATCCGATTGCAGCCGAAGACGTAGCCGGAGGTGTCGCGTTCTTCGGCGGCCTTAGCTATCCCGCCAATCAGGCCGTGGGCATGGGTCTCTACGGCGAGGTGACCGCCGGCGACCTGGACCGCGTGGAGCATTTCTTCCGCAGCCGCGGCGTGGCCTCGACGATCGTGCTTTCGCCTTTGGCGCACGAATCGTTGCGCAACCTGTTGGGCGGGCGCGGCTACGCCATTGCGGAGTTCAACTCGGTGCTGATCCGGCGCATCAGCCCGCACGAGCCGTTCACGCCGCCTGCCGGCGTCAGCATCGAGCGCGTGACCCCGGAAACTCTCCGGCCGTGGATGCACGCGATCGCGCGCGGCTTCTCCGAAGAGCTTGGGGTCGCGGAGGAAGTGTTTGGCGGATTTGCGACCCTGCCCGGCGCCCTGGCGTTTCTGGCGCGTATCGGAGATACGGTGGTTGGCGGCTGTGGTGGCCGCATCATTGCCGAGGCCTGTCTTGCCGCGCTGTATGGCACGGCGACGCTGCCGGAGTTTCGACGGCGCGGCGTGCAGAGCGCATTGATCGCCCGGCGGCTGCACGAAGCGGCACCGGCGGGTTGCGAGTACGCTGTGGTCTGCACCCATCCTGGCAGCGGCTCACAGCGAAACATGGAGCGCCGCGGCTTTCGCCTGGCCTACACCAAAGTCGTCATGGTGCGGCAGTGGCCGGAGACGGCGACGGCGCAGACGGGAGTGGACCATGGACATTGAAGCCATTCGACGATACTGCCTCGGGTTTCCTCACACCACCGAGAACATGCAGTGGGGCTCCGACCTGTGCTTCAAGGTGGATGGCAAGCTGTTCGTGGTGACGGCGCTGGAACCGGGACCGGTGCGCCTGTCGTTCAAGTGCACCCCAGAGAGCTTCGCGGAACTGTGCGAGCGGCCAGGCATTCGCCCCGCCCCCTACATGGCGCGAGCGCAGTGGGTGAGCCTCGAACAGCTCAATTCCTTGCCGGACGCGGAGCTGCGCGAGTTGATCGCCGAATCGTATCGCTTGGTCTGGGAACGCCTGCCGAAGATGCGGCGGGAGGAACTCCAGGCAGCCGAGGGAAATCTTACTGGTAAGACGAAGGCGAGCAATCCTACCAGTAAGACGACTAAGAAACGTCTTACCAGTAAGAAAAAAGCGGCCGGCGCCGGGCGGCAGGGATGAATTGGGTCTCACGTCTGCTGTTGGGGAGCGTCGTTTCAATTTGCGTCTCGCTCAGCGCATGCCCGCCGGCGGTCGCGCAGTCCGCCTCCAGCTCTGCTGGATCGGAGAGCTCAGTACCCGCGCGCACCCTGGAGCGGGACTTTTTTGCCGCCATCCGCTCGGGCGACAGCAACCGGGTGCTCTCCTGGATCTCCCAGCGCGGAGTCAATGTTGGTCCGCAGGGCGAACACAGGACCCGCGAGGAAGTCCAGCAGCAGTTTCTGGCGCGTCGCGGCCTCTATTGCAGGCTGTTCGACTCCTCCTGCATCGACGCGCCCATCCGGCTGGACAACAGCGCCCGCACCTGTTCCGACCGCGATCTGCTGACCCATTCGGCCAGCGTGCGCACCGCTTCCAGCGAGGTGACACGAAACGGAGTGAGGCAGGCGATCCTGGTGGCCGAGGTCAGGAATGACCAGTGCGCCAGCCAGCGCCTCATCGACTTCATCTTCAACCTGGAGGCGGATGGCTGGAAGCTGTTCTCGATTCCGTAAGGGTTGCAAACCCATTGGACAGCCGGTCACGTAACCAGCCTGCACTCCGTCACTCATGAGAATGCTTTACGGCTGATTGCAGGTATGCTGTGTGGCACCGATATGGACGTGGCAATGCAAAAACATGTTGGCCTGGTCCTGATGCTGTTTTGCGTGCTGGCGATTGCCCCGAATGCCGGCGCGCAGATCCGGAATGGGGAAGAACTCCTGCGGGCGATGCACGACCATTACCGGGATAACTGGTACGAGACCCTGACGTTCACCCAGAAAAGCACAACGCACAAACCCGACGGCACAACCCAGAGCGAGACCTGGCACGAAGCACTGATGCTGCCGGGAAAGTTGCGCATTGACATCGGACCACCCGGAGACGGCAACGGTGTCATCTTCGCCGATGGAACCGTGACGTCATTCAAGGCCGGGAAGGTGGTTGCGACCCGGCCGCTGGTTCATATGCTGCTGGTGCTGGGCTTCGACGTTTACCGTCAGGATCCGCAGACCACGATCGGCGAGATCAGGCAGCAGGGATTCGATCTGACGAAACTGCGCGAGGATAGCTGGCAGGGCGAGCCGGTCTATGTGGTTGGCGCGGACAAGGAAGACCTGAAATCGAAGCAGTTCTGGGTGGAGAAGAAACGGCTGCTGTTCGTGCGGATGATCGAGCCGGACCAGCGGGAGCCGAGCAGGACTGCCGATACGCGTTTTCTCGATTACCGGCAGCTTCCGCTGGGCCTGGTTGCCGCACGCGTCGAGTTCTACCTCGACGGCAAGGATGTCTTCACCGAAGAGTATTCGGATATTGAGGCGAATCCGAAGCTCGAGCCGGCCATCTTCGATCCCAAACAGTTCAATGAAAAACACTGGGAGAGGTGACGACCGGGCTCAGTTGACTTCCTGAGGCGCGGGCCGGCAAGGCTGGCCATCGCAGGCCGGACGTTCCCAGGCGGCAAAGCCGGAGCGAATGTCTGACGATGGCTGACGGTCTGGAAGCTGGCTTACTTTCCCTTCTGCCCTCTAGAGCAGCTTCCTCCCTGTACCGAGGTGAGTACTCCGGCCGCGGCGCGGATGATTTCATTCCAGCACGCGCCCTCGGAATTGGAGTACTGATAGGTTTCCACGTTGGCCTGGCCCTGGGTGCTGGCGTTGCCGTTCGTGTCCACCATCAGCGTATCCGTTGGGGACACAGAGTCCGAGAAGGTACTGGACCAGGTGGGCGTGCCGTTCACCTCGACCAGAACACTCCGGGTGAATGCCTGATGGACCTGGCTGTACTGCTGGTACGAGCCGTCGGGAAAGCCGTTAAACGCATAGGCAAGGTTCAGCGGCCAGGAATACTGCTTGGTATTGGTGGTGACGTTGCTGCCCGCCGTGGTGGTGGTGGCGGACGATATGGTCGTGGTCTGCCCGACGTACTGATCATAAACCGAGCCATCGGTGCGGACGTAATACTTCTGCCCGTTGGTGAAGTCAATGCTCTGC
>DATJAI010000128.1:0-12763 GCA_035516415.1 Binatia bacterium | reverse complement strand
CGTGGGGGCGGCGACTGCGGCAACGAATGTGACGTATCTGGGCATGGACATTTTCACGACGGGCGCCACGCAAATTGCGGGAAACCGGGTTGCCGACATCGGTCCGGCTGCCTCGACGATCTCGTCGGGGGTGCTGGCGATCTTAATCGGGACGGCGGCGAACCGGCTGGATGTTGTGGACAACGAGATCCGTCGCGCTTCAATATTGCCCGACACACTCGACCAGCCGGGCTGGCTGGCCCTGGTGGTTCTTGGCCGCACAGTGAGTGTGCGCGGCAATCTGCTGGAGTCCTTCGGGCAAGGCGCGCAGACCAACCCCGTGCTGGCGGCATTGCCCACGGACGCCTCGACCGCCTATATCCTCGGTGCCGACTCCTGCCAGTTTAGCGACAATCAGTGCTTTCAGGACGATCTGGTGCTGAGCGAGGGGCATCTGGCTCTGGCCGTGGAAGTGTCGGTGGAGAATCAAGGGCTGCCCATCATCGCCATGGGGAACTATGTGCAGGGCCCGACGGGGCGAGTTCGCGTGGGCGATCGCCTGCTGACGAATCCTTCGCTGGCCTTGACCGCTGCCCAGCCCACGCAGAACAACAGCGGTCCGGTGGTGACCGTGCTGGGGAACATCACCTCCAATGGCATCGACGTGAACGGTGTGGCGCTGGCCGCTCCGTGGTCGCCGCTGAATGTCACGCTGGGTTAAGCGGAAAGGATGAATGCGATGAGCTTCGCGATCTTCAAAGGGGAGACAAGCCTAAAGGACCTGGTGAGCCGGCTGTTCAACATCTCCGGCAAGGGCTCGCAGGCCAAGGCCGACCAGGCCGCCAAGGCGCTGGTGCAGGCGAATCCGCAGCTGCAGGACCTGAGCAAAGTGGCGGCGGGCACGGTGATCCGCGTCCCGGCCAGCGCGCCTCCGTTGAATCCGGCGGAAATTGCGCCGGCGAGCCTCAGCAACCGGGCCGCGATCGCGGCGCAGGCGCAGCAGACGTTGACTGCCATCAGCCAGCGGCTGGCCGACATGGATGCGCGAGCGGCGGACAGCGCCAACGCCTATCTCGCTCTGGCGGAGTCGGACCAGACGCAGGCGCTGGTCAAGGTGATGCCGCGTTTGAAGCAACAGCTGCCCACCCTGATCGCCGACACGCTGTCGGTGGTGACGGCGACCAAGGCCAACCAGACGTCGCGTGGCCAGGCGATTTCGGGCGTGCGCGCCAGTTTGCAGGCGTTCGCCAAGACTAAGTCATAGCGAAGTCCCTCAGGGCTAAAGGCGCGGTGATTTTGCGGCATTTACGGACGGCCTAAAAGGCCGTCCCCTTCCAAGAACCGTTCTTAGTCAGAACTCCGTCAGGAGAGCCGCGAGTTTTTCAGGTTAGCGGCGGCGAAGATTCTGCTGGCTGCGAGTCATCCAGCTGCCCTCGACGGCAAACGAGTCGGAGGTCACCGGAGTTACGGTGCCGTAGCCGCTGGCGCCAACTTCCAGATGGTAGGCGGTGGCCGGCCCATTGCTCTCCGCCCAGAACGACCAGGTGTCCCAGCGCGTGGTCACATCCTGCAGCTGCAGCCAGTAGCTTCCCGCCGGCAAGTTCACGTTGGGCAGGTCGAATTTCATCTCCCATCCAAAGAAGCCGAACTGGGTGATGTAGGGGCCGTTGAGCAAGCCCAGGAGAGCGACGCCGGTGGCCAGATTGTGGTCGGCGAAGGGCTCGGTGGTGATGGTCCACTTCGCCCGCTCGGGAGGGTTGCCGTCATCGACGGTGTAAACCGCGAAGGTGACGCTGGTCAAAGTGGCGGCGCGGGAGAGCGTGAAGGAATCGCTGGTGGCTGCGCCGAAGTTGATATGGGAATAGCCGATCCCGGCGTCGGGACCGTTGTTGTAGAGGATGAGCTGCGCGGCCGCCGGCATGACCAGCAGGCAAACCAACGCCAGCGATGCGCCGAGATATCTGACAATGTGGTATAGTCCGACAACGTGGTACATAGAATTTGCCACGCGCACCCTCTCCGTTGGAATTATCAGGGCTTCTTCTGCGCCTTCTTCCATTCTTCGCCATAGTATTGCGCATAGGTCACGCCCTGGAACGGTCCCAGGCCGCCTTCATTCACATACCAGCGAATGGCTGCCTCGGCATTCTTCAGTCCCGCCTGATGGAGATCAGCCTCTGACGCTGTGGGATTCGCCTTCTGGGCCCGCTCCCGCCCGGTCTTGTAGGCGCTCTTGAAGCTCTCATAGCGCGGCGGCGGAGTGGCGTTGGGCGGGACCTGCCCTCTCTGCTCCAGCTCCATGTAGGCCTGGTAGCCCTTCACCGTGCCGGTGATCTCCTCGCTGACCATGGTGCCCACGAAGGTCGGCTTGTCCATTTTCTTGGCGTCGCCGCTCTTGCCGGTCTTCTCCTGCAGGGTGTGAAACATCTCATGCACGAAGTAGGAAGCGACCACCGCGGCCGGCAGGGCCGTGTTCACGGTGCAGGTATTGCCGTTGGCGTCGTAGAAGGCCGGGCGGCCACTGTTGGTGAGGATCAGGGTGACGCGGTAGGTGGTCAGGTTGTTGAGCGCGCCCTGGCCTTCGGAGGTCTGCTGCAACAAGGTGACGATGGGCTGCGGCAGTTGCGGTCCGGTTGGCTGCGCTCCGGTCTGCTGCGCTCCGGTCTGCTGTGTCTGGGTGGGAGTCTGCTTCGGCTGGCGCTGCAGGAGCGGAGTGCTCATCGTCGCCTGCTGCGCCACGTGGGCCAGTTCATGGGCCAGCAGATGCCGGCCCTGCGGCGTGGAGAAGTTGGGCGCTTCGGAAAACCCGATGTGATGGCCGACGGTGAAGGCGCGGGCGTCGACGGAATCGGCGGCGGCGATACCGGCGGCATCGTCGTGCAGGCGCACGCGGCTGAAGTCGTGTCCTAGCCGGGACTCCATGAAGCTGCGGACGCCGTTCTCCAGCGGCCTGCCCGAGGAGCGCAGCACGTTGTCGACAACGCCGGAATGCGGGGCGATGGCTGCGGAAGGGGATGGGGCGCTGGCCGCGGCGGCGTGGCTGGACGGCACGGCGTGGCGGGCGGCGCGATTGGCGGCGTGTTCCAGCGGATCGTTCACCGCGCCGACTTGGATGCTGCTCAGGTTCCACGAGGCGCCGGCGGCCCGATCTGCGGAGCTGGAGCGCGTAGCTCCGGGAGCGCGGCGCGAGGGCGCATGTTCGCCGGAATTGCGCGCCGTCTTCGCGACCCTGGGAGCAAACATGCTTGCACCAACTCTCAATTCCGCCCGCATCGGTGCGTGCAAAGGTAAATCCGGTTGGGGGTGTTCCGCATTGTGACACCATCGCGGCGGCGGGTCTACAGATTTTCGTGGCCTTGTCTCGTCCGCGGAACAAAACGCTAGCCGTCCCCGTACAGCCCCAAAGAGGACACGGCGGTGCAGAACCTGTTTCAAGACCTTCGCTACGCCCTGCGGCAGATGCGGCTTGCGCCTGCCTTTACCCTGACCGGGGTGCTCACGCTGGCCATCGGCATCGGCGCCACTACCGCGATCTTCACGCTGGTGCATGCCATCATGCTGAAGTCGCTGCCGGTGGCCGATCCGGCGCAGCTGTATCGCATCGGCGACACCCAGGACTGCTGCGTCGAGGGCTGGGAGGACGACGACTGGAGCATCTTCTCGTATCAGCTGTATCAGCGGCTGGCGGCCGCAGCGCCGGAGTTCGAAGAGACCACGGCGTTTCAAGGCGGGCTGTCAACCTACGGCATCCGCAGTGTCGCGCGCGATCAGGTGGCGCGCCCGCTGCGCGCGGAGTTTGTTGCCGGCAACTACTTCCACGTGCTGGGAATTGGAGCGCTCGCTGGGCGGGTGATTACCCAGGCGGACGACAGCCAGTCCGCTCCGCCGACCGCGGTGATGAGCTATCGCACCTGGCAGCAGGATTACGGCGCGGACCCGACCCTCATTGGCTCGACGTTCATCATCGATGGCCAGGCGGTCACGTTGGTCGGCATTGCCCCGCCGGGATTTTTTGGCGACAGACTGCGCAGCCATCCGCCGGATTTCTGGGTGCCGCTGCAACAGGAGGCCCTGTTCGACGGCCAGAACTCGCTGATCAAGAACAATCAAGCGAACTGGCTGTATGCCATCGGGCGGCTGAGGCCGGGCGCGAGCGTGGAAGGACTGCCGGCGCGCTTGACGCCGGTGCTGCAACGCTGGCTGAAGAATGAGGATCCCATTCCTCCCGATTTTCGCCCGCAGATCGATCCCACCATTCCGCACAAGTATATTCGGCTGGCTCCCGCGGGCGGCGGCATCGCCCGTATGAAAGAAGACTACGGCGCCAGCCTGCGTATTCTGCTGGCGGTTTGCGGCACAGTGTTGCTGATCGCCTGCGGCAACATCGCCAACTTGCTGCTGGCGCGCGGCACGGTGCGCCGTATGCAGACGGCAGTGCGCATCGCTCTCGGCGCTTCACGGCGGAGGCTCATCCGCCAACAGCTGACGGAAGCTGTGGTGCTGGCATTGCTGGGCGGAGCGCTGGGAATCGGCGTCGCCTATGGCGGCGCGCGCCTGATGCTGACTCTGGCCTTCAGCGACTCGCCTGCCATCCCGATCAGCACCACGCCGTCGTGGCCGGTGCTGGGATTCGCTTTTGGCCTCGCACTGCTGACCGGAATTCTGTTTGGAGTTGCGCCGGCGTGGCTGGCCTCGCACTCCGATCCGGCCGAGGCGTTGCACGGCGCCAACCGCAGCACGCGCGAGCGCTCGTCTCTGCCGCAGAAGCTGCTGGTCATCGGGCAGGCCGCGCTGTCGCTGGTGTTGCTGGCCTGCGCCGGATTGCTGACCAGCAGCCTGCGCAATCTGGAGCGGCAGGACCTGGGCTTCGCCGTGGACCATCGCATCAGCGTGGCCATTAATCCGCCGCTGGCGTCGTATACGCCGGAGCGGCTGGACGCGCTGTATCGCGCCATCGAAGACCGGCTGGCGCAACTTCCGAATGTGCAGAGCGTCAGCCTGGCGCTCTACAGTCCGATGAGCGGCGAGAATTGGGGCGAGATGGTTGCGGTCGAGGGTAAGGGCGATCCCAAGCCCATCGACGCGAATGGATCTTCCTGGGACCGGGTGAGCCGGCAATACTTCTCCACCATCGGCGAGAACGTTGTGCGCGGCCGCGACTTTGATCGTAGCGACAACTCGGCGTCGCGGCCGGTGGCGATCGTCAACGAAGCCTTTGTCCGGCAGTTTTTCCCCAATGAAGATCCTATCGGCAAGCATTTCGGCATGGACATGGCCCGCTTCGCCGGCACCTATGAGATCGTCGGCGTGGTACATGACGCGAAGTATATCGAGCCGGAAAAGCCTGCCCATCCCATGTTCTTTGTGCCACTGGAGCAGACGCTGCATTACGACGACAAGCTGATGCAGGGACTGGAGATCAAATCGCACTTCATGAACGGGATCCAGTTGCAAGTGCGGGGCGATACCAGCAATCTTGAGCCGCAGCTGCGGCAGGCGCTGGCGGAGGTCGATCCGAATCTGACCATCATCTCGGTGAAGAGCATGGAGGAGCAGGTGGCGGCCAACTTCGATCAGCAGCGCGTGGTGGCGCAACTGGCCGGCACCTTCGGCGTGATTGCGCTGCTGCTGGCCGCGATTGGGCTGTACGGCCTGACTGCATACACCGTGGCGCGGCGTACCAGCGAGATTGGCGTGCGCATGGCGCTAGGCGCTGATCGCTCGCGCATCGTGCGGCTGGTGCTGCGGGGAGCGTTTCTGCAAGTCGCGATTGGCCTGCTGATTGGGATTCCGGTGGCGATCGGCGCCGGACGCCTGATGGCCGCGCAGCTGTTCCAGGTGCGCAGCTGGGATGTCTCCGTGCTGGCGGCGTCGATCGTGATGCTGGGGCTCTGCGCGGTGGTGGCTAGCGTGCTGCCGGCGGCGCGGGCGGCGTCGATCGATCCGGTGAAAGCGCTGCGGACGGATTAGAGCAGGATCGGAGTTCGGTAGGGCCGCCCCGGGCGGCGTCGCGCGGATGTTCTGGACTTAGGTCAGGGTACGCCTTTACAGTCTGCTGGAAGAGTCGATTCTCGAAGGGGCGCAGCTTCGAGCTGCGCCGTGGCAAGTCCTTTGAATTTGTCATCCCGAGCCGACTTCAGTCGGCGAGGGACCTGCTGTTGGCCGGCATCGCCGCACTGCGAACGAACCGCAGCTCCCTCGACTCGGCGCTGAAGCGCCTCGCTCGGGATGACAAGAATTAGAAGCCGATTCCCATCGCTTCCGCGGTGGGCTGATCACTTTCATCCCGCCTCTGCAGCGGGATTTCGAAGAATCACATCCCGCTGGCCCCTCGCTGTCACTCGCTTCCGAAAAATCGCTCCACAACTTTCACGTCCGTCGTCCGCGCATAGTTCGGCAGGCTGTCGAGGAAGACGCGCCCGTACTGCTTCTTCAGGATGCGATTGTCGAGCAGGCACAGCAGCCCGCGATCGTGCAGCGAGCGGATCAGCCGGCCGAAGCCCTGCTTCAGCGAGATCACTGCGCTTGGCACTTGGTACTCGTAGAAGGCATTGCCGCCGTCTTCGTCGATGGCCTTCACCCGCGCCGCGACCACGGGATCGTTGGGCACGGCGAAGGGCAGCTTGTCGATGATGACGCAGCTCAGTTGCTCGCCCTGCACATCCACGCCTTGCCAGAACGACGAGGTGGCAAACAGCACGGCGCCGGGCGTCAGGCGAAATTCTTCCAGCAGCGCGTTTTTCGGCGCGCTGCCCTGCAACAGCATGGGAAACGGCAGCTCGCCCAGCAGGCGTTCGTAAAGCTGATTCATCAGCGAATAGCTGGTAAAGAGACAGAACGCGCGCCCAGAGGTGATCTCCAGCAATTGCGCCATGCGGCGGGCAGCCTGCTCCACGAAGCGCGGATCGCGCGGGTCGGGCAAATCGGGCGGCACATACAGCAGCGCCTGGGATTCGTAGTTGAAGTGCGACGGCACAACCAGCTCGCGCGCGTGCTGGATGCCCAGCCGGTTGCGGATGTACTCGAAGGCGCCAGCCACGGCAAGCGTGGCTGAAGTGAGCACCGCGGACTCCAGGTGCTCGAAGAGCTTGTTGCGCAGGATTTCTGCGACCGTGATCGGCGTGGCCTGTAGGAAGACGTTGTGCTGGCCACCGCGACGCTCGCCGCGGCGCTCGATCCAGAAGACGGTGTTACGCTCCTGTGCCTCCAGGATGAAGCCGAGCTGCATCTTCAGCTCGTCCACGCGGCGTGCCACGGCATGAACTTCGTCGGGCTTCTTCGGGATGGCCTGCAGCTCGGTGTAGAGATGCAACAGCGCGTTCTGTAATCCCAGATACTCGTCGCCATTCTCCTCCAGGAACTCGACGCGGTTTTCGAAGGCGAAGCGGCCCTCGCCCGGGGGAATCAGCGAAAAGAAAAATTGCGAGTGCTCACGCACCGTGGCCGAGGCGTGCAGCACATCGGCGAGCGGAATGTCGGCGCGGCGCAGGGTGTTCTCCACATCGCGCAGCAGATCGTCGACCTTGAGGTTGGATACGGTAACGCCGAAATAGTTGGCGGCAACGTCCTCCAGCTCATGCGCCTCGTCGAAGATGACGACGCCGGCATCGGGCAGCACGCCAGCGTCGGGGGCATGGTCCGCCGCCGACTTGATGGCCAGGTCGGCACAGAACAGGTGGTGATTGACGATGATGATGTCGCTCTCCGCGGCGCGCCGCCGCATCTCGGTGATGAAGCAGCGGTCGAACTGCTGGCACTGGGAGCCGATGCAGCGGTCGGTACGCGCGTCCAGCCTGGGCCACAGGTAGCTGGTCTCGGGAAGCTCGGCTAGTTCGGCGCGGTCGCCGGTCGCGGTCGTCTTCTCCCAGTCGCTGATGATGCGGAAGTGGTTGATCTCCTCCAGCCCGTTCAGAATGGGCTGCGAGGTGAGGTCGTAGAGTTTCTTGCGGCAGAGATAATTGCCGCGGCCTTTCATGTAGCAGACACGCAGCTCGCCCAGGTGCTCCTGCAGGAACGGCACGTCCTTGAAGAAGAGCTGCTCCTGAAGAGTTTTCGTGCCGGTGGAGATGATGACCCGCTTGCCGGAGCGAATGATCGGCAGGAGATACGCCAGGGTTTTGCCGGTTCCCGTGCCGGCTTCGACGATGAGATGACGGCGCTCCTGCAAGGCCAGCTCGACCGCTTCGGCCATCTGAAGTTGCCCGCGGCGGAACTCGTAGGCCGGATGCGCGCGCGCCAGCAAGCCTCCCGGGCCGAAGAACTGGAAGAGCGACGGCAGGCGGGCGGCGGTGGAGGCGGGACTTGGGGAAGCCGAAGACATTACGTTGATGTTACGCGAGGTTGATGCCGGAAATCGATTTTTGAGTATTAGGGGTACGAGTTGGCATCGGCTCGGATGACAATTCTGAAATTAACCTGCACACTCAAATAGAGAATGCCAGTCAACGGCACGAATCCCGTTCTTCCCACCCTCGCCATCGTCGGCCGGCCCAACGTCGGCAAATCGACACTGTTCAACCGGCTGGTGGGCTCGCGTCGCGCCATTGTCGGAGACGAGCCCGGCATCACCCGCGACCGCATCTATGGCGAAGCCGAATGGGCCGGACGCAGGCTGCGCGTCGTCGATACCGGCGGAATCATTCCCGACGACCAGGCGCTGATTCCGGCGGAGATCTTTCGCCAGGCGCGGGTCGCGCTCGACGAAGCCGCCGCGATCGTGCTCGTGGTCGACGGGCGCACCGAGCTGGCCTCGCCGGACATTGATCTGGCGCGGCTGCTACTGCGCACCGGCAAGCCGCTGGTGCTGGCGGTGAACAAGGTCGACACGCCGAAGCTGGAGCCGTATGCGGAGGAGTTTCGCCGGCTGGGGATCAAAGAGCTGCTGCCGATCTCGGCCGAGAACGGCAATGGGATTGTCGAGCTGCTGGAGCATGTGCTGAGCGTGGTGCCGGAAGACGCAGGCCCTCGCCCGGGTCTCGAACACCGCGAGACCCGGGGCACCCATTTCACTGCCGACCAACCGCAGGTCCCTCGACTCCCTTCGGTCGCTCGGGATGACAACCACTTGAATTCTGGCGTTGACATTACGGAGTGCGAGAGCGCTTCAGAGGCCGACGCCGCGCGCGAGATCAAGGTCGCCATCATTGGCCGGCCCAATGTCGGCAAGTCAACTTTGCTGAACGCGCTGACCGGCAGCTCGCGCGCGATTGTCTCGCCGGTAGCGGGCACCACGCGCGACGCCGTCGACGAACTGATCGAGCGCGACGGGCTGACCTACCGCTTCATCGACACCGCCGGCATTCGCCGCAAGGGCAAGACCGAGCTGATGGCCGAGAAGCTCTCAGTGGTGATGGCGCGCAAGCATCTGGAAGCCGCCGACGTGGCGCTGATTCTCATCGACGCGACCGAAGGCGTCACCGCCGGCGACGCGACCATCGCCGGCTATGCCCACGAGAGCGGGCGCTCGGTTGTCGTCGTCATCAACAAGTGGGACCTGGTCACGACCGCGCGGACCGACGGCAAGCCTCCCGTCGATCGCAGCGTTTACGAAGAGCAGGTGCGGCGGCATCTCAAGTTCCTGGCGTACGCGCCAGTGGTGTTCGTCTCGGCAACCACGGGGCAGAACCTGGACAAGCTTTATTCGACGCTGGAGCTGGTGGCGCGCGAGCGGCGCAAGCGCGTGGGCACCGGCGAGATGAACCGCTTCCTCAGCCGCATCGATTTTGAGCGCGCCTCGGTGCCCGTCGCCAAGCGAGTGAAGATCTACTACATGACGCAAGCAGCGGTGGCGCCGCCGACGTTCATCCTGTTTACCGACCGGCCGGTGAAGCTGCACTTTTCCTACCAGCGATTTCTGGAGAACCAGATTCGCGCGGCATTCGGCTTCGTGGGGAGCCCGATCTGGATCAAGAACCGGGCGCGGGGCAAGACCGCCGCCAGGCGGGGCGAAAGAAAATAGCCCAGCGCGGAAGCGCTGGCTAGAGCGTTTACCTGGGAGCCTGAGCCCCTTCAGGGGCGGCAGGAGTTCGTGCCAGCGACGGCGACATTCGCCAGCCAACCGTCCAATTCTCCCAGCGCGCGCTTACACACCATCGTATGGCGCTGCTTCTTATCACGCACGCGCCGCCGGGTCTCTTCGTCCAGCGGCTGCAGCAGATCGAAGGTGATATTTGCCGGCTGAAAGTTCTTCGCCTCGGCGTGGCAGATGTAATTCACCAGCGCGCCGAAGGCCGTCGCGCGCGGCGGCGGAACCGGTTCAGCGCTAGTGGCCAGCGCCGCGGCATGCATTCCCGCCAGCAGTCCGGTGGCAATCGACTCGACGTAACCCTCCACGCCGGAGATCTGCCCGGCAAAGAGAACGCCGGGGTGCTGCTTCATCTGCAGGGTTTCGCCGAGCAGCGTCGGGCCGTTGATGTAGGTATTGCGATGGATTTGGCCGTAGCGCAAGAACTTTGCATTCTCCAGGCCGGGAATCAGCCGCAAAATCCTGGCCTGCTCGCCGAACTTCAGGTGGTTCTGGAAACCTACCACATTGTAGGAGTCGGCGCGCAGGTTCTCCTGGCGCAGCTGTACCACAGCGTAGGGGATCTTGCCGGTCTCCGGATCGCGCAGCCCGATCGGCTTCATCGGCCCGAAGCGCAGGGTATCGCGGCCGCGGCGGGCGATCTCCTCGATGGGCAGGCAGCTTTCAAAGTAATTGAGGTTCTCCCAGTCTTTGGAGTCGACCGATTGCGCCGCCAGCAGCGCGTCGAGAAAGCGGTCGTACTCCTCGCGGGTCATGGGGCAGTTGATGTAGTCGGCGCTGCCCTTGTCGTAGCGCGCAGCCATGTAGACGCGCGACATATCGATCGAGTCAGCCTCGACAATGGGGCTGATCGAGTCGTAAAAGTACAGCTGCTCGCTGCCGCCCAGCCGCAGAATCTCGCGCGAGAGTGCGTCGGAGGTCAGCGGGCCGGTGGCGATGACCGTGATTGCGCCGGCTTCGTCGATTGCGGTGACCTCTTCGCGGCGAATGTGAACCAGCGACTCGCTCTCGATCGCGCCGGTCACGGCTTCGGCGAACTTCTCGCGATCGACAGCCAGCGCATGCCCGGCGGGAACGGCCGTCTGGCGCGCGATCTCCAGCAGCAACGAGCCGGCGCGGCGCATCTCTTCCTTCAGCAGCCAGGGCGCGGTGTTCTCGGTGTCGGACTTCAGCGAGTTAGAGCAGACCAGCTCGGCGAAGTTTGCGGTCTGGTGCGCGGGCGTCGGCCGCGCGGGCCGCATCTCGAACAGCTCCACCGCAACGCCGCGGCGCGCACATTGCCATGCGGCCTCCGAGCCGGCCAGTCCGGCGCCGACGATGCGAATGGGTTTCTGCATGAGGAGACGGGAGCGAAGGTCTGCGAGTATTATACGGTTCACTTCGCAAAGGAGATTCTGATGGCAAGACTGTCGTATGTGGAGATGGAGCAGGCCTCGCCCGAAGTTCGCGAGATCTACGAGAAGACGCTCGGCGGAAAGCCGGGCAGCGTGCAGAAACATCTGGCGCATCGGCCCGAGGTGCTGAAGACCTTTCTGCCGTTCTACAGCAGCGTGGGCCGCTCGCTGGAGCGCCGGCTGTACGAACTGGTCTACATCCGCGTATCCATGATCAACGGCTGCCATTATTGAATGCAGCATCACATCGCTTCGTCGAAGCGAGTAGGGCTGACCGCGCAGCACTGGCAGGCGCTGAAGAATGCGGACTACAGCGGCTTCAGTGCGAAGGAGCAGGCCGCGCTGAAGTTTGCCGAGAAGCTGACGCGCGAGTCTCGCAACATCAGCGACGCCGATATCGCCGCCCTCAAGCAGCATTTTTCCGAAGAGCAAGTGCTCGACCTCGACGTGCTGGTCGGGCTGATCAATCTGACCAACCGCCTGACCGATCCCTTGGGCGCGGACCTGGAATTCGCGGAGGAGAAGATCTAGCTTTTTTCACCACGGAGGACACGACGCGCACGGAGAAAATCATGAAAAAACTCCGTACACGGGGTGTGCTCCGTGGCAAATCAGCTTCCCAATCGAGCAGGCAGGCCATTCTTCTGGTCGAAAGCGTGTGGCAGCAATAACTTAGGAAGAAATTCCCAGATTGGCACTGAAATGCTATGCATGCAACCACTATTAGGGTACATCACGCTCGCTTCGTAGAATGCCATTTGCTGCGCATTACAGCCCTATAGTGAGGCGATAAGGCTGCGGATGGTACTCCGCGTCGTCCGCGCCACTTCGAGGGCCTGTACGATCAAATAAACGCGAATTCCCATTTTGGAACGAATTAGCCGTGCGCTCCCTGTGCCCAGTGGTAAGCAAATCCCGCCGCCAGGAGAAAAGACCTCACAGGATTACCCGCTCGTCGCCCACCCGCCGCGTCACCCGCTCCCGGTCCAGGTATTCCAGCAGCGGGATGGCGTGCTTGCGGGTGATGCCGAACAGATCTTTGAAGGCGCCCACATTCAGCCTGGGCGTCGCTGCCTTTTGCGCCGCGATCTGGCGGCGCAGCCCGGCCAGTGCGTCGCGATGAAACACCAGCTCGTCCGACAGCTTGACCAGCACGCGGTCGCGCAGCAGCAGGGTGACAATCTTCTGCGCGCGCGTCTTATCCACCGGCAGCGACGCCAGCACCTCTTTCAACAGCGGGACCTTTAGCCCTGCTTCGGCGAAGGCGCGCTCGATCCGCGCCTTGGACTCGGCCTCCTCATCGCGCAGGACGACGCCTTGGCCCGCGGCATGCACCACCTCGCCGCTGACTTCCAGCTTCTTCCCG
>DATJAI010000127.1:0-21291 GCA_035516415.1 Binatia bacterium | reverse complement strand
CGATAAATAGCGACATCAAACCAGACGCTCAGGGTCGCCAAACGACTTGCGGCTGGATCCCAGGCACTGCACCTGTCTGGTTTTCCTGATTCAGCCCGGCACGAGCGTTGCGCCGTGTCACACCTGTAGCCCTGCAATTCCTGCGCGAGTTCGAAAACAACCTGGAGGTTGTATCCGTGAAGAAAGTGATCATCGCTATTCTTGCCGCCTTAATGTTAGCTGGAGCTCTAAGTGCCGTCAGCGGTTCAACCTCCGTAAACACGTTGCATTCCGTTGCCATTGTTGGGGAGGGCTCGTCGCCCTTTCCTGTTGTGCTGTCGTCCGGCATTTCGGATCGCGAGATCAGCTCGCTTCCAGACCATTTTTGAAGGTTTTCCGATCGGGTAAAGATCGAGGAGCGCTCCAATGAAGAACACTTGGGTTGTTGTAATTGCTGTTTTGTTATTCGCGGCCGTTAGCGGTGCCGCTACCAATCCGGTCCCAGGGACAAATTCTGCCGCTGCTATTACTCCTGGTGCTTCTATTTCGGCTGTTGTTTGTAACAGCCAACGTCCCTGCCATTCCGGGCAACCTGCCATAGCTCCCGGCGAAGGCTCGCCCATGCCGCTCTGCTCCCCCGGCCATTGCAACGACAATGACCTGCGGCTGATTGGGTAGGGCTGAGAGCGTTGTAGCGGGACGGGTCTCAAAGTTGCCAACGGCAATAGCCCTTTGGAGCCATCCAAATTGGGAAACGTGTGACCCATTGGTAGCACTGCTTCAAAATCATGCTTGTCTTGTGCCTGCGTCGCGGGTATTCTGTCCCGTGAAGATATGCACATACGCCTGATCGATTATGTCTTCTGGTTCGCCGCGCCTATTCTTCAGATGGGCGTTCTGGTGTGCATGTTCAGGCGAGGTCTTCATCGCGATTATCCTTACTTTTTCAACTACACAATTCTCCAGGTAGTGTCGGTTCCAGTCCTGGCCATCTTCAGGATCTGGTCGTACAACGCCTATTTCTACAGCTACTGGGTGAATCTGGGGCTCAGCGTCCTGATCTCTTTTGCGGTTCTTCAGGAAATTTTCAAGGACGCGTTCCGGCCGTACGAGGCGTTGCGCGATCTGAGTGTAATTCTGTTCCGCTGGTCCGCACTGGTCGTGTTTCTGGTAGGCGTGATGTGGGCCATCAACGCCGCGCGCAAACCCGAGGCTGATCCCGTTATGGACGCTATCCTGCTGGCTGAGCGCAGCGTCCGCCTGATGCAGTGCGGTTTGGTGTTCTTCCTGCTGCTGTTCAGCGAGTATCTCGGCATTGCGCGTCGCAGTCTGCTCTTTGGCATCTCTTTGGGATTTGGCTTCTTCGCTGCCATTAACATGCTGGTGGACACGGGTGCGGCCCATCGTGGCATTGTGCACAGGTCGACATTGTCTACCATCAACAGCGGCGCTTACGTCGTGGCGGCTGCACTGTGGTTCGGGTACGCTCTCATCCAGGCGCCCTCAGCTGCCAAGATTGTGCAGGCAAAATTGCGCTCCGGAGAATGGAACTCCGCACTTGAGGGTGCCCGTGTTCCCGTGCCTGCTGACAGTCTCCTCGATTCCATGGACCGCACCGTCGAACGGCTGCTGTATCCCCCGGAAGAGTCAAAGGTCAAGGTCACGGTCGGTCACGGATGACGGCAGCCTCTGCGCACCCCGCCGCCGATTGCCGGCGGCTTTTGTTTTGCACCGATTTTCCTTCCCCGGGTTCCGCTCACACCGGCGTTTTCGTTTTGCGCGCGGGACTGAAAAAGGGCAGCGGACGAACGGTCGCCGCAACCTTATGCCGTACCGCTTCTGCCGTGACTTCCACCTGCAGCTTCGTCCCGGGCTGCCCATGCCGGGATTCCACGCTGGCCAGAGCGATCAGCTCCTTTAGCAGCGGCGACCACGTTGTGGACGTTGCCTTGCCCACCTGCTGCCGCCCCCTGTATACCGGTACGTGGACCCGCGAGGCGGTGGCCGGAGTCTGCGGAGCCAAGCCCAGCCGGTCGTACAGCGCCTCGACTTCGCTCCAGTCAATCGCAAGCCCCACCAGCGCCCGTGTTGCTCCGTTCTTCCTCTCTTCGAGCAGGGCCCGCCTGCCTATGAAGTTCTCCTTCTCGTAATGGACAAGCCTGCCCAGCCCGATTTCGGCCGGACTATACTTCTGCGACGGGATCAGCGCTTTTCTGCTGCTGGTGTAATCCACGTCGGCGAGAATCAGTCCCGCCTCGATCCGCGCCACATCGAGCGCCAGCATGCCCGTGGGCTGAATGTCAAAGCGTCGCCCGGCGGCCATGAGCGCATCCCAAACCTTCACTGCATCCTGCCACGCAATCCAGACCTCGTACCCGAGGTCGCCGGTGTATCCCGTCCGCGAAATATCCACCTGCACGCCGCCTATTCTTCCGCTGGTCCTGCGGAAATACTTCAGGTCTTCGATGTCGGCTTCAGCCACGCTCTTCAGCAGCTTCCCGGAAGTCGGTCCCTGCAACGCCAGCGCGGCGACCTGCTCGGTGATGTCTTCAATCTGCACCTCCAGGCCGACGGCGTTCTGCCGGAACCATCGCAGATTGGGATCGGCAGCCGTCCAGCGGTAACGGTTTTCTTCAAGCCGCGTGATGGTGCCGTCGTCGATCATCTTGCCGTCTTCGTCACACCAGCAGCAGTAGATCACCTGGTCGAGGCCGACCTTGTTGATCTCGCGGGTTATGACCCGATTGACGAACCGGGTCGCGTCACGGCCGCTAACCATGTACTTGTAAAGCGGGGTGACGTCAATGAGGGCCGCCGCGTTGCGGATCGCGTTGTACTCATGCTCGTGGTGGGTTTCATAGGCGCTGACCGCGTAAAAGCCGGCCCACTCGCGGTAGTTCAGACTGTGGCAGAGCGCCAGTGTTCTCTCATGGACCGCGGTTCCTACCGGCACGCTACACTCCTCGTTTCCCTGAAGTGCGCGGATTATAGCGGGCGCCGCAAAAGGGCGGCAAGTTCCCGGCGCGCCGCCTCGCCGCTTTCACCAAACCCGTGCCACCTTTTAGAATGTGGGCCGCTCCGCCACCACGCTCGCGGGAACTGAGGATGGCACGGCGGAGCGCCGCTCGCAGGCGGCCAACAGATGACTACAGGACGCTCGGCCCATTACGACGTGATTGTGATCGGCGGCGGACATAACGGCCTGGTCCACGCCGCCTATCTAGCTCGCGCAGGCAGGAAGGTACTGGTCCTGGAGCGCCGTCATGTGCTCGGCGGCGCCGCCGTCACCGAAGAGATCATTCCCGGATTCCGATTTTCGGTGTGCTCCTACGTCGTCTCGCTGCTGCGCCCGGAGATCATCCGCGACCTCGATCTTCCCCGTCACGGACTCGAAATTCTTCCCCTCGACGGCACCTTCACTCCGATGGCGAACGGCGATTACCTCTGGCGGGTCAACGATCATGGCAAAACCATGCGCGAGCTGCGGCGGCATTCGCGGCTGGACGCCGAAGCCTACGAAGAGTTCGGCCAGGCCATGCTGCAGATGTGCCGCTTCGTGAAACCGGTTCTCGCCATGGTACCGCCCGATCCCACCACCCTCAATCCGAAGGATCTCTTCCGGCTGCTCTTCCTGGGCCGGCGCTTTCAGGACCTGAGCGGGCAGGACAGGTACAACCAGGTGCAGCTCATGACCATGAGCGCCATCGACTTCCTCGATCAGTGGTTCGAAACCGATGTCCTGAAGGCCACCATGTCGGCCTCCGGCATCATCGGTACCTTTCTTGGAGTGCGCTCGCCGGGCACGGCTTACGTTCTTCTGCACCACTACATCGGAGAGATCGATGGCGCCTTTCGCGCCTGGGGATTCGCCCGCGGCGGCACGGGAGCCATCTCCAACGCCATCGCGGATGCGGCCCGCGGGTTTGGCGCGGAAATCAGAACCCGGACTTCTGTGGGGCACATCCTGGTCAGGAATGGCAAGGCCATCGGCGTTGCCACCACCACAGGCGAGGAATACCGCGCTGACGTCATCTCCTCGAGTGTCGATCCCAACCTGACTTTCCTCAAACTGCTGGACCCGAAACACCTGCCCGGCAACTTCCGCGACGAGGTGAAGCGCTACAAATTTCGCGGCTCCTCGGGGAAGGTAAATCTGGCGCTCGATGCCCTGCCGGATTTCACCTGCCTGCCGGGCGAAGGCCCTCATCTACGGGGGGCGATTTCCATCTCCCCCAGCGTGGATTACATGGAGCGCGCCTACGACGATGCCAAGTACGGCAATTACTCGCGCCGCCCCTACATCGATATCGTCATCCCCAGCCTTACCGATCCTTCGCTTGCACCCCCGGGCAAGCATGTGATGTCCTGCTTTGTGCAGTACGCACCGTACCGGCTGCAGGAAGGCGACTGGGATGGAAAGCGCGAAGCATTTGGCGACAATGTGATTGATACCATTGCCGAATATGCTCCGAATCTGAAGAACATCATCGTCGGCCGCCAGGTGGTAACGCCCCTCGATCTGGAACGCGAGTGGGGGCTGACCGAGGGCAACATTTTTCAGGGCGAACTCTCGCTGGAGCAGCTGTTTTTCCTGCGGCCGGTGCCCGGTTGGGCGCAATACAAAACGCCGATCAGGAACCTGTGGATGTGCGGCTCGGCCACGCATCCCGGCGGCGGCATTATGGGCGCGCCCGGACGGCTGGCGGCGCTGGAGATTTTGAAGCACGGAAAAGCGAGCTGACAGCGGCGCCCGGCGGTCATGTGCTCACACTGACTTATTCGGTCTACCAGGAAGCGCGGGAAATTGCTGGTGGAGTGGCGGTGTTCGAAAAGATTACCGAGTAATGTCCCAAACTCGCGACATCATCATTATCGGAGCAGGACACAACGGGCTGGTCACCGCGTTTTATCTCGCCAAAGCCGGCTTCCGGCCGCTGGTATTGGAAAGCCGCCCGATCATCGGCGGCTGTGCCATCACCGAAGAGTTTCATCCCGGATTCCGCTGCTCCCGTCTGGCGCATGCTACCGGGCCGATCAGGCCTGAGATTGTGGCCGAGATGGACCTGCCGGGGCATGGCCTCAGGACGTACACGCCGGCTGTCCGCGTCCTGTCGCTGGCGCACAACGGCCATCTCACCCTTTATGGCGATCTCTCAGCATCGCAGCAGGAAATCGCCCGATTCTCGCCGCACGATGCCGCCGGCTACGCCAGCTTCCAGCAGGTGCTGCACCGCCTCGGCACGGTTGCGGCGCAACTGATGAACATCACTCCTCCCGACATCGACGACCCTGCGGCCGCCGACCTTTGGGAGCTGTTGAAGACCGGCCGCAAGCTTCGCGGGCTGGGTGACCGCGATCTGTACCGTGTCCTGCGCTGGACGCCCATGCCGGTTGCCGATCTGGTTTCCGAATGGTTCGAAACGGAGTTGCTGCGCGGAACTGTCGCCGCCCAAGGGATCTTTGGAACCTGTCTTGGTCCCCGGTCAGCCGGTTCCAGCGCGACGCTGTTGCTGCGCAGCGCCTCGGACAGCAATCTGGCGGGAGCGGCCACCTACGCCGTGAGCGGAACGGGCGCGCTTGCCGCCGCCATGGCCGCAGCGGCGCAGGCTGCCGGCGCGGAAATCCGCGTCTCCAGCGAGGTAGCGCAAATTCTGGTGCGCGACGGCGCGGCGACGGGCGTCGTCCTCTCTACGGGCGACGAACTTCAGGCCCGGGCTGTCGTCTCCAATGCGGATCCGAAGCGCACCCTGCTTGGCCTGGTCGAGCCCCAGTTTCTCGAACCCAGCTTCCTGCAGCGGCTGCTGCATTACCGCATGCACGGCACGGTCGCGAAGGTGAATCTCGTGCTCGGTGCTTTGCCGAAGTTCGAAGGTGTAGATGGCGATGTAACCGCCCGTCTGTCGGGAAGGATCCAGATTTCGCCGCAGATCGATTATCTTGAGCGCGCCTTCGACGCCTCGAAATACGGGGAATTCTCGCAATCTCCCTATATCGAGGCAACGATACCCACGTTGTGGGACACCTCGCTGGCGCCCGCCGGCAGACACGTCATGTCGATCTGTATGCAGTATGCTCCCTACAAACTCCGGAATGCCGATTGGGATTCGCAGCGCGATGCCCTCGGTGATGTGGTCGTCGACACGCTGGCCGGGTACGCTCCAGACCTTCCCTCGCTGATCGAAGCCTGCGACGTCATCACTCCCAGCGATCTGGAGCAGACCTGGGGTCTCACCGGCGGACACATTTTTCATGGCGAGCTGGCCCTGGACCAGTTGTTCACCATGCGCCCGCTGTTGGACTGGGCGCAATACCGCACGCCGATCAGAAATCTGTATTTATGCGGCTCGGGCACCCATCCCGGCACTGGATTGACGGGAGCCTCCGGGGCCAACGCAGCCAGGGAAATTCTGAAGGACCTGCGACAGAAAGGCCGGCCCGCTTCGCGCGCTTAGGCTGCCTACCCGCATTTCGCGACGGTTCCGCGAATCTCGCGCGGCAGGACGCTTGCGGCATAATTGCAAGCTGCGAGTGCAGGAAGGGTCAGTGCATCCCCTAGCTGCCGAACAGCGCCGCTCCGTGGAAGGGAGCGAGTACCAGAGTCAATGCGAGCATCAGCGCCGCTGCCACGGCCAGCCAGCGACGCTGGGGCCCGATGTCGGGCCATTTCGGCACATTGGGATGCCGCATGCCGGTAAACAGCAGGAGCATCGCCCAGACAAGCCATCCCAACCAGAAGAAAACGCCCAGCGGTATAAGAACTCCGATGGTGGTGCGCGTCACCCATTTATGCGCCCGCGGCGCAACGGCGTAGACGATGTGTCCGCCATCGAATTGCCCGCCTGGCAGCAGGTTCAGGGCGGTTGCGAACATTCCCACCCAGGCTGCGATGCCGACCGGGTGCAGATAGAGCGCGCTCAGCGCTGTCCGGTCGTGGGTGAACGGCGCGAGCCCATGATGAAACAGGCTGAAGATGAGCGGGTAGCCGAATTCCAGCGCATTATTGGACGCGTCGGGAGGCATGGGCTTCGACAGCGCCAGCCCCCACAGCAGTACCGGAAGCGCAACCAGAAAGCCGGCAATCGGTCCGGCAATTCCGATGTCGAACAGCGCCTTGCGGGAGCGAATGGGCGACTTGATGCGGATGAGCGCGCCGAATGTGCCGATCAGCGTGGGCGCGGGCACAAAGTACGGCAGCGTGGCGTAAACTCCGTTTCTCTCGGCGACCACAAAATGTCCGCACTCGTGCGCCAGCAGAATTCCCAGCAGCGTGAGCGAAAACGGAATTCCCAGCTTCAGCCGCGCCGGCTCCTGCAGGATCCATCGCACCGGAAACAGCGGCAGGGCCAGCGTGTCGGTGGTGAACGCCGGCAAATCGTGGGCGAAGTTATATTGCAGTCGCGCTCCCACCACCAGCGTTGTGAAAACTGTCAGGAGCAGAAGCAGGATGTGCAGCCAGTACCGCCGGCGCCGCGCCGGGGCAGCGACAAAAACCTGCGGATAGGAAGAAACTTCGAAGGTATAGGAAGCAGGTGGTGTGGGATCAGACATCGTCAGGGTTTGGATGATCGGCAGGCACGTGCAGGCGGCCGGCGCGCACAGTTCTCCGGCTCGGTGCCTGGCGCGCCTGCAGCGTCGCACTATTCGATCGACTGCAACTCCTTGCCGGGTTTGAAGCGCACCGCCTTGCCCGGCGGAATGTTGACCTCGGCGCCGGTACGTGGATTGCGGCCGATGCCCGTCTTGCGCGGCCGGACGGTGAAGACCCCAAAGCCGCGCAGCTCAATGCGGTCGCCGCGGGCCAACGACTTCTTCATGCTCTCGAAGACGGTTTCCACCGCCATTTCCGCCTTGGTTTTGGTGACGCCGGTCTTGCTGACGACTTCGTTGATCAGGTCCAGTTTGATCACGGGTAGCTCCGCAGGGTGCCGCTCGCGCACCGCAGATACTGCTGTGATTCTATCCGACTTCACAGCTCCGCAGTAAGTACTTTCAGCTTCGCGGGCGGATGGGCGAATCGTAGTGAAGCCGGCACCCATTGTCAATCAATGCTACATTCCGTAAGATGGCCGGGTCGTTCCAGTTCTGCCGAGTTTTGCCACGTCGGCAATTACCGCCGCTTCTTTACCATAGCCGCTTTAGCCCCAGGAGCCTCATGTCCATCAAGAGTGACCGCTGGATCCGCAAAATGGCCGCCGAGCACGATATGATCAACCCTTTCTCGGAGAAGCAGATCCGCGCGGGTGTCATCTCCTACGGTCTCTCTTCCTACGGCTACGACCTGCGCGTGGCCGACGAATTCAAGATTTTCACCAACGTCAACAGCACCATCGTCGATCCCAAAAAATTCGACGAACGCTCGTTTGTCAGCATCCAGACCGACGTCGCCATCATTCCCCCGAACTCCTTTGCCCTTGCACGCTCGGTGGAGTACTTCAAGATCCCGCGTGACGTGCTGACCATCTGCGTCGGCAAGTCGACCTACGCGCGCTGCGGCATCATCGTGAACGTGACCCCGTTCGAGCCCGAGTGGGAAGGTTTCGTCACCCTCGAGATTTCCAACACGACACCGCTGCCGGCGCGAATCTACGCCAATGAAGGCCTTTGCCAGATCGTCTTTTTCCAGTCGGATGAGATGTGCGAGACCAGCTACAGGGATCGCGGGGGGAAGTATCAGGCGCAGAAAGGAATCGTGCTGCCGAAACTGTGAAGCTGGCTGCCGGCCGACAAACTCGATCTACTTTCTCTGCCCGCCTTCGCTTTCCTTGTACATGTACTTGATACTGGGCTTGTAGACCAGCAGGTTCGCCGCGCCGTTGCGATTCACCTTCAGGCAGTATTTGTCATACCACTCGATGATGCCGTGGACCTCTTCGCCGTCCTGCAGCACCAGCACCATGGGCGTCCTGGCCTGCATCTGCTTCTGGTAATAGAAATTCTCGGCGTGGGTCTGCTCCGGTGGCGGCGTCTTCTTGCCGTTGGAGCGCTCCGGCCGCTCGCGGCGCTCGCCTTCCTGGCGCGGATGGTCGTTACGGTTCAGCGCGGGACGGATGAGCTTGCGGTTGGCAAACACCTCCGGATCAACAGCTCGTCCTACGGCGGTGGCATCCATGGCATCTTTCATGGTGTTTGCTCCTGGGGTATGCACACCAGCCTTTCGGCGATTGTCATCCCGGAGGCGAAACGCGCCGCAACAATCTGGCAGGTTCCCCGGCGTGGCCGACTCCGAGGCTCTCCACGGTGTGAACTTAGCGATACCCTAACACAGGCGAAACCGCAACACAATCAGTAACCTGATACGACTTTGGTGTCAGCGCTCCAGCGCGGCGGCAAAGCTGTCGAGCGCCAGCGACCGCAGCAGGTTGCGCCGCATGCCGCTCTCCAGGTCGCCCAACCGTTGTGCGGCATGGGTAATCCACGCAAAGTCCACTTGCTCAGCCATGCGCGCCAGATGCGGCTGGATGTCCTGGTTGCGTACCATTTCCGGGGTTCCCGAGCGCAGAAACAGCAGGTCCTGCAATAGCGAATACGTTGTCCGGACCAGCTGCCCGGTCTTCGCCTTCCCTTCCGCGCCGGAGCGGTAGGCGTCGGTCATGCGAAACAAAACGCTATGGTCTTCAGCCGGCGGCCGCAGCGAACCGCCGCCGCCCGGCGATTGCATGGCGGCTCCCAGCAGAACGAGGGCGTCCTGCCGGGACGCCTGGTACGCGACGAGATCGAAGTTGCGCGCCCGCCCTAATCCCCCGGCGCAAACCCGCGCCACCAGCTGGCGCTCGCGCGGCTTCCACTCCGGATGCGCCTCCGCCAGATACTGCTCGATCTCCCCTGCCGCAAGCGGCGCCAGCCGCAGCTGCATGCAGCGCGAACGGATGGTCGGCAGCAGCGCGGCGGGGTTATCGGTCAGCAGGAAAAGGGTGGCAAACTGCGGCGGCTCTTCCAGCACTTTCAGCAGCGCGTTTGCCGCCTCCTTCATGAAATCGGCGTCGCTGAAGATGTACACCCGCTCTCGGCCTTCCACCGGCCGGAAATAGATCTCGCGGATCACATGCCGCACCTGGTCCACCTTCACCAGCATCTGTGGCGGGTCGGGCGGAACGATCAGCACGTCGGGATGGGTCTGGACGAAGATGCGGGTCTCGCGCCGGTCGGCTTCGCGCAGGTTCTCCCGCACCTCCACCGCCTCGGCACAGCGCTCCTCCAGCGCATCGGCTTCGGCGATGCGGACGCAATTGGCGCACCGGCCGCAGAAGTCGGGCAGCCTTTCTGTAACGGGACGTTCCAGGCAGTTCATCGCCTTGGCCATCATCTGAGCGAGCGTGAACTTGCCCGAACCCGGCGGTCCGGAAAGGATGATGGCGTGGGGAAAGTGCCCCCGCGCCAGCATCTCGCGCATCGCGCGGACCGTATCGCCATTGCCATGGAAATCAGAAAACGGCATCACATTCTTCCGGCGAACGTCGTTTCTTCAGCTGTTGAAGAGTGCGCCTTCACATCAATCTCTCGCGAACGATCCGCACGATTTCGCCGTGCACTGCCTCCATGGGCGGGCGGGCATCCACCAGCGCCACGCGCTGCGGCTCGCGCCGCGCGATTTCCAGAAAACCCTCATGCACCCGCGTGAAGAACGCATGGCTTTCTTTCTCGAAGCGGTTCTCGTCCTGCCCGGCAGCCTGGTTGCGCCGGCGCGCACGCCTGACGCTGGCGCTCACCTCCGAGTCCATCAGGATGGTCAGCTCCGGCCACAGCCCGCGGCACAGCATCGCATGGAGACGCAGCACCGGCTCGCTGCCAATCCGGCGGCCTCCGCCCTGGTATGCTTCGGTAGAATCGGTAAAGCGATCGCAGAGCACCCACTTGCCCGCTTCCAGCGCCGGCTGGATCACTTCCGCGATCAGTTGAGCGCGCGAGGCGAACATCAGCGCCATCTCGGCCCACGGATCCAGCCCCTCGGTGCGCGAATTCAGCAGCACGGCGCGGATCCGCTCGCCGATCTCCGTGCCTCCCGGCTCGCGCGTGGTCACCACGCCGATTCCGCCCTGGCGCAGCGCGCAGGCAAGGTTCTCCAGTTGCGTGCTCTTGCCGCACCCGTCCAACCCTTCGAAGGTGATGAATTTCCCGCGCGAAGGCTTCGCCACGCTGGCCATCATACCAGCGGCGCAGCTCCACGGCCCGCGCCACAAGCGGGATCAGTACGTGGTCAATGCCGTGCCCGGTTCGCGCCAGGTATACGAGCTGAGCATCTTCAGATAGTTGCCGCGCAAAAATGCCGTCGGGTTCTCGATGTTGACCAGGCTCATGCTGCCGCGCATCTGGCGGACGGAGACGTATTCGTGCTCCTCCATCCAGGTTTCCATGCCCGCCAGCACCACGCCGATGTGCTCGATGCCGTATTTCAGCAGCGCCGAAGTCATCATCGCCACGTGCGCCCCGGCCATCATGCACTTCAACACGTCGGTGGCATCGTGCACCCCGCCGGTGACGGCAATGTAGGTCTCGACCTGGTGGTAGAGAATTGCGGCCCAGTGCAACCGCAGCCGCAGCTCATGCGGGCTGCTGAGCACCAGGTTGGGCGTGACCTCCATCTCCTCCAGATCGAAGTCGGGCTGATAGAAGCGATTGAAAATGACAATACCGTCGGCGCCGGCCTCCGAGAGCCGCCGGGCGAAATTGGCGCAGGAGGTGAAGTAGGGTCCCAGTTTCACCGCAATCGGAATGCGGACGTTCTTGCGGATGGCGGCCACCAGATTGCAATAGCGTGCCTCCAGATCGTCGGCGGAGAGCGACGGGTCCGTGGGAACGTCGAAGATGTTCAGCTCCAGCGCGTCGGCCCCGGCCTGCTCCATGTACTCGGAATAACGCACCCATCCGCCCGGCGAGCTGCCATTCAGGCTGGCGATGACCGGAATGCTCACCGACGCCTTGCCCTTGTGCAGCAGCTCCAGATAACGGTCCGGCCCGACGTGGTATTTCTGCATGTCGGGGAAGTACGACGTGGATTCGGCGTAGCTGTTGGCGCCGTACTCCAGCGCGTTGTCGATGTTCTCGCTCTCGGCCTCGATCTGCTCCTCCATCAGCGAGTACATCACGATGGCTGCGGCCCCGGCTTCTTCCAGCCGGGCAAAGTTCTCCAGCTTCTCCGTGAGCGGGGAGGCCGAAACCACAACCGGATTCTTCAGCTTCAGTCCCAGATAGTTGGTCGACAGGTCGATCATGGTGTTGCCTCCTCTTATTCCGCAGCCGCCACAATCCTCTTCAGGCGTTGCTTACGGGCGGATTCGCCCTTCCGGGTTAAATCTCGCGAACTATCTTCATCATATTTTCGAGCTCGGGTAGTACGGGCCTTCAGGCCCGCGTAAGCTCGGCCTGTTGAACGCCAGGCTTTAGCCTCTGGGGTACCTCATCCAGACGACGGGATGTGCTCGCGGAGTAATACGGATATCCCGTTGCTACCTCGGCCAGTCCTCGACGCACTGGATTCTGGTGAATGTAGTTCCGCATCCGGGCATACTCCGCTGCATCACAGACGCGACGTTCGTAGTAGCTCGGTTGCCAAACGGCTTTCAACTTCAGCCCGGATTGCCCTATCGCATGGGAAAACCCACCCTTGACCATCTGCATGGCGCGTCCGATCGCTTGGTTGTCAACGACCGATAACAGCAGATGGATGTGATTCGGCATAATCACGAATTCGTGAAGGGCGAATTCGCCGGCATCGCGGTATCGAAACAGCGCCGCCAGCAAAAGATCGGCAGTTTCCGTCCGTTGAAACAGGTTCTGGTGCATGTAAGCCGAAGCCGTCACGAAATAGGTTTTTGTCACACGGACCCGGGCTAAAGCCCGTCTCGTCAAGAGCCCTTTACGCGACGCTAAAGCGCCGCACTACCCAAACGTGGATCAATCATTCCTGGCACCACGCAACCTACTTCTTCTCGAAGCTCATGTTCGCCATGTGCTGGTACAGCCGCCAGCGCTCGTTCACGTTTTCCTGCGCCGCGTGCAACAGCTTCTTGGCCTCGTCCGGATTGCTGTTGACCAGCATGGTATAGCGCGTCTCGTTATAGATGTACTGCTCCAGCGGAATGCTGGGCGCCCGCGAGTCCAGCACGAAGGGGTTCTTCCCTTCTCTCGCCAGCACCGGGTTGTAGCGGAACAGTGGCCAGTGTCCGGAGTTGACCGCCAGCTTCTGCTGGTCCAGGCCATGCACCAGGTCGTAGCCGTGCGCGATGCAGTGGCTGTAGGCGATGATCAGCGACGGGCCCTCGTAGGCGTCCGCTTCCATGAAGGCCTTCATGGTCTGGCTATCGTTGCCGCCCATGGCAATGTGCGCGACATAGGCGCGGCCATAGTTGATGGCCATCATGGCGATGTCTTTCTTCGGCATGTGTTTGCCGCCGGCCGCGAACTTCGCCACCGCTCCGATGGGCGTGGCCTTCGACATCTGCCCGCCGGTGTTGGAGTACACCTCCGTATCCAGCAGCAGGATGTTGACATTGGCGTCGGAAGCCAGCACGTGATCGAGGCCGCCGTAGCCGATGTCGTAGCCCCATCCATCGCCGCCCACGATCCACACGCTCTTCCGCACCAGGTTGTCAGCCACCACAAGCAGGTCGCGCGCCTCCGGCGAGCTGTCGCGCGCCAGCTTCTCTTTCAGAGCCTTCACCCGCTCCCGCTGCGCGAAGATATTTTCCTCGGTGGATTGGTCGGCGCTCAGAATATCGACGGCGAGATCGTCACCGATTTTCGGCGCCAGCCGCTGGACCAGTTCCCTGGCGTACTGGTTCTGCCGGTCAACAGCCAGGCGCATGCCCATGCCAAACTCCGCCGTGTCCTCAAACAGCGAGTTGTTCCAGGCCGGCCCGCGGCCCTCGGCGTTCACCGTGTAGGGGGTCGTCGGCAGGTTGCCACCGTAAATCGACGAGCAACCGGTGGCGTTGGCGATGAGCGCACGATCGCCGAACAGCCGGGTCAGCGTGGACAGGTACGGCGTCTCGCCACACCCCGCGCAGGCGCCGGAGAACTCGAAGAGCGGCTCCAGCAGCTGCGCGTCCTTCACCTGAACATGAGACAGCTTCTCGCGCGACAGCTCGGGAATCGCCAGGAAGTAGTTCCAGTACTCGTTGTACTTCTCGCGCAGCGGCGGCTGCGGCTCCATGTTGATGGCGCGGTGTTTGGCTTCGCTCTTGCTCTTGGCCGGGCAGATGGCGACGCACAGCCCGCACCCGGTGCAATCTTCAGGTGAAACCTGCAATGTGTACTTTAACTCTGTGAATTCGCGCCACTTGGGAACGGCGGTCTGGAAGCCCTCGGGGGCGTGATTGACCGTCCGGGGATCGTAAACCTTGGCCCGAATGACCGCGTGCGGGCAAACCATCACGCACTTACCGCACTGGATGCAGAGCTCCTCATCCCAGACGGGAATTTCCAGCGCGATGTTGCGCTTCTCCCACCTGGTCGTGGCGGTGGGAAAGGTGCCGTCGATGGGCATGGCGCTGACCGGCACCTGGTCGCCCTCGCCGATCATCATCAGCGCCTCGACATTGCGCACGAAATCGGGAGCGTTAGGCGCCACCGCGGGACGAATGTCGAACTTCGAAGTGACCGCCTGCGGGACTTTCACCTCGTGCAGGTTTTCCAGCGCCGAGTCCACCGCCGCGAAATTCTTGCGCACCACCGACTCGCCGCGCCGTCCGTAGGTCTTCTCGATGGAGTGCTTGATGGCCCCGATGGCTTCCTCGCGGGGAAGAGTGCCGCTGATGGCGAAGAAGCAGGTCTGCATGACGGTGTTGATGCGCCCACCCATTCCGGCCTTGCGGGCCACATCCACGGCGTCAATCACATAGAAGCGCAGCTTCTTTTTGACGATTGCTTCCTGCGCGGAGCGTGGCAGATTGTCCCACACTTCATCCGGCCCAAAGGGGCTGTTGAGCAGGAAGACCGCGCCGGGATCGGCGGCGCTCAGTACGTTGAGCCGCTCCATGAAGCTGAACTGGTGACAGGCGACGAAGTTGGCGCGTGAGATGAGGTAGGTCGAACGAATGGGCTTTTTGGCGAAGCGCAGATGCGAGGTGGTCACCGCGCCCGATTTCTTCGAGTCATAGACGAAGTAGCCCTGAACGTTCAGCTCGGTCTCTTCGCCGATAATCTTGATGGTGTTCTTGTTCGCTCCCACGGTTCCATCGGCGCCCAGTCCGTAGAACATGGCGCGGACGGTATCGGCCGGCTCGGTCGAGAACGACGCGTCATAGCTCAGGCTGCTATGGGTGACATCGTCGTTGATGCCGATGGTGAAGTGGTTCTGTGGCGACGCTTTGCCCAGCTCCTCGAAAACGCAGTTGACCATGGCCGGCGTGAATTCCTTCGACGAGAGGCCGTAGCGGCCGCCGATCACCTTCGGGAAGCGGACCATCGGCGCTTTGCCCGCGGTGAAGCCCTCGGTCAGCGCGGTAACCACATCCTGGTAGAGCGGTTCGCCAATCGCGCCCGGCTCCTTGGTGCGATCGAGCACGGCAATGCTCTTCACGGTTGCCGGAAGCGCCTGCAGGAAATGCTCCACCGAAAACGGTCGCATCAGGCGGACCTTCAGAATGCCGACCTTCTTGCCCTGTCCCGTGAGGTAGTCAACGGTTTCGTGGGCTGTTTCGGCGCCCGAGCCCATAAGGACGATGACCCGCTCCGCATCCGGCGCGCCGACATACTCGAACAGCCTGTATTCGCGGCCCACTACCCGGAAGAACCGGTCCATGACGTTCTGCACGATGGTCGGGCAGGCCAGATAGTACGGATTCACCGACTCCCGGCCCTGGAAATAGACGTCGGGATTCTGCGCCGAGCCGCGCAGCACGGGATGGTCGGGCGAGAGCGCGCGTGCCCGGTGCGCCCGCACCAGGTCGTCATCGATCATGGCCCTCATGTCGTCGAGCGAGAGCTGGTCGATCTTGGCAACCTCGTGCGAGGTGCGGAAGCCGTCGAAGAAATGCAGAAACGGTATGCGCGATTCCAGGGTTGCGGCGTGGGCAATCAGCGCCAGATCCATGGCTTCCTGTACCGAATTCGACGAGAGCAGGGCAAAGCCGGTCGGGCGGATGGCCATGGCATCCTGGTGGTCGCCGAAAATCGACAGCGCATGGGCGGCGATGGAGCGGGCCGCGACGTGAATCACCGTGGGCGTCAGTTCGCCCGCGATCTTGTACATGTTGGGAATCATCAGCAGCAGGCCTTGCGCCGAGGTGAACGTCGTGCCCAGCGCACCTGCCTGGATCGCTCCGTGCAAAGCGCCGGCCGCGCCGGCTTCGCTCTGCATCTCGATGACCCTGGGCACCGTGCCCCAGATGTTCTTGTCGCCCAGGGCCGACCAGGCATCGGACGATTCACCCATGGGCGAAGAGGGAGTAATGGGGTAGATAGCGGCGATCTCGCTGACGTGGTACGCCACCCACGCGACGGCTTCGTTGCCGTCCAGTGTCACTTGGGTTCTGGGCATGTTATTCCCTCCCGCAGCTTGTTCGGCCTTCGACGAGGTGCGCGGCAAGGCTTCGCTGCCCGCCGCTGAACTGTCAGAAGGGCTGACGGCGGACGAATCCCGGCATTCCGTTGTTTTCACGTATCTGTTCCCCCAGGACGGCGAGATTCGCCGTCACGCATGAACTTGGGCCTCTGTACTATCCAACATAGGCGCAGGAGGGGGCGGGGGCTGTGATGGACGCGCAATCAATTTGTGACGCGTGTCACATACAGATGTTTGCAGGTGTGAAGGGCTGCTGATCGTCGGCGGCGCCCGTTTCCGCTGCGGTACGGCCATCCTGCCGGGTCGGCATCACCGCGCACCAGGCCGCATGTCACTGACAAATGTTCGCCGTGGTTGTGAAATTCTGGTGGGTGTCCCGGAGGGGGGCTTTCGGCGATGTTTCCTAGCTTACCGCCATGCCCCGGGCGGGTAAGTCGCTCACCGCCTCTCCTTGGGCATTCCGGCGCCTCTTCCACTCAGGCCCGCATTCTCTTTCGGGCCGCCTGGCCAGGAGGACACGGCTATGCACGGCAAGGCACACTCTCACAATTCATTGTTCGGCATGAACTGGAACCCGGCAAACGCCGCGCTGGCGCTCCTGCTCACCCTGCTGTTCCTGATATTTCTGTTGCTCTTTCTCTTTATTACCGCGCAGCCGGCGCAGGGGCAGACGTACCAATCATTTACCGCTACTTCGGTGGCGCCGATGACGCGCAATCCGCAGGTTTGGCCATGGATGCAACCGACGCCTTCTATGGCAGTGGGGTGTTTGCGGCTCTAAGCCCTCCCTGAACGGTTCCGCGTTTCCGGTCAGGCCGAGGTCGCTCCTTCCGGTTTTCCCCTCCACTACAATCGAACCGTGAAAACGTGGGACGTCGTCGTTATCGGCGCAGGTGTCATCGGGTTGTCGCTGGCGTGGCGTTTGCGGCAGGGCGGAGCCAGGGTCCTCGTAGTCGAGAAGGAGAGGCCGGCGCGCGAGGCCACGCACGCCGCCGGGGGCATGATCGCACACTGCGATCCCGCCAGTCCTCCGCCACTGGGGTCGCTGATGGCGGCCAGCGCTCGCATGTATCCCGCCTTTGCTGACGAGCTGCGGGCAGAAGCCTTCGAGTCTCCCGACCTGCGCGATATGGGCACAATTGCGTTCCTGCAGGACGGCGAACTGCCCAACTGTGAAGGCGCGCGGGCGCTCGACGATGCCGACCTCTCGCATCTGGAGCCCGGGATCGCAATGCGCGAGCGCGCGTATTTTCTGCCCGAGCGCAGCGTCGATCCGCGCAGGCTGGGCGGCGCGCTGGAGAAGGCCGCAAGAACGCTGGGAGCGGATTTTGTCACTGGTTCAGCGGTGGCGGAGGTCGCGGTACTGGGTGGGCGGGCGACGGGCGTGCGCACCAGCAAGTCCTTCTATGCCGCCGCGGCCGTCGTGAACTGCGCTGGAGCCTGGGCGTCGCAGATCAGGCCCTTCGGAGTACCCACCCGTCCGGTGAAGGGGCAGATGATTTGCGTGGTGCCGCAGGCGGGATCGCACGCCGCCGGCCCGCTGATCCGGCATGTCGTCCGCACGCCCGAGGTGTATATCGTCCCGCGCAGCGACGGTCGCATGCTGCTGGGCGCAACCGTGGAGGAAGCCGGCTACGACAAACGGGTCGATCCCGGCACGGTGCAGCGGCTGCACAAGGCAGCGACAGCCGTCGCGCCGGAAATTGGCCGCATGCGCATTCACGATGCATGGGCGGGACTGCGCCCCGGCTCGCCCGACGGGCTCCCGATTCTTGGCGCCACCTCGCTCACCGGATACTACGCGGCGACCGGACATTATCGCGATGGCATCCTGCTGGCGCCGGTGACGGCGCTGCTCATGTCGCAGCTGCTGGCGGGGCATGCGCCGGATTTCGATCTCACGCCGTTTTCCCCGCTGCGGTTTTCATAGCAGGCAGGATGGCGGCCGGGACGAGGTTGTTGGAACCCGCTATCACGCCGCCGTCCAGTTTCCTTCATCTCGAACTTTCGAGCCCCCTGCCGCGCGCTCAAGCGCTGCCGGGACCATTCCCGCTGCGCTAACGTAATGTGCTCGGGGGGTTGCTCATGAATGGAATGTCGGTTTGCGGCTGGCTGTGGATGGGGTTTTTCGTGTTGTGGGTCATCTGGGCGATCCGGACCAAGCCGACCGAGACGCGGGAAGGCATTTCGTCACGGCCTGTCGTACGTGGTGCTCACGGTCGCGGCCTTCTTCCTTATGTTCAGCGGCGAAGTTCCCAGGGACTGGCTCCGCATTCGCCTGTTTCCGGCGAGCTTGCTGAGCGAGATAGCCGGGATCGCCATCACCGCTGCCGGCCTGGCTCTGGCGGTGTGGGCCCGAGCCTATCTCGGGGCGAATTGGAGCGGTGCGGTCACGGTAAAGGTTGGCCATGAGCTTGTGCGGAGCGGCCCCTATCGCTGGGTGCGCCACCCCATCTACTCGGGAATGATCCTTGCCATGCTGGGCACGGCACTGGAGCGCCGCCAAATGCGCGGAGCGATCGCCGTGCTGCTCTTATATGCCGGATTCAAACTCAAGAGCAGGATTGAAGAACGGACCATGATCAGTACCTTCGGTCCGGAATACGACGACTACAGCCGAAGTACCGGCGCGATTGTTCCCAAGCTCCGCCTGTAAACAGGTCCCCCTTCGGAGCAGCCCTCCAGGGCGCAGCTCCGGCTGCGCCGCGCAAGCCTGTTTTGCCGATTTCGATGCGAGTTCTACGAAGGCGCGGCGACCGGCTTCGCCGGAAAAACGTACTCTCCAACTTTCGCCAGCGCTTCTACGCCGCGGACTTCGTTGTCGAGCAAGGGAACGACCGCGCGAACATTGTCAAAGTCGCGCCAGATTTCCTCCATGTAGGCATCCTGCATGGCAACGCGGTTGCGCACGAACTCGGGAGAGTCATCCTTGACCTGGTTCTTCTGAATCAGCATGTTCACGATTACGCCGCCAACCGGAATTCCGAAATCACGGAACCAGTTGATGAACCGCTTGATGACCGCAATCGGCAGGGCTTCCGGTAAGGTCACAAAGAAAAATGCGGTCTGCTGGTCGTCGGTCAGCAACTCGCGCGCGTGCGAAATTCGTTCGCGGAAGCTGAGCAGGTATTCCATCAGCGGGTCCTGCTCCTTCTTCTTCGTGAACGACAGCAATTCGCGCAGCGACTGCGCCTCCTCGCGCGACTTCACCATCTTGTTGACCCAGAGCGAATACACCTTACTCATGCCCAGCAGGCGCCGCGCATTGGCGGTGGGGGCGGTATCAAAGACGTAGGCGTCGTACTCGTTCTTGAACATCAGGTCGACCATGTTCTCGAACATCGCCGATTCCTCGAACGCCGGATTCATGGTGGCGCTCTCGACAAAAGCATCGGCCTGGGTCGAGACTTCGGCGAACTTCAGGAACCAGCGGATCTTCGTCTTGATGTCCTGCTTGGAACGCTCGATGGTCTCCTTGGTGTCGATTTCGTAGGCCCACAGGTTCTGCGCGCCCCTGACGGCAGTCGGCGCGCCGTAAACGTTCTGGTCCAGCAGGCCGCTCAGGCTATGCACGGGATTGGTGGAAGCCAGGATGGTGCGCTTGCCCTGCTGCGCCAGATGGAGCGCAGCCACGCCCGCCATTACCGTTTTGCCTACGCCCCCCTTGCCGCCGAAGAACATGAATTTCATGCCGGGGTGCGCCGCAATAAATTCCGTGAAACTCTCTTTTATCTCAGCCATAATCCGCTCACCTTCTCCCGTTGCCGTACATGATGCCGGCCAGCTTCTCGATCATCGCCAGACCGGTGACGTCGCGCTCCAGTTCAGGCACGCGGCCAACCACATCTTTGCCGAAGACCTGGTCGATCTTGCGGAGATAGTCGCCCTGCATGCTCAAACGCTGCTTGAAATACGGCGGAATGTCCTGGTCGCCCAGGTTCGTCGGCAGCACGCGATTCACCACGTAGCCGGCAATGGGCACGTCGAACTTCGAAAACAGTTGCGCCGCCTTTTCCGTGTCGAGAATGATCATCTCTTCCGGCACCACCACAAAGAAGAAGGCGGTCTTCTGCTTGTCGGTGAGTATGCGCGACGACTGGTTGATGCGGTCCTTGATGTAATTCAGTTCGGTCAGGATGTGATCTTCTTCCGTGGACTTCTCGCGCTTGATGCGCGCCACCATCTCCTCGTGCTCGCGCATCTCCTGGCGCAGACGGGTGATGCGATTGATCCACTCGTCATAGACCTTGGCCATCGACAGGTAGTACAGCGCGTGGCCGAGCGGCACGAGGTCGTAGATGTAATAGTCGTACTCGCCGCCCACCACGATGTCGACCACCGCGTCGAAAATGGCGGACTCCTCCATGGCGGGTTCTGCCGACGCGGCCTGGATGTACTGCTCGATCTCCTCGGGCACCTGCTCCAGTCCGTACATATCCAGGATCTTCTTCCGGATCTGCTCCTGGTATTGGTGGATGTGCGAGTCGGCATCCACCTCCTGCGCGTAGAGGTTGTGCATGATCTCCACCGCCCCCTTGCCGAAGATGTCGCGCTGGAAGATGTCGCTCAGCGATGCCTGCGGATCGACGGAGAAGACCAGCACCTTGTGTCCCTGCTGTGCCAGCCAGAAAGCCGTGGCGGCGGAGAAGGTGGTTTTTCCCAGTCCGCCCTTGCCGCCGAACATGATGTAGCGGCGGTCGGTGTTTTGTTCAAAGGTTTCGCGTAATGACATTATGAGTCCTCGATAAATGCTTGTTCACCACGGAGGCACGGAGAGCACGGAGTAATCAAAGAAAGTAAAAGAACGTGCG